>CAZTLX010000213.1:0-224 GCA_964614575.1 uncultured Phycisphaeraceae bacterium | reverse complement strand
CCCGCCGCGCCCGAGCCGGTGCGCCTTGACCTCGCGCCCCTCGCCGAGCAGATGGCCGCGTTCGCGCACGGGCTCACCGGCATCCGCGACGCGATGACCCCCCGCCCCGGCCCCCGGGAGGCGGGCGGGGGGGACGACACGAAGCGGGCGCCCGTCGAGGCCCGGCTCGACGCCGCGACGCTCGACGCCATCCGCGACCTCACGCGCCAGCTCGCCCGGCGCAT
>CAZTLX010000212.1:0-7301 GCA_964614575.1 uncultured Phycisphaeraceae bacterium | reverse complement strand
CCTGCAACTTCGACGATCTGCTTCGGACTGTGACGAACTCGTTTCTTGCCTGACAGCGAAATCTCCTTGGCGAGCACGGCCAGTTGAGACTCTCACTCAGGCTGGATCAAGTTTTCCGGGCAGGCTCGATGGTCGACTTTGATGATCAAGAGGCCGAGCGTTTGGTGTGTCGCGATGTGGGGATCGTTTCGACGCGGCGGCTCGCTGCGCGGTGCGCTGACCGCGGGGACTCGGTTTAGGAAGCGGCTGCTTCGGGGGCGACGTCGATTTCTATCTGCAGCCTTTCGGCGATGGCGTCGAGCGCGGCATCAAGCTGATCCAGATCGAGGTCGGCCGGGGCGTCGAGGCTGGCGACGGCCTTGAACATCGGCTCGCCGCTCATCGGGGCGCTGAAGCACTGGGTCTCCAGTTCGACCACGCTCACGCCCGCCTCGGCCAAGGCGTGGGAGACCTCGCGGACGATGCCCGGCCGGTCGTGGCCCAGCAGGTCCAGCGTCAATCGTTTGGCCGAGGGGTCGGCGGGCGGGGTGTCGACGCGGTGGACCATGACCGTCAACCCGCGCTCGCTGAGGTCGCGCAGCGCCGCCGCGGCCGCGGCCACCTCGGCATCGGGCACGTGCAGATGCACCACGCCGGCGAACTGACCGGCCAGGCGGACCATCCGCGACTCGAGCCAGTTGCCCCCGTGCGCCGCCGCGGCTTGCGCCAAGGCCTCGACCAACCCGGTGCGGTCGGGGCCGATCACCGTTAACACCAGGGACTGCTGCATGATGCGTAGCTCCGTTTCGATCTTCCAAGCCGTGAGGCGGACAGTATAGGTTGCTGCGTCTTCGGGCACGGAAAACGCTTCGGGCGGACGCCACGGCGGGGTACAATGAGGTTGCGAAAGGAGTTTCTGCCATGAAACCGATCCTCGCATGCATCGATTTTTCGGACACGTCCATCCCGGTCCTCGATGAAGCTGATCGCCTGGCCGAGGCGTTGCACGCCAAGATCGTGCTGCTGCACGTGGAGCCGCTGGAGCCGGACTACGTCGCGTTTGATATGGGCTACGCCGGCACCGCCACCGTGGGGACGACGGTGACGCCCGTCGAGCAGCGCCCCGCGTATCAGGAGTTGCAGCGCTGGGCCAGACGCGTGAAGGCGCCCGATCGGCAGGTCGAGGTCTCCTACGACCACGGGCTGGTGATCGAACGCATCGTCGAGCAGGCGGAGCAGCACAACGCCCGGATGCTGGTCATGGGCAGCCACGGCCACGGGGCGCTGTACCACCTGCTGATGGGCTCGGTCACCGCCGGCGTACTCAAAAAGATCGCCCGGCCGGTGCTGGTCGTGCCGGCGCAGGTTGAGGGTGCGGTCGAGGTCGAAGCCGAGGCGGACGAGGCCGAGGCGGCGTGAGGGGCGATGCCGCTCGCGGCTAGGCGTAACCGACGTGTCCGCGGAGGCCGGCCGACAACCCGACGGTTCGCTAACCCAACGCTCACGATCCGCCGTGCCGGCCGGGGGTCGATGCGGTATCGTGTGCCGCGATGGCCGCGTCGCACCACACCGTCCGCACCGCGTACCGCTACAGCCTCTTTGCGCTGATCCTGACCATCCTGCTGCTGTTCCTGGTCTGGCCGATCCTGCTGACGGTGAAGGGGGCGTTTGTCGATAGCGAGACCGGCGCGTTCACCGCCAAGTATTTCATCTCCGACATCGGCGTGCTGCGGGATGGCAACTACCTCGCGGGGCTGGGCAACTCGCTGATCATCGCCGTGTTCACCACCGCGCTGTGCCTGATCATCACCATGCCCATGGCGGTGATCGCCGCCCGCTACGAGTTCCCCGGCAAAGCGGCGATCAGCGCGCTGGTGCTGGTGCCGCTGATCCTCCCGCCGTTCGTCGGCGCGATCGGCCTGCGGGCGATCCTCGGCAAGTTCGGGGCGCTTAACGCCTTCCTCGGCCACATCGGCATCCTCGACCCGAATCAGCCGGGGATAGACTGGCTCGCGGGCGAGGGCTTCGGCTGGCTGCCGCTGATCGATCCGCGGCTGGTCGCGATCGTCATCATGGAAGCCCTGCACCTCTATCCGATCCTTTACCTCAACGTCACCGCCGCGCTGGCCAACCTCGACCCCTCCCTCGACGAAGCGGCGCAGAACCTCGGCGCGTCGCGCGCCCGCCGCTTCTTCAAATGCACGCTGCCGCTCATCCTTCCGGGGGTGTTCGCGGGCGCGACGATCGTGTTCATCTGGTCGTTCACCGAGCTGGGCACGCCGCTGATGTTCGACTACTACACCGTCACCCCGGTGCAGGTGTTCTGGGGCATCAACGAGGTGTCGGACAACCCCCGGCCGTACGCGCTGGTGGTGGTGATGCTCGCCGTCGCGGTGGCGCTCTACGCGCTGGGCAAGCTGGCGTTCGGCGGGCGGGCCTATGCGATGCAGGGCAAGGCGACCGCGGCGGTGACGATCCAGAAGCTGCGCGGCCTGCCGGCGATCGGCGCGCTGTCGCTCTTCCTCGGCGTCACGCTGCTGGCCATCCTCCCGCACCTGGGGGTGATCATCGCCTCCGTCGAGGGCCACGGCACGTGGTACCGCAGCGTCCTGCCACGCGCATTGACGCTGGAGCATTATGAGGGCGCGCTGTCGCACCCGATGGCGGTCGGCTCGATCGCCAACAGCCTGCTCTACGCCGGCATCGCGATGGTGCTGTGCGTGTTGCTGGGGCTGGCGATCGCGTACCTCGTGGTGCGCGTGCGGATCAAAGGCGGGTTCCTGCTCGACTCGCTGGGCATGCTGCCGCTGGCCGTGCCGGGGCTGGTGATGGCGTTCGGCTACGTCGCGATGAGCCTGAACTGGCCGTTCCCGCAGCTTTATCGGTTCTTTGATGAATCGCTGGATATGCCGGGGGTGGCGTCGGTGTTTCAGGTGTTGGGTCAGAACCCCAACCCGCTATTGTTCCTGGTGATCGCGTACACGATCCGTCGGCTGCCGTACATCCTGCGCAGCGCCTCGGCCGGGCTGGAGCAGACCTCGGGCGAGCTGGAAGAGGCGGCGTTGAATCTGGGTGCCTCGCCGCTGCTGGCGATCCGCCGCGTGGTCGTGCCGCTGATCATGGCCAACCTGATCGCCGGCGGCATCCTCGTCTTCAGCTTCGCGATGCTCGAGGTCAGCGACTCGCTGATCCTCGCGACCAAGGAGCCGCACTACCCGGTGACCAAGGCGATCTGGTCGCTGTACAACCGTTTAGGCGACGGGCAGGCGATCGCCAGCGCGATGGGCGTCTGGGGCATGGCCCTGCTGACCATCACGCTGGTGGGCGCCAGCGTCCTGATGGGCAAGAAACTCGGCGCGATCTTCCGGGTGTAAGTGGCTCAGGTTTGATCGCGGAGGACGCGGAGAACAAGTCAAGTTAACCACAGATTTCACAGATGACGCAGATATGAAGACAAGTTAGCCACAAGAAGGCAAAGAAGGCACAAAAGAAGAAGTTTTCCCAACTCTATTTTGTGCCTTCTGTGCCTTCTTGTGGCCGATCAGAATCTGCGTCATCTGTGAAATCTGTGGTTAAAAAGCCTTCCCTCCGCGCCCACCGAGTCTCCGCGATAAAATGACTGGTTCATGACCAACGACCCTTCCCGACCGAAGCACCGATTCAAGTGGTGGCAACGCGCCATGATCTATGTGCTGCTGATTTATCTGGTCTGGTGCGGGGCGCTGTTTTTTCTGCAGAACAAGATGATGTTCCCCGCGGGCTTTGCCGGGCAGCCAGGCGCAGGGCCGTGGCGCAGCGACGCGGTGGTGCTGCAGCGCGAGCTGCCCGCCGGCGAAAAGGCGGTGGCGTGGCTGTTTGTGCCGGCGAACGCCAGCGCCGACGCGCCCGTGCCGCTGGTCGCGTATTTCCACGGCAACGCCGAGCTGATCGACCACCAACAACGCATCGTCAATGCTTACGAACGGCTCGGCGTCGCCACGCTGCTGATCGAGTACCGCGGCTACGGGCACAGCGATGGCTCGCCCTCCCAGCGCACGCTCACCGACGACGGCCTGCACTTCATCGATCTCGCCTTCGACACCCGCGACGGCCTGGACCCCCAACGCCTCATCCTCCACGGCCGATCCATCGGCGGGGCCATCGCGGCGCAGGTCGCGGCTAAACGCGAGCCCCGCGCAATGCTCCTCGAATCCACCATCACCCACACCGGCGCGTTCGCGTGGCGCTACGGCGTCCCGCCGCTGCTGGTCCGCAACCCCTTCCGCACCAAGGACGTCCTGCCGAAACTATCCTGCCCCGTCCTCCTTTTCCACGGCGAGGACGACGCGATCATCACCCGAAACCACAGCGAAAAACTCCACCAACTCACCCCCGGCTCCACGCTCATCACCTACCCCGACACCGGCCACAACGACTTCCCCGGCCTGCTCAATGAAGATCGCTTCTGGGAGGATGTCCGAGCGTTCCTGGAAAACGCAGGGGTGGTCGATGCCGACGACCCCTGATGCGCGGCCGGTCCCGCCAAACCATCGCCGCGCAGTCGTACGACCGGATCGCGAAGCCGCAAGCCGCAATCGGCAAGCGGTAAGCGGCGATTCACCTCACGAGACCGCCGGCTCGATCGTCACCGTCAGCTTTCGGCTCTTGAACTGATCGCGGTACAGCTCCGCCCGCTCCTTGTGCGTGGTCAGCAGCAGTGACCGCTTGCGCGCGTGTGCTTCGAGCATCTTCCGGATCGCCACCTCCAGCGTCAGCGGCGTAAGCACGAGGATCGTCTTGATCACGTGCTCCATGCTGTTCACCTCGTCGTTGTGCAGCACGACGTTGAACGGCGGCAGCTTGTCCTGCTTCGGCGGCGCGGGCCTGGGCTTCCGCTGAGGCGGGGCCTCCGCCACCGCGACGCCCGGCTCACGCTCCTGCTCGGCTCCCTGCTTTTGGCTCATGACAAAACTCCCGCCGTCGAACGACTTATCTGCCGCGATCCCGGATAACGCAAAAGGTAAAGTGGGCGATACAGGACTTGAACCTGTGACCTCACGCGTGTGAAGCGTGCGCTCTAGCCAGCTGAGCTAATCGCCCGAAGGTCAAACAATACCACGGAACGGCGGGGGTTCCAAGCGGTGGGGAGGACATTTGCTTATCCCGTCCAAGCTCCGCCCCCGGCAGATGCGACGCATGGGCGGGCTTGAGGGGGCTGGGGTCAGGAGGCGTTGGGTTGGCCGGCTTCGGTTTTGGCGTTGGCTTCGGTGGACATGGAGGCGTCGGGCTTTTCGAGGCGCTTGGAATCCTGCGTGGCGTTGTCCACGTCGTCGTTGATGCCCTGGAGGCCTTTTTTGAATTCGACGATGCCCTTGCCGATGGACTTGCCGACCTCGGGCAAACGTTTGCCGAAGATCAGCACGCCGAGGATGCCGAGGATGACCAGCTCGGGCCAGCCGATCGGTCCGATGAGGGCGAGGTTGGGGAGGGCGTAGGGCATGGGGGGTATCGCATGAGGGGAACGATAAGTCTGCCTACATTATTGCAGAACGAACCCACGGGGGCCAGAGGCGTTTTGAGAATAATCCACCCGTATCCCGCCCAAGCTCCGCCCCCCGGTAGATGCTGCGCATGGGCGGGGTTGGGGGGAGGCGGTTTTAGAGCTTGCCCATGACGAGGGAGACGTTGTGGCCGCCGAAGCCGAAGCTGTTGGACATGGCGTATTTGACGTCTGCCTCGCGGGCGGTGTTGGGCACGTAGTCCAGGTCGCACTCGGCGGAGGGGTTTTCGAGGTTGATCGTCGGGGCGATCTGGCGGGTCTGGATGGTCTTGGCGGTGATGACCGCCTCGATGCCGCCGGAGGCCCCGAGCGTGTGGCCGGTCATGGACTTGGTGGAGGAGATGGGGACTTTCTTCGCGTGGTCGCCGAAGGTGAGTTTGATGGCACGGGTCTCGGCGAGGTCGCCCAGCGGGGTGCTGGTGCCGTGGGCGTTGACGTAGTCGATCTGCGAGGCGTTGAGGCCGGCGTTCTTGAGAGCGGTGTTCATGGCGTAGGACGCGCCGCGGCCCTGCTCGTCGGGGGCGGTGATGTGCGTGCCGTCGGCCGACTGCCCGAAGCCGAGCAGCTCGGCGTAGATGTTGGCCCCGCGGGCCTTGGCGTGTTCGAGTTCCTCGACCACGAGGATGCCGGCACCCTCGGCGAGGATGAACCCGTCGCGGTCTTCATCGAAGGGTCGTGAGGCCTTCTCGGGCGCGTCGTTGCGGTGGGACAAGGCCTTGAGCGACTGGAAGCAGGCGAGGCCGAGGCGGGTGAGCGCGGCCTCGGAGCCGCCGGTGATCATGACGTCGGCGACGTTGTGGCGGATGCACTCGGCGGCCTCGCCGATGGCGTGGGCCGCGGAAGCGCAGGCGGTGGCGACGGCGGAGTTGGGGCCCTTGAGGCCGTAGTGGATCGACACGTTGCCGGCCCCGGCGTTGCACATGAGCTTGGGGACCATGAAGGGGCTGACGCGGCTGGGGCCTTTCTCCAGCAGCTTCTGGTGCCCCTCGGCGAATTCCTCCATGCCGCCGACGCCCGTGCCGATGATCGACCCGCAGCGCCAGGGGTCTTCCTTGGCGAAGTCGAGGCCCGAGTCGTTGACGGCGTCGATGGCGGCGTTGAGGGCGAACTGGACGAAGCGGTCGAAGCGCTTGGTCGCCTTCTTGCGTTCCATCGGGTCGAGGTTGGGCGGGCCGTCCCAGTTCTGAACCTGCCCGCCGATCTTCACCTGGAAGTCGGAGGTGTCGAACTTGGTGATCAGCGCGATGCCGCTGCGACCGCGCAGCAGGTCTTCGAAGACCTGATTCACAACCAGGCCGTGGCTGGTGACCAGGCCCAGGCCGGTGATGACGACGCGGCGTTGACTCATGGCGATTGAGGTACAGGGGGAATCGGCAGCAGGCCAACCCGGCCCCATCGGGGGCGCGGGCGGCGGCCGGTCCCGGGGCAAGGGGTCGGCTTACTGATTCTTTTCGTGGCTGACGATGAAATCGATCGCCTGGCCGACGGTCTGAATCTTCTCGGCTTCTTCGTCGGGGATCGAGGTCTCGAATTCGTCCTCGAACTCCATCACCAGCTCGACGGTGTCGAGGCTGTCGGCGTTGAGGTCGTTTACAAAGCTCGTCTCGCGCGTGATCTTGCTCTCATCCACGCCCATCTGCTTCGAGACGATCGAAATCACCTTTTCTTCAACTTCTTTTACATCCATCGGCATCGGAGCGTCTCCTGTTCGTGGCCATCGGGACAAGCCCGGGCCGGTGGTCAAAGCGGGACTATATCGCGGTTTGCTAACACTGCCAAGCGG
>CAZTLX010000211.1:0-7304 GCA_964614575.1 uncultured Phycisphaeraceae bacterium | reverse complement strand
CTTCGACGTCGGGCGTGGCGATATCCACCTGACTGTGCAGGTGTTCGGTCTCGCCGGGGGTGGTGAGCACCTTGTAGATGCACCACGCGAGCAGGCCGGTGACAAAGCCGACCGACAGCAGCATCGTCACCCAGCCGCCGACGGTGAGGCCGACGGATTCCGTGGCTTTGGCGAGCAGGGGGATCACGTGCATCATGCCGACACCTCCCCGCCCACCGCAGCGGCTTCGAGCTTCTGCCAGCGCTTGACCGCCTGCGCGATCACCAGCAGGAAAAACACCATCACCAGCACGATGAACCCGACGCTCATCGCGACGACGTGATCGGTGGCGACGCGTGCGAAGTAACTATCGGCACCCTTGTTGATCTCACCGATGATGAACGCGATGAAGATCACCAGCAGGTAGATCGGTGCGACCCACTTGAGGATGAAGCCCACCGCCCGGGGCACGCGGATCGCCGCGCCGCGATCCAGCTCTTCCATGCCGCGTTTGGAACCCAGCGCCCAGCCGAAGAGGATGGTCTGGAACATCGCCAGCAGGTAGATGCACAGCGTGCCGACCCAGGTATCGAAGGTGTCGAGCGCGACGGTGCCGGCGGAGAAGTAGAGGACAAACAGCGCGCCGATGAGGGTGATGAACCCGAGCATCGCGACCGACGCCTTGCGGTTGACGCCCAGCCCCTCTTCGAGCAGCGCGATGGCGGGTTGGAGCATCGACAGCGAACTGGTCACGGCCGCGAGGAAGAGCAGGAAGAAGAACAGGAACCCGACGGTATGGCCCATCGGCATCTGCTCGAAGACCATCGGCAGGGTGAGGAACCCGAGCCCGAACGCCGAGCCGACCGAATCGGTCACCGCCAGCCCGAGGAAGATGAACGCGGCGGGGATGGTGATCATCCCGCCCAGCGCCACCTCGCAGAACTCGTTGCCCGCCGCGGATGAGAGGCCCGACAGCGCGATGTCGTCGTCCTTGCGCAGGTAGCTGGAGTAGGTGATGATGATGCCGAAGCCAACGGAGAGGGAGAAGAAGATCTGCCCGGTGGCGTCGAGCCACATCTTGGGCGTGAGCAGCGAGTTGATGAACCCGCTGACGAACTGGTCGCCCCCGCCGCGCGGGTTCCACATGAAGCCCAGGCCGTCGGCGACGGTGCGGCCTTCGTGCGCCGGCAGCGTGAGCACGCGCAGCAGCACGAGGAACGCACAGGCGATCAGCGCCGGCATGGCGATCAGGCAGAACTTCTCGATGCCCTTGTTCAGGCCGCGATAGATCAGCGTGAAGTTGAGCACGAAGCAGAAGGCGAGGAACCCCAGCCCCGCGCCCTGGAACGCCGAGGCGTTGGCCTCCGCGCCGATGAATCCGTAGAGGAACTCCTTGAACGGCGCGCCCGAGATGGTGCTGCCCTCGGGTGCCGCGGCCCGCGCCGCCAGGCCGACCTCCGCCATCGTGCCGTTGAGGTAATAAAACGCGTACCCGAGGCACCAGCTCTCGATCAGCACGTAGTACATGTAGATAATCACCGGCACGATCATGCCCAGCACGCCGAAGTAAGGCGCGGCCTTGGTCTTCCAGATCGAGCGGTAGATGCCCGGCGAGGAGTTGAACCCCCGCGCCCCGCCGTAGCGCCCCATCGCCCACTCGCCCCAGGCCAGCGGCAGGCCCAGCACGAACAACGCGATGAAGTAGGGGATCATGAACGCCCCGCCCTCGTACTGCGCCGCGAGTCCGGGGAACCGCAGGAAGTTGCCCAGCCCCACCGCCGAGCCGGCCACCGCGAGGATCACCCCGATCCGCGTGCCCCAGTTCTCTCTGCGTCGCGTCAGGTCGCTCATCCGTGTCGCCCCTGTGTGGATCGATGTCCCAAAGATGTGTCGGCCATCAAGTTAGCGTCGCGTGACGTTTTCGCAATCCCCAATCCCCAGGCCCGCCGCTGCGAGACGACCGGCAGGTCGGCGAGTTGCGGCGGGGTCACCTCATGCTTCCTTGCTGGCACATCCCTGCCGTTCACCGATAATCCTTCCAATGACCCAAGCCGACACCCAACCCCACGCCCCCGCCACGGACGCCCCCCAGCCCGCCGTCCTCGAAAACCCGCCGCCCCCGGAAGTGCCCCTGCCCCTGCTCGCGATCCGCGGCGGGATCGGCGGCATCCTCATGGGTCTGGCCAACCTCGTGCCGGGCATCAGCGGCGGGACGATGCTGCTGGCTGCGGGCGTCTATCCGCGCTTCATCGCGGCGATCGGTGAGCTGACCACGCTCAAGTTCCGCAAGGCGTCGCTGGTCGTGCTCGGGTCGGTCGTGCTGGCCGCGGCTGTCGCGGTGGTCGGCCTCGCCGGGCCGGTGAAGGAACTGGTCGTCCATCAGCGGTGGATCATGTACAGCCTGTTCATCGGGCTCACGCTCGGCGGCGTGCCGGTGGTGGGGCGGCTGATCCGCACGGCGGGGGGGATGAACCGCGCGGCCTGGATCGGCGTGGCCGCGGGATTCGCCGGCATGGCGGCGCTGGCGTCTGTCCAGATGCAGGGCACGAACGCCGCCGACCGCAGCGGATTTATCTTTATGCTCCTGGCCGGCGTCGCGGGTGCCTCGGCCATGATCCTGCCGGGGGTCAGCGGCGGCTACCTGCTGCTGGTGCTGGGCGTGTATGTCCCCATCCTCGCCGGGATCAGCGACTTCAAGGACGCGGCCAGCGCCGGCGACACCGCGGCGCTGCTGTCGGTCGGCGGGGGGATCATCCTGCCGGTCGGCCTCGGCGTCGTCGTCGGCATCGTCGTGGTCAGCAACGTGCTCAAGTGGCTGCTTTCCAAGTACGAGCGGCCGACGCTCGGCGTGCTTCAGGGCCTGTTGCTGGGCGCGGTGGTGGGGTTGTATCCGTTTCAGGAACCGGTGAAACCGGTCCCCGGTGAACGACTCGACCGAACCATCCTGCTTCTGCATGACGGGGTGCTTTGCTATAAGTCGCACGAGGGGAAGGAATTCGTGCCGGTGAAAATCAAGAACCAGCACGTGATCATGGATGCGGCGGGTGAACCGATCTTTCAAGATACGGGGCGTGCGGTGGTATCCGATGATTACCCCACGCGTTTATTTGAACCGAGCGTGGTGCAGGTTGCCGGCGTGCTCGGCTTGATCGCCGGCGGCTTTGCCGTGACGATGCTCATCGACCGTTTCGGGCGTGAGAAGAAGCCCGCGACCCAGAAGGCCTGACAGCAACATCACGCAGCGCAATTTGGCTGGTGCGGTCGCGCGTGGGGCTGGGTTGGTTTGCCCATGGGTGGTGTGTCCGCTTAAATGGCTGGATGCCTGATCGCCCCAACATCCTGTTTCTGTTTTCTGATGAGCACTCGTTTCGCTGCCTGAGCCGCATGGACCCCGCCGGCCTCGGCGAGCCGGTGCGGACGCCGACGCTCGATGGTTTGGCGCAGCGCGGCGTCGCGTTTGAGAACGCCTACTGCCAGGTCCCGCTTTGCACGCCATCGCGCATCTGCATGCTCACCGGTTGCGACCCGATGCGCAGCGGCGGGTGGGAAAACTGGTCCATGCTCAACAGCGAGCGGCCGACCATCGCGGGCACGCTCGCCGACGCCGGCTACGCCACCTGCCTGGTCGGCAAGATGCACCTGGGCGGCGACAGGCAGTTCGTCGGGTTCCAGCGGCGGCCCTACGGCGACCTCACCGGCGACTGCGGCCATCAGGCCGACCCCCCGCCCGACCGCGGCGCGGGCCTGCGCATGCGCAGCCGCACCGCCGACGCTGGCATCACCCAGATCCCCGAAACGCTGCTGCAGGAGCACGTGACCGCGTACGAAACCGTCAGCTACCTCCGCGAGCACGCCCACGCCCACCCCGATCAGCCTTGGTTCGTCTGTGCGTCGTTTAGCCGGCCACACTTCCCGCTGACCGCGCCCAAGCGATACTTCGATCGTTACTGGCCCGAGGGCGTGACCGAGCCGAAGGTCGGCCGCACCGGCGACACCGCGCAGCACCCGATGACCCAAGGCATGGCCAAGGGCTTCCGCACCGAAGAGGTCGACCATGATGAAATGATGAAGGCCCGTGCCGGCTACCTCGCCTGCTGCGACTACCTCGACGAGCTGCTCGGCGACATGCTCGCCACGCTCGAACGCGACGGCCTGCTCGCGAACACCGTCATCGTCTACACCTCGGACCACGGCGAGCTGATGGGCGAACACGGGATGTGGTGGAAGAACTCCTGGCACGAAGGCTCCACACACGTGCCGATGATCATCTCGCTGCCCGAGCACCGCAGCGGCTCGCACGCCGCCGCGTCGATCAACACGCCGGTGAGCCTCGCCGACCTGTACCCGACGTTCTGTGGCCTGGCCGGCGTCGCTGCGCCCGATGATCTGGATGGCGTCGATCTGACGGTGGCGCTACGCGATGGAAGCGAGCCGAAGCGTCCGCCGATCGTGGGCATCAACCCGACGCCGCGCTGGGGCCCCGGTACCGAGAACGTGTATGTCGTGGACGGCCGCTACAAGTTCGTGTGCTTCCGCGGCGTGGGTCCGAACCTGCTGTTCGACCTGCACGCCGACCCGGGCGAACAGACAAACCTGATCGATGACCCGGCCCATGCCGAGGCGTTGGCCCGGCTGGAGGCGGTGTGCCGCGACGCGTGGGATTTCGACGCCGCCGCCGCCGCGTGTGAGGCGTCGAAGCAGCAGGCCGCCGAGCACACGCTGGACAAGCGCGACGCCTCATCGTTCAACCTGTATCACCTGCCCGGCGGCGGGCTGGTCTGGGCGGAGGAGCAGCTTTACGACCCGCGCACGCCCTTCGATCATCCCGCCGACGCCATCGCCGACTGGCCCGCCGATGCCGCAGCCCCCGGTTCCGCGCGGTAGCATGTTTGGCTCACCCGCCAGAGGAGTAGCCTGAGCATGAACGTCTTGGTCACCGGCGGAGCCGGATACATCGGGTCGCACGCCGTCCGCCGCCTGCTGCAGGAAGGGCACACGGCCGTCGTGCTCGACAACCTCTTCCGCGGCCACCGCGGCGCGATCGATGCGCTGCAGCAGGCCTTCCCCGACGCGAAGACCCCGCTGCTCACGCTGGACCTCCGCGACACCGACGCCATTGCCGACGCGCTCAAGCAGCACAAGATCGACTGCGTGATGAACTTTGCCGCGCTGGCCTACGTCGGTGAGTCGGTCACCCAGCCGCTCGACTATTACGAAAACAACACCGTCGGCGTCATCAGCCTGCTCCGCGCGATGGACCGTGCCGGCGTCAAAAAGCTCGTCCACTCCTCCACCTGCGCGACCTACGGCGAACCGCCGGAACAGTTCATTCCGATTCCGGAGCATTGCCCGCAGCAACCCATCAATCCCTACGGCTGGTCGAAGCTGTTCGTCGAGCGCGTCTTCCTCGATTACGCCCATGCGAATCAGGACTTTGCCTTCGCGGCGCTGCGCTACTTCAACGTCGCCGGGTCCGCGGCCGACGGGGTCATCGGCGAGGACCACGAGCCCGAAACCCACCTCATCCCCGTCCTGCTCAACACCGCCCTGGGCCAGCGCGACAGCGCCACGATCTTCGGCACCGACTACCCCACGCCCGACGGCACCTGCATCCGCGACTACATCCACGTCGAAGACCTGGTTGACGCCCACGCCCTGGTCATGAGCAAACTCCAGCCCGGCGACCGCCGCCTCTATAACCTCGGCACCGGCCAGGGGCTCTCCGTCCGCCAGATCATCGACGCGGTCAAGGAGGTGACCGGCATCGACTTCACGGTCAAAATCGGCGACCGCCGCCCCGGCGACCCGCCCGTGCTCTACGCCGACCCCGCGAAGATCAAAAGCGAGCTGGGCTGGGAAGCTCGGGTGCGCGACGCCAAAACCATGGTCGAGCACGCCTGGGCCTGGTTCCAAAAACACCCCCAAGGCTACCCACCTCGGAAGTAAATTCACGCCACCCCAAGCCCGCCCGGGCGCAGCCCCTTCCGGGGGGCAGGGCTTTTGTGGGGTGGGGGGCGGCGCGCTTCGCGCTCATCCCGCCGGCGGCTTAAACCGCCGCAACGCCGTCCCCAGCTCCGCATACAACGGCAAAATCATCTCCAGCCGCATCACCTTGAACATGTCCATCACCAGCGGGTCGGGGACGAGCAGGTGCATCTGCGCCCCGACGCCCAGGCATTTCTTGCGGAGCGTGACGAACATGCCCAGCCCGGCCGAGGAGACGTATTCCACGCCGGTCAGGTCGATCAAGAGGCGGGCGTTGGGTTGATAAATCGTCTGGACGGTCAGTTCGTACATCTGCCGGACCGTCTGCCCGTCCATGCGGGGATGGCGGAAATGCATCACTTGGATACCGAACTGGGTGGTCAGGTGGACCGGTTCGGGGTCTTGGGGGGTCGGGCTGGGGTTGGATTGGGTCATCGTTTGGGGGGGGCTGGGGCGAGGGCGGGTGAACATCGATCAGAGATATTCCACTTGATTTTTGCGCGATACCGGGTAAATTACCCAATTCCAAGTCCGGCGGTAGGCCGGTCGCAATCGAGACGCAAGCGAAGCTCCACTGTTTGGCAGCCCCCCCGCCCGCATCTCAGAAGGAGCTTCGTGATGAAACTCTACGTCGGTAATCTCAACTTCAAGACCACCCAGGAAAGCCTCGAGGCGCTGTTCTCGAACTACGGCGAAGTGCAGGAAGTCGCGCTCGTCACCGATCGCGAAACCGGTCGTCCCCGTGGTTTCGCTTTCGTCACCATGGACGACGACGGTGCCACCAAGGCCGTCGAAGCCCTCAATGGTAACGAATTCGAAGGCCGCTCCCTCAACGTCAACGAGGCCCGCCCCCGCGAGCCCCGTAGCGGTGGCGGCGGCGGTGGCGGCGGCTTCGGTGGCGGCGGCCGCGGTGGCGGCGGCGGCGGCGGTGGTGGCTACGGCGGCGGCGGTGGTGGCGGCGGTGGCCGTCGCGATCGCTGGTAAGCCCAGCCCACAACCCACACCATCCAATCAACCCCGCTGTCGAAAGATGGCGGGGTTGTTTTTTGTACGACCCGCAATCGGGGCATGCCTCCGCAATCGGGGCATGCCTCAAGGACACCGCAGATACACGCGGCCCGGCCCCCGTCTCCAGATAACAGCCCCCTCCTTGCGCAGCGGGCTTTCACCTGCGCGGTGGAACACCACCAACGCCGGTCGAGGACACCCCCTCACTCATTGCCCACGGGCGCGGGTCGGCGGGCCGGTGGACGGGTCATTAGTTTCCACATCCGGCTTGGTCTTCTGCTTGGGGTGAGCGGGCTGGGTGGTCTGCGTTTGCTTCTGGCCCGGCTTGCCGC
>CAZTLX010000210.1:0-7343 GCA_964614575.1 uncultured Phycisphaeraceae bacterium | reverse complement strand
CGAGCTGCCCGACCTCGCGCCGCGCATCCAGGTCGGCCTGTTCAACGTGCTCGAAGAGCGCGACGTGCAGATCCGCGGCTACCCGATCCGCCTCGCGCTCGACACCTGCCTGGTGTTCAGCGCCAACCCCGAGGACTACACCAACCGCGGCCGCATCGTCACGCCGCTCAAGGACCGCATCGGCAGCGTCATCCGCACGCACTACCCGCAGAACGCCGCCGAGGCCATGCGCATCACCCGCGAAAACGCCTGGCTCGACCGCAAGGCCCCGGGCGATTCATCGCCCGTCCCCTCGACCCCCGCCGTCGAAATCCCCGATTACCTGCACCGCCTGATCGAAGAGACCGTCGCCGCCGCCCGCACCAGCCCGCACATCAACCAGGCGTCGGGCGTGAGCGTGCGCACCTCGATCGCGTGTCTCGAAACGGTCGTCAGCAGCGCCGAGCGCCGCGGCCTGATGACGGGCGAAGAACGCGTCGTCCCGCGCATCTGCGACCTTGCGCACGTCCACGCCGCGACACGCGGCAAGATCGAGCTGATGATGGCCGAGGAAGGCGACGACACCGAGGATCGGCTGGTCAGCTCGCTGATCGGCGAGGCGGTCAAGGCGATGTTCGATCAGCTCGCGGATGTCGCGGAATACGAGCAGATCACCGATCAGTTCGAGGGCGGGCTGAAGCTGGCGGTGGGCGACGAGGTGAGCGCGGCGGATCAGGTCGCGTCGATGGCGTTGATCGACGGCCTGGCCGAAGCCGCGAAAGACCTTGCCGAGCGTCTGCGCCTCGACCCGTCGGACGAGCAGCACCTCGCCTCGGCCGGCGAGTTCCTGCTCGAAGCGCTGTACGTGCATAACCTGCTGAGCAAACACGCCGGCGTCGCGGGCAGCAGCTACGGCCGCTGAATCACCGCTTGCGGCTTCGCGAAACCGAGCGGTGACCTATACCCCGATGACCTGCGGCTCACGCGGGGCACCGCTCTGCAATATCTCCTCCACCAATCGGCCCAGGTGACGCGGGGCAAACCGCTGCTCCGTCGCGTTTAAGATTTCTTCGGCCGACCACCACCGGTGTCCGGTTAAAAAGTGCATTTCGTCCGGCGTATTGAGGTGTCGCGTGACTTCGATCGGCGCGTCGAGTTGGCACAGGTAAAACCGCTCGTGCTGGCGCAGCACGCGGCCGAGCCAGGGGAAGGTGTGGGTGCGGGACCAGAGGTGGGGGCCCAGTTCGACGCCTTCGAGGCCGATCTCTTCACGCAGCTCGCGGAGCGCGGCCTGCTCGTGGGTTTCGCCGTCGTGCAGCCCGCCGCCGGGGGTGATCCAGAAGTGGGTGCCATCGTCATCGCCCGAGCGGCAGCGCAGCAGCAGGATGCGCCGCCGCGGGTCCAGCAGCACGACGCGGGCGGCGTGGCGATCTTCGGGGGCGGGCGGCGGCGCAGGCATCGCCTGATGATACCGGCGTCGCGCGTCGGCTTGTCCGCCTCGACCGATGCCGCTACAACCCGTCCCATGTGGATGCTGTTCCTGACTCAGGTCGAGGCAAGCCCACCGGCCCAGACCGCGGCGGTTGCCCTGCGTCCGTGGTGGCAGGTCCTGCTGGACAACGGCCTGGCGCTGACGATCCTGTTCATCTTCCTCTCGGCGATCGTCGGCGTCGTGCTCAACGTCCGCCGCAAGGACAAGTGCCTCAAGCTGATGCACGACTACCACGTGGGCTACCTCACCACCGCGGGCAAGGCGCTGTGGGGCGACCTGACGGTGTACAGCCAGGGTGTTGAGCTGACGTTCGATACGCCCTATACCACCCGCCGCGGGCTGGTGAAAAACTCGGCGCTGATCTACCCCGACGAGCTCGCCAACTGCCTGGCGATCTGCCGGGTGGAAGCGGCGTTGACCGAAGCCGAGGTCCGCAACCGCCGCCAGCAGGTCCGCCGCAGCTTCGCGCCCGGCGTGATCCGTCGGATGATTCGCTCCGTCCGCAACCTGCTCTCGACGCTGCGCGACGCGTTTAGCAAGGCGATGTCGGCCATCGTCGGCGCTTTGATCAAGACCCGGCCGGGCGCGGCCATCACCGGGCAACAGGGGCAGATCGATCAGATCGGGCAGACCGTGATCGGGGCCGCGGGCAACGCCTACGAGCCGATGCTCGAGGCGCACATCGGTCGGCCGGTCATCCTCAAGGTCACCCGCCAGACCGAGCAGCAGGCGTACGTGCTCGAACTGCCCGGCTACCTCGTGGATTACACGCAGCATTACATCGCGGTCTTCAACGTCGAGCACGGCGACGGTCGGCGCGTCGAGCATGAGCTGAGCGAGAGCCTGGAGACCGAGGAGTACGCGTTGACGTTGAGTGGTCAGGACGTGACGATCTTCTGCAAGGGGTCGGACCCGTTGGTGGTCGATTCGTTTTGCGATGGCGCGCAGGATTGCCAGTTGAGTCTGCCGCTGGTCCCCGGCACGAAAGTGACTCTGCGGCGGCAGGCGGACAAACCGGTGAAGCTGAAGCTGCGCATCACGCGACAGATCGATGTCGTCTGCCCCCGCAAGACCGCGGTGATTTATTTCGGCTCCGAGAGCACCGTGTCGAAGCGCAAGGGCTGGCGGGGTTTGGCGCCGGCGCAGGATGCGGAGGGCAGCGAATCACTCGCGGCCGAATCCCGCCGCCCCACGCTGTTCGGGCGTTAAGCACGCGGGGCCTACCGCTGCACCTTCGGCACCCACGCGGTCGTGCGGCCGCCGACGGTGTCGTAGGCGATCTCTTCGCCGCGGCCGGTGAGCGCGCCGTGGTTCTTGCCCCAGCGGTGATGGAAAAGCCACGTCCGCGGGAACCGCCGGTAGTCGGCCTCCCAGTCGCACGCCTTGGTCAGCACGTGCCGCAGTTTCGCCCGCAGGCGCTTGACCTCGGTGGGGCTCAGGTCGCCGGCGAGGCGCTGCGGCGCGAGGCCGCTCTGGTACAGCACTTCATCGGCGATCCAGTTGCCGACTCCGGCCAGGAACGACTGGTTGAGCAACAACGCCTTGATCGGGGTTTGTCGATTGGCGAATTGCTCGGCCAGCCGGGCCGCGCCCGGCAACTCAAGCAACGCGTCCGGCCCCAGCGCGGACAAAGGCTTTTCGCTTAGCGGGTCATCAAGCAGACGCACCCGCCCGAAGCGGCGCGCGTCGGCGAAGGCGAAACGGTTGCCGTCGTCCAGATGCAGCTCGACCTTGAGAAAACGCGGGCGCTCGGCCTCCTCGCGGTAGTGATGGAACCCGCCGGTCATCCCGAAGTGCCACAGCGGGTGCGGCCCGCGATCCAGCGTCCACCACATCTGCTTGCCGCGGCGGTGGCAGGCCTCGACGCGCCGCCCGAGCAGCTTCTGCGCGAGCTTCCGCGGGGGCACGCCCTCGATGACAATCGTTTCCTTCGGGTCAACGACGACTTTCTGAATCGTGCGGCCGACGCAGGCGCGTTCCGCGACGCGGCGGCCCCAACACTCGACCTCGGGCAGCTCGGGCATGGGCGTATCATAGACCTTCCATGAGCCAGCGAACCTATGCAGTGGTCGGCAGCGGGGCGATCGGCGGGTACTACGGCGGGTGCCTGGCGCGCACCGGCATGCCCGTGCATTTCCTCTTCCGCACGCGCGCGGAAGCCGAGCACGTGCGCGCCCGCGGCCTGCGCATCGATTCGCCCCGCGGCGGGTTCGTGTTGACGGACGTACGTGCGCATCACGATGCGCGAGACATGCCGCGGTGTGATGTGGTCGTCGTCGCGCTCAAGACGACACGCAACGACTTGCTGCCCCAATTACTGCCGGCACTGGTCAAGCCCGGCGGCAGTGTGCTCATGCTGCAGAACGGCTTGGGGGCGGAGGCGCAAGCCGCGGCCGCGGCGGGGGAGGGCGTCACCATCCTCGGCGGGCTGTGCTTCGTCTGCATCCACAAGCTCGGCCCGGGACACATCGAGCATCAGGACTACGGCCTGGTCACCGTCGGCGAACACCGGCCCGATGGGAGTCCCGCAGGCACGACGGCCACGGTCCAGCAGGTGCTTGACGACTTCGCCCCGACGAAGGTCCCGTTCGAATCGGCTCCCGATCTGTTGCTCGCCCGGTGGAAGAAGCTGGTGTGGAACGTGCCGTTCAACGGGCTGTGTGTCGCGGCACAGACGACAACGGATGTGCTGATGCACACCCCGGCGCATTTGGCCCATGTCGAGGCGTTGATGCGAGAGGTGCAGGCGGGGTGCAGCGCGGTGACGGGTCGGGTGATCGAGGAGGCACATGTGCAGAAGATGCTGGACAACACGCGTCGCATGACGCCGTACAAGCCGAGCATGATGCTGGACGACGAGGCGGGGCGGCCGATGGAGGTCGAAGCGATCTTCGGCGAGCCGATGCGGCAGGCGGAAGCGGCGGGGTGCGTGGTGCCGCGGATGCGGGCGTTGTATGAGCGGCTATATCAGATCAATGCGGAATTGACCGGAGCGTGAATTCGGCGATAATGAAGGATTGCTCACCGAGATACCGTCGGCTCCCGTGGGAGGCCGGCTGGCGCGGGTCGGTGAGGGCATGTGCCAACATCCCCGCACTTCGCACGGCCCACAGTCAGGACACAGTTCAAAGATGGCTGAAGATCAAAACACCGATCAGGCGGTCGCCCCCGCCCCCGGAAGTGAATCCGATGGCGAGGACACCACGACCGCAACCGAGGAGCGCCCCGAGCTCAACGTCACCTGCGAGGACGCCGGCCCGGCGCTCAAGAAGCTGACGATCGAGGTGCCCGAGTCGCGCATCAAGGCGAAGATCGAAGAGCAGTACACCACCCTCAAGCGTGACGCCGTCGTGCCCGGTTTCCGCCGCGGCCGCGCGCCGCAGCGGCTGATCGAGCGCCGCTTCGGTGAGGCGCTGCGGGGCGACGTCAAGGGCCAACTGCTCTCCGAGGCCTACACCCAGGCGATCGAGGAGCAGGAGCTGGACGTGCTCGGCGAGCCGGATGTGAAGGACGCGGAGAACATCGAGCTGCCCGAATCGGGGCCGATGACGTTCGTGGTCGAGGTCGAGGTGACGCCGCAGATCGAGCTGCCCGACTTCACATCGCTCAAGGTCAACAAGATGAAGGTCGAGGTGACCGACGACGACGTCGAGACGGAGCTGGACAACGCCCGCGAGCGCATGGGCGACATGCAGGAAGCGACCGACGAGGTGAAGGTCGGCGATTACTGCCAGGGGCCGCTGAAGGTTTTGGCCGGGCAAGACGCGGGCGACGACGCGGAAGTGCTCCACGAATTGCCGAGCACCTATGCGCTGGTCCACGGCGAGGATAAGGAATTCAAGGGCCACATCGCCGGCATCCTGATCGGGGACCTGGGCAAGCGGCTGCTGGGCAAGGCGGTCGGTCACACCGAGCGCATCTCGATGACCGGGCCCAAGGGCCACGAGGTCGAGGCGTTGCGTGAGCAGCCGATCACCGTGGTGTTCACGATCAACCTGATCCAGCGGGTCGAGCCGGCGTCGCTGGAGCAGGTGGTGCAGGCGATGGGCCTGGAGACCGAGGACGAGCTGCGCAGCCGCGTGAAGGAAGTGCTCGAGCAGCGTGGCCAGCAGCGGCAGCAATCGTCGATGTACGACCAGCTGCGCGAGCAGTTGGTCGAATCGGTGTCGATGGAACTGCCCGCGGGGCTGACCCAGCGGCAGATCGAGCGGACGCTGCAGCAGCAGCGGATGGAGCTGCTCTACCGCGGCACCAGCCCGGACGAGGTCGAGCAGCGCATGGCCGAGCTGCGCGAGCAGTCCGAGGCCGAGTCGGTCAAGCAGATCAAGCAGTTCTTCATCCTCGACAAGGCCAGCAAGGCGCTGGAGGTGGAGGTGACGGAGAACGAGATCAACGCGCGGGTGGCGCAGATGGCGTTCCAGCAGGGCCGTCGGCCGGAGAAACTGCGGACGGAGATGCGTGAGCGTGGCCAGCTCGAGCAGTTGTACCTGCAGGTGCGGGAGCAGAAGACGCTCGATCAGATTTTGGAGAAGGTGTCGGTGACTGAGGTCGAGGCGGAGGCCGACGCCGCCGAGACGCCGGCCAAGAAGAAGACCACGAAGAAAAAGAAGACGACCAAAAAGAAGGCGTCGGACGAGTCTTAACCCCACGCGGTCCCTCGCCTGCCGGCGGGGGATCGTTTTGCTTCGATCCCCGTGGAGCCGCATGCCATGCCCGTGTGCTGGACGTTGGCGCAAGTCGAAGAGGCGACGCGTAATACGGTCGATGTGATGGTGTCGCTGGGCTACCTCGTGGCGGCCGCGGTGCTGGTGGCGCTGGCGTTCTGGGTGATCCGCAAGTGGGTGAACCGGTCGGGTGATGACCGGGGGGTGATCTCGGGCTTTACCCTGGCGGAGCTGCGGCAGTTGCACCGCGATGGGGAATTGACCGACGAGCAGTTCGCGTCGGCCAAGGCGGCGCTGATCGCGCACGGTTTGGCGGCGATGGGGGGGCTGGATCGCGACGACGACGAGGTGGACCCCGACGAATCGAACGCTGCGGGCTTATCAGACGCCACCGCGGAAGGGCTGGGAAACGAGTCTTCCGATAAAAGCGGCGAGGACACCGACGGCGATGAACCGCCCCCGACCCGCCCGGGATGATCCGCGATTTTGCGAAGGTTTTGCCCCGGAAATCTCGCGGGTGACCTTATCGCCCGGCCTGGTGTCGGGTATAGTGGTGTGGCGTCACGGACGGACCAACTTCAGCTTGAAGAATAGAGGCCCGGCGTATTCCGGCTAAGGGTTGAAGGGAATCTGGACGATCCAGCCCTACGGCAAGCCGCGTTGGATGGCGGCGCTCGCGACGGGAGAAACACACCGGGTCGGTGGCAACACCGGCACGGGTCCAGGCAATCGAGAACGTTATGTCCAATCAGAAGAACGGCGGTCGAGGCACACGTGGCAACGAAGGCGGGGACGACAGCGGCTTCAAGGGCCGACGCGTCACCACCTGCTCGTTCTGCGGCAAGAGTTCACGCGAGGTCGGGCCGATGGTCGAGGGCCCCAGCGATGTCTATATCTGCGCCAACTGCACCGAGCTGTGCCAGAACATCTTCAAGCAGGAACGCCGACGCGTCCACGCCGGACGACCGAGCTTCGGCACCATCCCCGCGCCGCGCCAGCTCAAGGAATTTCTCGATCAGTACGTGATCGGCCAGGACATGGCCAAGCGCGCCCTCTCCGTCGCCGTCCACAACCACTACAAGCGCCTCACCGCCGCCGACAAGGAAGCCCCGGTCGAGCTGGATAAGTCCAACGTCCTGCTCATCGGCCCGACCGGCAGCGGCAAGACCCTGCTCGCCCGCACCCTCGCCCGCACCCTCAACGTCCCC
>CAZTLX010000209.1:0-7410 GCA_964614575.1 uncultured Phycisphaeraceae bacterium | reverse complement strand
CCAATTCTACCGCCGCAGCAGGCCGTCGGGCCAGGGGATCATGCGGGGGTTGGCGAACGCCTTGAAGAAGCGCAGCGTGCCGATCGCCTTGTCTTTGATGCTCATGCCGCCCGAGCGTTCGGTGCAGCGCAGGACCACGGCGGTCAAGTCGTCCTCCAGGCGGTATCCCTTGGTGCGGATCGTTTCGAGGATGCGATTGATCAGTTCGCCGGGGCTGGTGAGGATGTCGTCGGCCTCCAACTCGCCCAGCGCGTCGCGCAGGCCTGCCTGGCCGAGTTGGCGGCCGTCGGCATTCATCGCTTCGGTGAGGCAGTCGGTATATGCGAGGATGAGGTCGTCGGGGTCGAGCGTGAGTTGGCGTCCGCTGTAGCCGACCTCATCGAGCACACCCAAGGGGAGGTTATTGATCGCCTGACGATCATCGGGCTGATCGACCAGCGTCCACGCATGCGTCTTGGCGCGGTAGAGCATCGGCACCGGGTGGCCGGCGTTGCAAAGGGTCAACTCGCCTTTGGGGCTGAAGAAGGTGATGACCAGCGCGGTGGCGAAGCGGCCGGTGTCCTGCGCGAGTTCGGCCATGTCGCGGTTGAGGCTCGCGGCCAGGCGTTGGGGGTGCTGATGATTGAGGTAACGCTGCATCAGGCGGCGCAGGCGGGTGGCGAGTTCGGCGGCCTCACGCCCGTGGCCGGAGATGTCGGCCAGGATCAGCCGCGTGATCCGCCCGGTCCCGCAAGAGCTGACGTAATGCACATCACCGCCCGCCTCCTGCCCCTCGAACGGCCGACACAACACCCAACCGGTCACGCCGGGCAACACCAGCGCCGCGTCGGTCGAGCGATTGCCGCCCCAAACTTCGGTGCAGGATATGGTGTGTTCATGAGGCATGGCGAAACCTCCCAGACCCCTGGATTATCGTACCGCAACCCGCCCCACCGGGACGCGCACCGGCGAGGGAACGGCAGAGATCGGCCCCATGGCTCCACCCTGCCCGGAAGCGGGATTTGCTACAATGGATGATTCGAGCAACGCGGCGGCAGGCCGCGAGGATAAAGACCACCATGAGCACCAGCACCCAGGCCCGGCCCCAATCCCGTCAGCGCACCTCGGCCCCGCACATCGCGGTGGTCGGCGCGACCGGCGCGGTCGGCGAAGAGTTCCTCCGCGTCCTTGAACAGCGCGATTTCCCGATGTCGAGCCTTAAGCTGCTCGCTTCCAAGCGCAGCGCGGGTAAAACGCTTCGGTTCAAGGGCGAGGAGCACACGGTCGGGGAGCTGACCCCCGCAAGTTTTCAAGGGGTCGATATCGCGCTGTTCTCGGCCGGTGGGTCGATCAGCAAAGAATACGCGAAGCACGCGGTCGAGGCCGGCGCGGTGGTCGTCGATAACTCTTCCTCGTTCCGCATGACCCCCGGCATCCCGCTGGTGGTCCCCGAGATCAACCCCGAGGCGATCACCGAGGCGGGGATCGGCTTGCGCGAGGGCCAACTTCCGGGCGCGGGCATCATTGCGAACCCCAACTGCTCGACGATCATCATGCTCATGGCGGTCGCGCCGATCCACCGCGCGGTGGGCGTGGAGCGGATGGTGGTCAGCACCTATCAGGCGGCCAGCGGCGCCGGGGCCGCGGCCATGCGCGAGCTGGAGCAACAGACCCGCGAGGCTCTTGAGGGCGAGGTCAAGACGATGGACGTCTTCGGCTTCCAGTACGCGTTCAATCTCTTTAGCCACAACTCCCCGATGCAGCCCAACGGCTACAACCAGGAGGAGCTGAAGATGGTCCACGAGACGCACAAGATTCTGAACCAGCCCGCGGAGGGCAAGCTGGGAGACGAGCGGATCGCGATCACCGCGACGTGCATCCGCGTGCCGGTGATGCGGGCCCACGCCGAGTCGATCAACCTGACCCTGAAGAAGCCGCTGAGCGAAGACGAGGCGCGGGCGATTTTGGCCGCGGCCCCGGGCGTGTCGCTGATCGATGACCGCGCCAACAACCGCTTCCCGACGCCTTTGGACGCCAGCCATCGGGACGACTGCTACGTGGGTCGCATCCGCAAGGACCTGAGCCAGCCGGACGGCCGGGGGCTGGACCTGTTCGTCTGCGGCGACCAGATCCGCAAGGGCGCAGCGCTCAACGCGGTGCAGATCGCGGAGCTTTTGCTGGACCAGGCGTAAGGGCGCGTGAAAATCGGCAAGATGGGCAAGCGATTGCCGTGGCGGCACAACTATGTCTCCACCTGACGCTGATATGCGCTCATTAGAGACATTTTAGGATTGACTTATAGGGGTTTGCGAGCTATCTTTTCGATCAACAAGTCAGTTGGCTTGATCATCATGTTTGTTGACTTGCTCTGGGGTAAGGCAGGGGCGGAAGATCGGAATGACGGAAGTTATTCCCGGAGGCGGGCTCCGAATACAGGTGTTCGGGACTCTATCTGCCCATACTTTGTCACCGTGCCGTACCGCATCGGCAAGGGATTTGTGTCCGCTGCAGTTCGCACTGTCGCGCATGAAACGAGGGGTTTGTATGCACCGTTTGAAACTGATGGCGTTGGCTTTGTCCTGCTTTGTTGCCGCTTCGGCGCACGGACAGGATGAGTTCTATTACAGCTTCACCTCCGGGCCAGAAGGCGATGGGTTCAACTGGCCTACCTCGCAGATCGCTAAGCAGGGCACGATCGGCCTCAACGGCGCTGGATTTGTCACGCCGAACAGCCCGCTAACCCTCTATAACTTCAGCGGCAACCCCGCTTACTTTAACAGCAACAACCTGCTGACCCGACCCGCGAGCCTGATCAGCCGAGACGCATGGTGGACTAACCCACGTTTGGCCAACTACACCTCCAACGGTACGCCTGTTCAAAGTGCCGGGCTTACGATCCAGTTTCAGCAAGCGGATTGGGGAAATACCGAAGTCTATGAGTTCGGCTTTGACCTGGCCTTCGCGTCTGCTTCGCACGCATTGCCACAGTGGCTTGATTTCCAGATCACCGACACCTTGGGCAACATCGGTCATGGCTATCTGTCGTTTGCAGGGACCGCCCCGGACAACCAGGGTTATGTACGCTCAAACAACAGTTCGTTCAACACCCTTGGCAGCATCTACGGCGGGAAGCAGGCACGCTTCCGATTCAGTGTGGAAGATTTACTGGGTCTAATCGATACGCCGCCCAGCGAGGAGGAACTCAGCGGGGTTGGCTTCTATGGGATTGAATGGATGGACATCCGTCTGAATACGGGCCCGAACCCGCTGGTCACGATGGGTGGGACTTCGCAGATCGCCATGGACAACTTCGTGATCAACGGGGCCAAGGTCGGGGCACTGCCTCCAGCGCCGCTGTATGTTGCCCCCAACTTCCCCCTGCCCAACACGACGACCTACCGCTTCGACTATGCCGACCCCAATGCGGAGGGCTATGTCGATCTGGATGATGAAGACCTCACCGCGATCAGCATCACCAGCGGCACGCCCGATCAACCCTTCGGAGCCAACGCGCTTACCACCTCCTCCACGGTGGTCTTTAACTCAGAGCCCGGGTTAGATGTCCTTGGCCACGAGATGAAGCACACCGCCCAGAACAACGCGCCGGGGCCGGATGAGCGTGTCGATGTCGGTTCGGTCACGGTCACGGTGGATACCCAAGAGGGTAGCTTGCTCGATAAGTTTGCGGTCGAAATCGAATCTCGACTCAACCCCGGACTTACGCCCGAGACCGGTCTCCTTGAATCCATGCAAGAGGCGAAGGTGCTCATCGAGACCTTGACTGAAATTCAGCAAGCGCAGCACCGCGCGAGCATGCAAGTCATACAAAACATGGGCCTGTCAATTCCGGATGAGGACGTGATGGTTGCGCTGAGCACAGACGACACCGATCCGGGTTTTGCCTATTACCAGAACTATTCCTTGCTTGATTACATCGACCTCAAGGAATCGCAGGGCGAAGCGTGGAACGTGGGTGATCAGGGCAGCCTGTTGTTACCGGTGCTGGGCGACGATCAGGAAATCGAAACCTACATCCTCACCACCTGGCTCATCACCGATGAGTCGGGCACGTATGTGCAGTCCATGGCCGTGCCCGAGCCGGGCACGCTGGCGGTGCTGATGATGGGCGGCGCTTTGCTGGTCGGCCGTCGACGTCGCGCTTGAGACTGATCGGGCAGATCCTTCTGGTGCGATCGGGTCCGTGAGTGCCGCGGATCATCCAATGCGGATGGTGGGTCCCCGTCTCCAGCGGGTCGGTGCAGTGGACCCGGCGTTGGTTCTCGGTTGCGGTCGAGCTACAGCCCGCTTCGCTTTGTAGTTAGCGCAGTCGGGGTAAGTAAAAGAAGAACCCTCGGATCCTCCCGTCGATGCGCCGCTCCCGGAAGTCGCGGCGTATCGATGGGCATGGGTTGCGCGCCGGGTCAGGCGGCGACGGCTTTTCGGCGGGGAGTGAAGACGCGGACGGCGTTGCGGCCGGCGGCCTTCGCGGCGTACACGCCCTGGTCCGAAGCCTTGATCCACTGCGCCGCCGACTCGAAGAACGTGCCGTCGTGCGTCGCCACGCCGACCGAGCAGGTCACCGACAGGTCCTTGCCCTCGTCGTTGGTGACCCTGGCTTGCGATTCGACCGCCTGGCGGACGGTCTCGGCCAACGCGGCGGCGGTGCGGCGGTCGGAACCGGGGCAGATGATCGCGAACTCCTCCCCGCCGTAGCGAAACACCTTCCCGTATTTGCCCACCGCGTCGCTGAGCACCTGGGCGAAGATCATCAGCACTCGATCGCCTAGTGCATGGCCGTAGGTATCGTTAAAAGGCTTGAACTTGTCGATGTCCAGGAACATGACACTGACCGGCTTCTCGGCCGTGGCGACGCTGAACTGCTGGTGGACAAACTCATCGAACGCTCGGCGGTTGCCCGCGCCGGTGAGCGAGTCGGTGTTGGCCTCGGTAACCAGTTGCTGGTTCTGTTGTTCGAGCTGAGTGCTCTGCTGCTGGGCCTGGAGGGTGATGTTCATCAGCGCCTCGTTGGCGCGGGCGAGGATCTGGTCGGGGTTGCCGAGGTTGCCGGTCGGCAGATCGAAGAGCCGGCTCATCTCACGGGTCTGGGCGTGGATGAGTTTCATGAGCGGCGCGGACTGCTCGGGGCAGATGCCGAACCACTCCTGGGCGTAGCGGTGCAGTTGCTCCAGCGCATCGCCGTCGCCCTCTTCGTGCATGAACACGTCGGCGACGCGGTTGCCCAGCGCGACGCAGCGCACCAGCGGGCGGACCTCTTCGTCGGCGCTATCGGGGGCTTCGTGCCAGCGGACGGGGGCGACCAGCAGCGGCGGCAGCTTCCATTGCTCGGCCAGCGCTCCGCCGACGCCGGCGTGATCGATGCCGAAGGCCTCCAGCTCCAGCTCACGCAGCCGGCGGTGGTCGCCGTCGGCCTTCTTGAGCAGCTTGAGGTATTCGCGGCCGAGGGTCTGGGCAAGCACGACCATGCCCATGTCCTGCAGCAGCCCGCCGAGGAAACACTCTTCCTGCTGGACGATGCCGGCGTGGGCGGAGAGGGTTTTGGCGGCCGTGGCGGTGTAGAGGCTGCGGCGCCAGTAATCGACGTGGTCGAAATCATCGCCGCCGTGGTCTTTGAGGTTGCCGACCAGCGAGAAGCCCAGGGCGAGCGTCTTGACGGAGTTGAGCCCGAGCACGACCAGCGCGTGGCTGACGGTGCTGATGGAGTGGGCTTGACCGTAGAAGCTGGAGTTCACGGTCTTAAGGATCTTGCTGGACAGCGCCGGGTCGTGCTGGATCGTGTTGGCGATCTGCTTGATGTTGACGTCTTTTTGCTGAACCAGCTCGATCACTTCCAGCGCAATCGTCGGCAGGCTCGGCAAGCGAGGAGATTGAAGGACACGATCGAGGAACTCTTGGGTCATGGTCAAAACTACCTGCGGCCACTCCCGTTCCAACCCCCATAGTCGAACCGACGGAGCGACGGTACTTAATCGTCGGCGCGGCGGCGGCGTGGATTCAGACCGCGCACCGGCCTCGACAGAGAAAGTCATCGGCGGTTCGCCCTATTTACTTAATGAGATCGATCCTCCGTAATCTCCGCCAGTCCGATAGTCGCGGGCGTGAGACGGCCGGAACGCCGCCGGGCTTCCCGAATCACCTAAGAAAAACCCCACCTCGCGGCGGGGTTGTCTGGATCGAGGTTTTATCGGCAGCGATCAGGTGCTTTGCGCACCGGCCTCGGCGACCTTGCCGCCGTTGTCCGCGTCATCGCCGGCCTCCGAGGGGCGGTCCTGCGCGGTGAAGTTCAGGTGGTCTTCGCCTTCCTTGCGGGTGACGTTGATGACCTGACCGGCGCGGAACTCATCACGCAGGATCGACTCGGACAGCGGGTCCTCGACAAACTGCTCGATGGCCCGCCGCAGCGGACGCGCGCCGAAGTCGGGGTTGTAGCCCTTCTCGATCAGGAAATCCTTGGCGGGTTGATCGAGGGTCAGCGCCATGTCGCGCTCTTCGAGGCGGCCGAAGACCTTCTTCAGTTCGTACTCGACGATGCCGTTGAGGTCGTCGCGGTTGAGCGGGCGGAAGACGATCACCTCGTCGAGGCGGTTGATGAACTCGGGGCGGAAGTAGCGCTCGATCTCGGAGTTGAGCGTCTCCTTCATGCGCTTGTAGTCCACCTCGGCCGACGGCACGGCGAAACCGAAACCCGCCTTGTTCTTGATCAGGTCCGCGCCGATGTTGCTGGTCATGATCAGCACCACGTTGCGGAAGTCCACGTGCCGACCGAACGAGTCGGTGAGCTGGCCTTCTTCCATGATCTGCAGCAGCATGTTGAACACGTCGGGGTGCGCCTTTTCGATCTCATCGAGCAGGACCACGGCGTAGGGCCGACGGCGGATCTGCTCGGTAAGCTGGCC
Source organism: uncultured Phycisphaeraceae bacterium (assembly GCA_964614575.1). Classification (GTDB taxonomy): domain Bacteria; phylum Planctomycetota; class Phycisphaerae; order Phycisphaerales; family Phycisphaeraceae; genus JBGTLW01. Next base: position 517 of record CAZTLX010000209.1, on the reverse strand, counting down.
GCCCTCTTCGTAGCCGACGTATCCCGGCGGCGCGCCGATCAGGCGCGACACGTTGTGCTTCTCCATGTACTCGGACATGTCGATGCGGATCAACGCATCGGCGTCGCCGAACATGAACTCCGCGAGGCTCTTGGCCAGCAGCGTCTTACCCACGCCGGACGGGCCGACGAAGATAAAGCTGCCCATCGGCCGACGCGGGTCCTTCAGGCCCGAGCGCGCCCGGCGGATCGCCTTGGAGATCGCCTTGATCGCGTCGTCCTGCGAGACGACCGTCTTGTGCAGCTCCTCTTCGAGCTTGAGCAACCGCTCGGACTCCGCCTTCTCCAGACGCGTCAGCGGCACGCCGGTCATCTTGCTGACGACCTCCGCCACCACCTCTTCGTCCACCACACCATCGACCTCGGTGGTCTTGGCCCGCCACTGCCGCTGGATCTCTTCCTTCTTGCGACGCAGCGCCTCGGCCTCGTCACGCAGCTCCGCGGCCTTCTCGTAGTCCGCGGCCTTGACGGCCTCATCC
>CAZTLX010000208.1:0-7465 GCA_964614575.1 uncultured Phycisphaeraceae bacterium | reverse complement strand
GACTACTTCCGCAAGATCGACATCTCCGGCCGCCGTCTGCTGATGCTGGTCAACGACCTGCTGGACCTGGCCAAGCTCGAAGCGGGCAAGATGACCTTTGAGTTTGAGAAAGCCGACCTGGCGGCGCTGGTCGATGCGGTGGTCGATGAGTTCGCCTCGCTGCTCTCGGAGAAGGGCATGGGCGTGAGCTTCGAGAAGCCCGCCAGCCCGATCCTTGCCGAGGCCGACGGCACGCGCTTCATGCAGGTGGTCCGCAACCTGCTCAACAACGCGATCAAGTTCTCCCCCGCCGACGCGATGGTGGAGGTCTCCCTGACCCGCGACGACACGCACGCCACCCTGCGCGTCCGCGACCGCGGCGACGGCATCCCCGAGGCCGAGCTGGGCGCGATCTTCGACAAGTTCATCCAGTCGTCGAAGACCAAGTCCGGCGCCGGCGGCACGGGGCTGGGCCTGTCGATCTGCACCGAGATCGTCAAGGGACACCGCGGCCGGATCTGGGCGGAGAACCACCCCGAGGGCGGCGCGATGTTCTGCGTGGTGTTCCCGCTCAAACGCGACAACGCCCCGCGGCCCGATGAGCGCAACGCGGCGTACAACGTCGAGCTGCCGGACCCCGAACCGGACGAAACCGATCAGCCCACTGAGCCTGCATCCCCGAACCCCGCACGGAGCCACCGCGTATGAAGCGGCCGATCCTCATCGTTGATGACAACGACATGAACCTCTCGATCCTCGAGGAGATCCTCACGGATCACTACGAGTTGATCAGCGCGATCAGTGGCGAGCAGGCGATCGCGCAATACCGCGCGCACCGGCCGCGGCTGGTCCTGCTCGACATCATGATGCCGGGGATGAATGGTTACGACGCCTGCCGGCAGATCAAGGCCCTCGCCGAGTCGGATGGCTCGTTCACCAACGTGATCCTCGTCTCGGCCAAGGCCTCGCCCGAGGAACGCGTCAAGGGGTACGACGCCGGCGCAGACGACTACATCATCAAGCCGTTCGACGAGGAGGAAATGCTGGCCAAAGTCAAGGTGCAGCTCCGCCTGCGCGACGCGCTCGAGGAAGCCGCGGAAGCCAAAGCGACCGTCAGCCTCGACAACGACCGTCTCAAGGCGCTGGTCGAAGAGCAGACCCGCGAACTGGTCGAGAAACGCGACATGATCGTCTTCGCGCTGGCGAACCTCGCCGACTCGCGCGACCCGGAGACCGGCGAGCACCTGCAGCGCATCCGCGAGTACTGCCGCATTCTCGCCGAGCAACTCAAGAGCCACGGCCCGTACACCGATCTGATCGACCAGGACTACCTCGAAGCGATCTACCTCGCCTCGCCGCTGCACGACATCGGCAAGGTCGGCATCCCCGACGCGATCCTCCTCAAGCCCGGCCGGCTCACCGACCGCGAGTTCGAGATGATGAAGGAGCACAGCGTCATCGGGGCCGACGCGCTCGAAGAGGTCGCGCGTCACGGCGAGAAGGGCCTGTTCCTGCAGATGGCGATCGAGATCGCACGGCATCACCACGAGCGATGGGACGGCTCGGGCTACCCCGACAAGCTCGCGGGATACGACATCCCGCTCAGCGCCCGCATCACCGCCGTCGCGGACGTCTTCGACGCGTTGACCAGCGCCCGTGTCTATAAAAAGGCCTTTACCGTCGAGGTCGCTCGCTCGATGATCGAGCAGGACTCCGGCACGCACTTCGATCCGGCGATCATCGAGGCTTTCACCGCCCGCTTCGACGAACTGGCCCAGGTGCGCTACACCTCCAACGAAGGCGCAAGCCACCGTGAAGCCGCGTAACCAAGCCGGCGACCCTACTTTCCCCGCTGGTAGAACGGCCGCTTAACGACCTGCGCATCGAGCGGCTTGCCGCCGAAGTCGATGCCGACCGTGTCGCCGACCGCCGCGCTGCCCCGGGGGACGTAGGCCAGCGCGATCGGGGTGCCCAGCGTAGGTGAGAAGCATCCGGAGGTGATGGTGCCGGCCTGGCCGTCTTTAAGTTGCACCGTTTGGCCTTGACGCGGGGTTCGCTTGCCGTCGAGCTTCAGGCCGATCAGTTGGCGCGGCGGGCCGTCGGCGGCGAGTTTCTCCAGGGCGTCCTGCCCGATGAATCGGGGGACCTCCGGGCCGTCGCCCCCGGAAGCGGCGGGCTTGTCCTTGTCCAGCGACACGGCGAACTTGAGCCCGGCCGAGAGCGGGTCGGTTTGTTCATCGAGCTCATGGCCGTAGAGCGGCATGCCCGCTTCGAGGCGCAGCGAGTCCCGCGCGCCCAGCCCGGCGGGTTTGACGGTGTCCGCGTCCTTGAGCAGCAGCTTCACCGCCATCTCCGCCATGCCCGAGCCGAGGATCACCTCGACGCCGTCTTCGCCGGTGTAACCCGTGCGGCTGATGGTCATCTTCAGGATCATCAGGTTCTTCTGGCAGAAGCCGTAGTACTTGAGCGTCGGCACTTCCTTGGAGAAGCGGCCGATCATGTCCATCACATTGGGCCCCTGCACCGCGACCATCGCCGTCTTGAGCGTCTGGTCTTCGATATCCACCACGAACTCGCCCTGCGCTTTGACCGCCTTGAAGTGCCCCATCAGCTTCTCGCGGTTGCTCGCGTTGACCACCAGCATCCAGTCCTCGGCAAACCGATAGACCAGCACGTCATCCAGCACGCCGCCCGCCTCGTTGCAGATAAGCGAATACCGGCAGGACTTCGGTTCCATGTCCGAGACCTTGCGGGTGAGGATCGTTTCGAGGAACTTGCGCGCGTGCCGCCCGCTGAATTTAACCCGACCCATGTGCGAGACATCAAACAACGCCCCGCTCTCCCGGCACTGGCGGTGCTCATCGATGATCGACCCGTAATGGATCGGCATCTCCCACCCGGCAAACTCGACAAACTTGGCGCCGTGGGACTGGTGGAACTTCTTAAAGGGCGTCTGGTGCAAAGCGGGCTCCGTGTGCTTGGGAAGGCGTTAAGGGATGGCACACGGTACGCGAGCGGCGGCGGGGATTCAATTGATGCGGGATGGGAAACAACGCGCGGCGGGGACGCCGCGGCTGAAAAAGACGTGGGTGCTCGCTTGCGTTGTAGCCGCGGCGTCCCCGCCGCGCGGGTCATTGCGAGAGCACGACCCGTTGCGGGTCGGGGGTTTCCTCGCGGGTGGGGACGCCGAGGTATTGGAGGGATTCTTCCATCACCTGCATGACGGCGGGCGCGGCGACGAGGCCGCCGTAGTGCCCGATCTTCTTATCCGGGTTACGGATGAAGCAGCCGATGACCAGGCGTGGGTCATCAACCGGGGCGCCGGCGAGGAAGGAACTGATGTAGCGGTCCTGGTAGTAGCCGCCGGTCTCGAAGTTGGGCAGTTGCGCGGTGCCGGTCTTGCCGAAGAGTGGGTAGAGCTTGGAGTTGGCGCGACGGCCGGTGCCCTCGACGACGGTGCGGGCGAGCACGTTGCGGGTCAGCGCGGCGACGTGTGGGCTGAGCACGCGTTGCGCGGGCGGGCGGTTTGCGTATGCGTGACTTCCGGGGGCGGGGTAACTTCCGGGGGTGGGGGCTTCGATGGTCGGGGTGACGAGGTAGCCGCCGTTGGCAAGCACGCTGAACGCGCGGACCATCTGCAGTCCGGTGACGCCGATCTCTTGGCCCATGGGGATTGAGGATTGGGAATAGCGGGTCCACTGCGGCAGGGGGTTGAGGATGCCGCCGATCTCGCCGGGCAGGCCCGAGCCGGTCGGCTCGCCGAAGCCGAAGCGGGTGACGATCTCGTGGAGCTGGGCGGGGGTGATTTTCTCGGCCCCGATGGCCATGCCGATGTTGGACGACTTGACGAGCACGCCTTCCCAGGTGACGGTCCCGACGCCGTGCGCATCGCGCAGCCGCCGGCCGTAAGGCGTGCGCCAGACGCCGGCCGTGGTGCAATCGACGTTCTGCTCGGGGCGCATGGCGCGCAGCTCGGTGAGGGCGGCCCAGACGATGGGCTTGAACGTCGAGCCGGGCTCGAACACATCGGTCACGGCCCGATTGCGTCGCGCTTCAGCCGGGGCGTCGGCGAAATGGTTCGGATCGAACAGCGGGTAGTTGGCCATCGCCAGCACCTCGCCGGTCATCGGGTCCATGATGACCATGACGCCCGACTCGGCGTGGTAGTGGTCGACCGTCTTGCCCAGCACGCGCTCGGCGATGGACTGGATGTTCGCGTCGATCGAGAGGCGGATCGCCCGCGCGTCGGTCTGCGGCGTGTACGAAGCCGACTTGACCCACAGCGGCCGGCGGCGGTGGTCGCGCAAAAAAGCGTAACTGCCGCCCGTGCTCGTGAGCCGCTGGTCCCACACCCGCTCCAGCCCGTCGAGACCGATGCCATCGCGCCCCACAAACCCGAGCAACTGCCCGGCGGTCGGCCCCAGCGGGTACTCGCGGGCCAGCACCGGCTCGACCGCCAAACCCGACAGCGACATCTGCTTAAACGCCTCGAACTGCGCATCGCCCATCTCCTGATCGAGCACGACGTAGCGCGACCGGCTGCGGGGGGCCAGCGTCTGCTCGACCCACGCGGGGTCGTAACCCAGGCCGTAACCCACATCTTCGGAAAAGGTATTGCGGTCGGCGATCAGCGCGGGATCGACAAACAGGCGGTGCGCGATGCGGGAGATCGCCATCGGCCGGCCGTGGCGATCGAAGATCTCCGCGCGGCGGGCGAAGATCGTGCCTTGCGAGACCTGCGAATCGAGCAGGTCCGCGACGCCGGCGATCGGGTGGGTCTGTAGCTGCGCGACCCGCCCCAGCAACCCGAGCAGCACCAGGGTGACCATGCAGATCATCACGCGGCCGACCCAGAGCACACGCCGCGCCGAGCGCTGCGATTCCGCGGCTTCGCCGCCGTGCCGAAACCGCGGCGACCGGCGGAAGCGCAGCACCTCGTCGGCCAAAGGCGGGCCGGTGCGGGGCGACGGCTTGCGGAGCATGCGACGGATCACGGCTGGCCCCCGGGGGTGTCCGGCGTTTCACGACGCACCAGCGCCGGCCGCGCGTCATCCGGCGTGGCGCGGTGCAGGTCACGCGGGGCGACCGGCTCGAGCTGCATCCCGGTGCGCTCGATCGCCTGCCGCAGCGCTTCGGGGGACGACTCGGAGGCGATGCGCGCTTGCAGGTCCCAGGTCTCGCGGCGGGTCTGGTCCATGTGCTGATGCAACTGGGCCATCTCGTGCATCATCGTCAGCCGCTGCTGCCTTAACGACAGCAGCCCCGCTCCGATGAGCGCGGCCGCCGCGATCGCAAACAGCACCTTCGGGAACATGGGGTTTGGTCAAGCCTTTATCAATGCGGAAACCTCGAAGTTATCCACGCCCTACCCCGCCAAAGCTCCGCTGCGCATTGGCGGGCTTGGGGGATTGCGCAGCGATCTTCATCAATCCGTCAGCCGGGGATCTTGAGCACCTGCCCGGCTTCGAGGGTGTTTTCGTCGGCCAGCATTTCACGATTCGCCGCGTAGATCTCGCGGTACCGCTCGCCGTCACCGAGCGTGCGTTCCGCGATCTTGTAAAGGTTGTCGCCGGACTTCACGGTGTAGGTCTGCGTTGCGGTGCTGCGGGCGGGGGCCTGCGTCGTGACGGGGGTGGCCGTTTCGCGTGCCGCGGTCGCCGTCTGGCTCGCCGAGTCCCGCGCGGGGACCTTGAGCTTCATGCCCTGTTTGAGGGTGTTTTCGTTTTTCATCTGATCGCGGTTCAGCTCATAGATTTCGCGGAACCGCTTGCCGTCGCCCAGGGTGGTCTGCGCGATCTTGTAGAGGCTGTCGCCCGCCTTGACGGTGTAGAGCGTGGGCACCTGCCCGCCCCGCGGGGTGATATCGATCGCCCCCGCGCTGCCGCCCGGCTGCGTGGCCTGCGCCAAGGCCGCGCCGCTGGGGATCACCAGACGGGCACCGGCCGCCACGTTGTTGTTGCGATCGACCTGCGCCGCATTGGCGGCGGCGATCTGCTTCCACTGGCTTCCATCATTGAGGTAGCGGTCGGCGATCTCCCACAGCGTCTCGCCGGGTTTGACGTAGTGGATGACCTCGGCGTTGGAGGGCGGGGTGCGGCGGGCGATCTCGGTCGGCTGGATCGGCGTCGCCCGGGCCGGTTCGATCAACATCGCCTGGCGGGCTTGTTCCTGCAGGGCACGCAGCCGATCGCTGGTCGCCGTGTCGATCGAGCTGCCGACCTGCATCGGGTGCCCACGCTCGGGGGTCGCGAACTGGGCCACGGCCTGTTCGTGATCCAGTTGATCCGACTCGGTGTCGGTCTCGACCCGGACCGCGGCGTGGAGTCCCTGGGCCGAGCGCGGCGGCGTCTCGCGACGCGGCGCCTGCCAGGAACCATCGTTCAACTCCTCGGCGGTGGGAATCAGCGACTGGCGTGTAGGCTCGCCGGAGGTGGAGCCGGGATGGCGCTGATGCTCGATGGCATGGTCGGACTCGGTGCGACGCGCCTGGGTCTGGGGCTGGGGTTGATAAGCGTTGTGGATCGAGTCTGGATTGCCGGGCGACACGTCCGGCTGCTCGGACAGCTCCTGCTGCGTCGCCTCGGCGAAGCGGGTGAGTCGGCCCGGCTCCTCGGCGGTCTGCACCGTGACCAGGTGGTCGTTGACGATGATGGCGATCAGCAGGATGACGCCGACGCCGATGAGAAGCCCAACTTTGGTTTCGCGTGCCATGCCCATGTCGTCCGTGGAAGGTGTTGGTCGTCCGTGACCGTTTGCGGCGGGGGGAAGTCTAACCCATGCCGGCGCTCCGCAGCAACGCCGGGGGGAGATCGAATGGCGGCCTAAGCGAGGCGCCGAATGCCGCGGAGCTTGGCCGAGCGGCTGCGGGGGTTGGCGGCCAACTCGGTTTCGCCGGCGGTGATGGGCTTGCGGGTCAGCACTTCAAATCGACCCGTGGCCGCCAGCGCCGCGAAGGCCCGTTTGACCGGCCGATCTTCCAGCGAGTGGAAACTGATGATCGCCGCCCTGCCGCCGACGCCTAGCAATCGCGGCAGCGCCTCGAGCAAGGTGTCGAGCGCCGCCAGCTCGCCGTTGACCGCGATCCGCAGCGCCATGAACGTCCGGGTTGCCGGGTGGATCCGCTGCCCACCCGCGGCCCGGCCATACGCGCTGCGCACCACTTCGGCCAACCGCCTTGTGGTCTGGATCGGCGAATCGCGCCGCGCCGCCTCAATTTTGGCCGCGATTTTTCGGCTCAGCCGCTCCTCCCCGTAGCGGTAGATCAAATCCGCCAGCTCCCGGGTCGGCAGCGTGTTCACCAGGTCCGCCGCCGTCGTCGGCTGCCGGCGGTCCAGCCGCATGTCCAAAGGGGCATCCTGCATGAACGAAAGCCCCCGCGCCGCCTCATCCATCTGGTTCGACGCAAACCCCAGGTCCGCCAACAGCAGATCAACCCCGCCGCCCCCCGCCGCTTAGCCGACCTTCTGGCAATTCCCGCAGCGACCGT
>CAZTLX010000207.1:6577-7471 GCA_964614575.1 uncultured Phycisphaeraceae bacterium | reverse complement strand
AGAAGCGCTCGCGCTGCAGGAGAAGATGGCCGCGGGCAAGATGACGATGGACGACTTCCTCAAGCAGCTGCGCACCATGCGCAAGATGGGCTCGATGAAGTCGCTGCTGGGGATGCTGCCGGGCATCGGCAGCCAGCTCAAGGACCTGGACCTCGACGATCGGCAGATCAATCGCACCGAGGCGATCATCCAGTCGATGACCGGCCCCGAGCGCAAGGATGTCGAGCTGCTCAACAACTCCCGCCGCCGCCGCATCTCCCGCGGCTCGGGCACCGACCAGAAAGACGTCTCGCAGCTGGTCAAGGGCTTCGAGAAGGTCAGCCAGCTCAGCAAACAGATGTCGGGCATGGGCATGATCAGCCGGATGAAGGCGATGCGCGGCCTGGGCAGCCCGGAGATGCAGGCCGCGATGATGCAGGGCCGCGGCGGCGGGATGCCGCGCATGAAAGGCTCGACCAAAGCCGACAAACCCAAGTACAAACAACGCAAACGCAAGCGGCGGTGAGCCCGACCCGCGCGACCGGTTATCCTTTCCCATTCAAGCCCCAAGCCCGCGGCTGCGAGCCGACCGGCAGGTCGGCGAGCTGCCGTGGGGTATCCGCCCCCGGAATCGCTCCGCACTGGTGCCCCCATGACCACCCCATCCTCCTCCCCGACCGCCGACGCCCAGCTCCCCCCGCAGTACGACCCGCGTGCGGTCGAGACGCAGATGCGCTCGCGTTGGGACGCCGCCAAGGCCTGGCACGCCACGCCCGACGCCGAGGGCGATCCGTACAGCGTCGTCATCCCCCCGCCCAACGTCACCGCCGCGCTGCACCTGGGCCACGCGCTCAACAACACGCTGCAGGACGTGCTCGTCCGCTACCACCGCATGCTCGGCCGCAACGCCATGTG
>CAZTLX010000207.1:0-6567 GCA_964614575.1 uncultured Phycisphaeraceae bacterium | reverse complement strand
CCGGCACCGACCACGCGGGCATCGCCACGCAGACCGTCGTCGAGAAGCGCGTCCTCGCCGAGGAAGGCAGACGCCGCACCGACTTTGCGCGCGACGCGTTCGTCGAGAAAATCCAGGCGTGGAAGGATGAATACGAGCAGCGCATCACCGACCAGCTCAAGGAGATGGGCTGCTCGTGCGACTGGGACCGCCAGAGGTTCACGATGGACGAGGTTTGCGCCGCCGCGGTGCGCGAGGCGTTCTTCCAGCTCTTCAAGGACGGGCTGATCTACCGCGGCAAGCGGCTGGTCAACTGGGACCCGGTCACGCAGACCGCCCTGGCGGATGACGAAGTCGAGATGCAGGAGGTGGACGGGCAGTTCTGGTACATGAAGTACCCGGTCGTCGAGCCCGCGCTTAAAGCCGCCGATGGCATCGGCGGCTATATAGAGACCGGCGAGCACGTCACCGTCGCCACCACGCGCCCCGAGACGATGCTCGGCGACACCGCCGTGGCGGTGAACCCCGACGACCCGCAGCGCAGCAAGCTGATCGGCAAGTTCGTGAAGCTGCCGATCGTCGGCCGCGTGATCCCGATCATCGGCGACGACTACGTGGTGATCCCCAACCCCGACAGCGAAGACGCCAAGGCCCGCATGGCCTCGGGCTTCCTCAAGGTCACCCCCGCGCACGACCCCAACGACTACGACATCGGCCAACGCCACCACCTCCCGATCATCAACGTGATGGCCCCCGACGCATCGATATCGAAGGATCATGGCTGGCCCGACTGGGATCAGTGTGATCAAGACGCGCTCAAGCCGCTGCTGGGCCTGTCGCGCGAAGACGCCCGCCGCGCGATTGTGCGCTGGTTCCGCGAGCACGACCTGCTCGAAGACCAGAAGCCGTACAAGCACAGCGTCGGCCACAGCTACCGCAGCCACGTGCCGATCGAGCCTTACTACACGGACCAGTGGTACGTAAAGGTGACCGATGAAAGGCTCGCCGGTGCCGCCCTGCGCGCCATGGCCGAGGACCAGCGCCAGAAAAGCGACGGCTGCACCTGGACCGACGACCACCCGTTCACGGCTCAAAGCTCAAAGCTCAAAGCTCAAGGCTCCCCGGACTGGCAGGGCAAACTCCGCTTCTGGCCCGACCGCTACGCCAAGACCTTCCAGACCTGGCACGAAAACATCCGCGACTGGTGCATCAGCCGACAGCTCTGGTGGGGGCATCGGATACCGGTGTGGCATGTCCGCATTGAGTACAGCAGTGTAAGTCCCAAATCGGTAGAAGAGATTCAGGCTAAGAGACTTAAGATCAAACAGAAATTTGAGGATGCTGTACGCGCCTATGCAAATGCTAGGGGTCTTACAGATGTCTTTGATGTGCGTTTTGATCTTAATAGCATGACATGCTTCGTATGTGCTCGGAGCGCGGACGCGGAGAATGCGTTACAGAAGGTTGAGGAGCTACACCGTGCTGGGCAGTTAGAGGTCGTCAAACCTGGGAAACGGGTGAAAACGTTCGAATGGCCCGATTTTGCTAGTCGTGACGCGAGAAATGCAGCATCAACACTTGACGACTTAATCTTGAGCATTAGCCAAGACCCCGACGTCCTCGACACGTGGTTCTCCAGCGCCCTTTGGCCGATGTCCACGATGGGCTGGCCTTCCCCCGGAAGTTTTCCCAGCGAAATCCCCGAGGGTTACGCGGTCCTGAACACGTGGAACCCGACGACAGTGCTCTCGACAGCACGCGAGATCATCACGCTGTGGGTCTCGCGGATGACGATGTTCAACATCTATTTCCGCGGGTGTCTGCCGTTCCATGATGTGTTCATCCACGCGATGATCCAAGACGGCCACGGCCAGAAGATGTCCAAGTCGCTGGGCAACGGCGTGGACCCGTCCGACATCATCCACTCCCACGGCGCCGACGCGATGCGCTACACGCTCACCGCGATGACCACCCAGACCCAGGACGTCCGCCTGCCCGTGGATTGCGTGGACCCGCACACCGGCGAGACGGTCGCCCCGAAGTTCATCACCGGGCCGGGCGGTTACAAGGTGATGGCACCGGTGCAGGAACACCCCCCGGGAAGTGGCCAAAACTTCGTCACGTCCTACGGCATCGCATCGGGCGAGGTGAAACCCCCGGAATCAGGCGGCCAATACCCGGTCGCGCGCAACACCTCGGAAAAGTTCGACCTCGGCCAACGCTTCGCCAACAAGCTCTGGAATGCCGTGCGCTTCGTGCTGGGCAACCTCCAAGCTCAAAGCGAAGCCCCGCATACGCAGCAAGCCCCGCATACGTATGCGGGGCTTAGGGACCAGATCACCCTCGCCGACCGCTGGGTGCTCTCGCGACTGGCTCGCACGGTCCGCGCGGCCAACGAGGCGATCCGCGAGTACCAGTTCGCCAGCTACGCGCAGCTGCTGTACGACTTTTTCTGGCGTGACGTGTGCGACTGGTACATCGAGGCGATCAAGCCGACGGTGAAGGACAACCCCGCCCAGCAGCGGGTGCTCGCGGCGGTGCTCGACGCTTCGCTGCGGCTGCTGCACCCCGTCATGCCGTTCATCACCGAGCGGCTGTGGGAGGGCTTGAACGCGGCGTGCCCGCAGCGGGGGATCGACGGATTGACCTTGCCGGGCAGCGACTTGCTGATGCAGGCGCGCTGGCCCCGGCCGGGGCGCGAGCTGATCGACGAGGAAGCCGAGCGCGACTTCGAGTTGATTCAGCAGATCGTCGGCGCGATCCGCGAGGTGCGCTCGACGCACAACATCCCGCCGCGGCAGCAACTGGAGACCACGGCCAAGGCCCCGGGCCCGATCGCGCAGAAGCTGCTCAACACGCGGGTGATCACCACCACGCTGGCGAACACGATCGGCCGGGGCGTCGGCCCGCAGGTCGAGAAGCCCGACGATGCCGCGGTCGCGCGCGTGGGCGATATCGAGCTCTACATCCACGGCCTGGTCGACCACGACGCCGAGCGCCAGCGCCTGGAGAAGCGCTTGGCCGAGCTGGAGAACTCGGTCGCGACGTTCGACAAGCGTTTGTCGAACGAGAGCTACGTGAGCAAGGCCCCGGCCAAGCTGGTGCAGGAGACGCGCGACCAGCGCGAGGCCGCGGCCAGGGAGCGCGACGCGGTGCGGGCGCAGCTCGAAGCGCTGGCGTGATGCCGCGCTGTTTAGCGGGTGGCACGCAGTGCCCCGTTTTCTGTATGGGGTTGGGCAAACAAGGCGGGGCACTTCGTGCCGCCCGCTAAACAGGGACGGTGACCTTCATCATGAACGACGCACCAGCCCGTAACACCCCGAAGGCCCCGCGGCTCGTGCGCGAGGCGCTGCACAAGGCGTGGATGCGTGAGCGGCCGGCGGCGTATCGCAAGGCGGACACCCGGTTGAAGGTTCTGTTTCTGGTGTGGCTGGGCCTGACGATGGGCGCGGCGGGCGTGGGCGCTTCGACGGGGCCCCAGTGGCTGATCTTCGCCGGGGCCGGCGCGTGCGTGGTGGGCGGGGGGATCATCATCGGCCTGGCGCAGCGATATTACCGCCGCGGGCTGATGGGTTATTTCTACGAGCGGCTGGATGAAGACAAGGTGTTGACCTTGTGCGCCGGGTGCGGGTACGACCTGCGCGGCTGCCGGGCCCCGCGGAAGAAATGCCCGGAGTGCGGCAAGGCGACGTGGCGGCTGGGGCAGGACGGGTAGCCTTGCGACGCCGGTTATCATGCGGCGATGGCGCGGTTGATCGATCAGGCCATCGTGTTGCGCGAGTTCGAGTGGTCGGAAACCTCGCAGGTCGTGGTGCTGCTGACCGAGGCGCACGGCAAGGTGCGCGGGCTGGCCAAGGGCAGCAAGCGAACAAGCCCGTCGCATCTGCAGAGGTTCTGCGGCGGGATCGAGCTGCTGACCGCGGGGCAGATCGTGGCGAACACCAAACGCAGCGTCGAGCTGGCGAACCTCACCGAGTGGGACCAGCAGCAGTCGTACCCGTGGCTGCGGACGGATCTAACGGCTCAGTGGTCGGCGATGTACGCGGCTGAGCTGACCGCGGCGATGCTGGCGGACCTTGATGCGCACCCCAACGTGTTCGCGGCGATGGCGTCGTTTCTCGAGGCGTTGCGCAGCGCGAAGCCGCAGGCGGCGTTGCTGGGGTATCAGTGGTCGCTGCTGGCGGACTGCGGGTATCGGTTGGAGCTGGAGCGCGATGTGGCGGGGGGCGGGGCGCTGGCGCGGGCGAAGGCGTACACGTTCGATGCGGCGGGCGGGGGGTTCACTGCCCGTGCCGGGTCGGATGAGTGGCGCGTGCGTTCGGCGACGGTGGAGCTGCTGCGCCGGGTCGCGGCGGGCGAGGCGATGGGGGGTGACGATGCCGACGCGGTGCAGCGGGCGAACCGGTTGCTGGGGGCGTACGCGCGGACGATCCTGGACCGGGAGCTGAACACGATGCGGGTGGCGCTGGGATAGGGGGGGTGAGATATCCCGCCGAAGCTCCGCTGCGCTGCGCATCGGCGGGCTTGGGGGTTATAGGGATAGCGCGTGGTGCTCGATGAGCAGGCGTGCGATGGTGTTGCCTTGCGGGTCGGCCAGGTGATGGGCGACGTGGGCGTGGAGGCACTTGATCGTCGTAAAGTCCGCGATGCCCGCCACGCCGCCGCGGAAGGTGCGCAGCAGGGAAGGGGAGGCTTCCACGATCAGCCGATCGTCAGCGGTGAGCATCGCGAAGCGCTGCTCGCGGTAGCGCTGGTGATCCCCCCGGAAGTTGTTGAGCAGGCCCGTGTCGCTTTGCAGCAGCGCTTCGAGTTCACGGATGGTGCCGCGGCGTTCGAGGTCGGCGAGGGTGCGGTCGAGGGTCGGGTCGGTGAGCCAGTAGATGGTGGGGAAGGGGGTGGGGGAGTCGGGGGCCGGGTAGCGCAGGGGGTATTCGGTGGTTATTTTCGAATTTCGATTTTCGAATTTCGATTGGGGGGAGGGCATGGTGGGGGTCGATATCCCGCCGAAGCTTCGCCCGCTACCGCGTGCGGCGCATCGGCGGGCTTGGGGGGAGCGGAGGTGATATGTCAATCGAAAATCAACATTCGAAAATCGAGAATCCAAACCGTCAGTTCTCGATGCGCTGGATGTAGAACATGGAGTCGGTGGCGCGGGGGCCGATCATGTGCCAGCTTAAGGGGAACTTGAGTTTTTTGGAGGCGTAGGCCTCGAAGATGTAGCGTCCCCACTGGTATTGCTGTTCGATGTTGCGTTCGATCTTAGCGGTGTCGGTGGGGGGGATGTAGGACTTGGACTGGTAGTTCCAGTTGGGGTCGAGGCGGACGAGCAGGTGGCCCTCGTCCCACTCGATGGGGTAGCCGTGGACATAGCCCTCGCCGGTGCCGGGGGTGTGGTACCAGTAGCAGAGGAACTGGTCTTTCTCGGCGGTGGAGGTGTCCTGGGTCCCGCCGTGGAGCAGGCGTGCGTGGGAGACGCGGACGGGGACGGTGCCCCAGCGTTTCTTGGCGATCCAGAGGGAGCGGTCGGCCACGTCAAAGAGCCCGACGTGCGCGTAGTCCACGCGCAGGCGGTTGGTCGAGTAAGCCTTGTTGATCCTGCGGTCGCCGGCCAAAGGTCGGTCGAACTCCCAGATCCCCATGCGTCGAGCGGGTCAAAAAGCCGCGTCGATTGGTCGCGGCATCCACCGGCGGCTATCTTATGATGCTTCGGCGGACCGTGCATGTATGTACGCCGGCGAGCCGCCTTTTCATCCCCGAGCCAGCCCCGCGATGACCGACACCGCCACCGCTTCCACCACCGTGACCGGCCGCCTCGTCGAGCTGGGCGAGGAAAAACTCGTCCTCGCCTTCCCCGGCACCGACTACAAGCTGCAATTCGCGATCCAGCCGCGCCCCAGCGACGCGAAGCTCGGGCAGAAGCTGACCGGGACGATCCACGCCCGGGCCCGGCGGGTGGACAAGATCAGCGCGGGCGGCCGATACGTCGAGCCGATCTTCGGCCGCCCCCGCCGCGTGCAGGGGCGGGTCATCGGCGGCGACACCGCGAGCAACACCCTGATCGTCCAGGCCGGCCCGGGCCTGGCGTTGCACTGCGTCCTGGCCGACGCGAGGCAGAAGGTTGCCGACTTCACGATGCACCAGATGGTGAGTTTTGACGTGGAGCCGGGGGCGCGGTTTGAAGTGATGTAATGACGTTTCGCGGGTGGCACGTCGTGCCCCTCCCGTGGGAACCTCGACGCAGAACAGGTAGCACTTTGTGCCCCCCGCTAAACGCGATGGCCGCTAATCCATTCAACGACCCAACCACTATGTCCACCCTCAAACGCATCCTCGTCACCGGCGGCGCCGGGTTCCTCGGGTCACACCTCTGCGAACGGCTGGTCGCGCAGGGGCACGACGTCATCTGCCTCGACAACCTCTTCACCAGCCAGAAGCAGAACATCGCGCACCTGCTGGAGAAGCCGAACTTCGAGTTCGTCCGTCACGACGTGACGCACCCCTACTTCGCCGAGGTCGATGAGATCTACAACCTCGCCTGCCCCGCCTCGCCGGTGCATTACCAGTACAACCCGATCAAGACCATGAAAG
>CAZTLX010000206.1:0-7535 GCA_964614575.1 uncultured Phycisphaeraceae bacterium | reverse complement strand
GCGCCTTGGCGAACGCGGCGATGACCGCGGCGTACGCCGAGTTGGCGTTCTGCCGCGGGCCGAAGATGTTGAAGTACCGCAGCGACGCGGTGTCCAACGCCTCGGGATAACTGTTGGCGTAGGCCCGCAGCAGCGCCTCGCCGGCGACCTTGGTCGCGGCGTAGGGCGACTTGGGGCGGACGGGCATGGTCTCGATTTTCGGGAGCACTTCCGAGTCGCCGTAGGCCGAGCTGCTCGCGGCAAACACGACCCGCCGCACCCCGCCGGCCCGCGCCGCTTCGAGTACGTTGAGCGTGCCGGTCGTGTTGATCGCGTGATAATCGCGCGGCATCTCGACGCTGCGCGGCACCGAGCCCCACGCCGCCTGATGCAACACCACCGAGCATCCCGCCATCGCCTCGGCCACGACCGCCTCATCAAGGATCGTGCCCTCGATGAAGCGCAGCGAACCGGGCGTCTGCGTCACGTGCTGCTCAAGGAAGGCGATGTTCGCGCGATCGCCCTGGCTCAGGTCGTCGAGGATGACGACGCGGGCGCCGAGCGTGAGCAGCGCCTCGCCGAGGTGCGAGCCGATGAACCCCGCCCCGCCGGTGACGAGGACGGCCTGGTCGGCAAACGCGCTGCCGTGTAATTGTTGCCAGTCGGTGTTAAGCATGGGCGGATTGTAGTGGCAAAGCGTTGGCTATTTGGGCGCGGCGAGGTCGATGCGCTGGCCGTCGAACGACCAGACACGCCCGGCAACCGCGGCGGACAGCGCGCCATCCCCCGACGCCACCGCCTCGATCGGCCCCGCGCGTGGCGCGATCGTGATCAGCGCAAAGACGCGCGTCGGCGTTTGCTGCTGGTCCGCCTGAGTGTTCGCGGCGGTGCGCTCGGCGGCGGCAAACTGGTCGGTGAGCTCGGCGAGCAAGTCGTCGGCCTCGGACGATTCGCCGCGGCTCTCACGCACCAGTTCATCGATCCCCGATTGCAGCCGCCGCCACGCGTCGAGCTCGGCCGGCTCGGTCGGCTCATTGAAATGGGCGCGCAGGCCGGCCAGCCGGCCATTCGCGTGAGTGATGGTTTCGAGGCGCGGCGGCGTGGCGTGATCGTGGAGCAGCTTCACCGTCATGACCGCGGTATCGGGCAGCGTCGCGACCCACGTGTTGGCCTTCGCGTCGAGCGTGACCGTGTCGAACGGCAGGCCGGTCATCAGTTGCCAGCGCAGCGGTTGGCCGTGCAGCCCACGCAGCTCGTCGCCGAGGGCGAGCGTGACGATACGCTGGTCCACCGAGTAATCGATGCGTACGGCACGCTGCCAGGTGGCGTGGCCGGCGCGCCACCGCAACGCAACGTGCCCACCGCCATCGGGTTCGAGGGTTTCGTGCAGCACGTGCGGCGGCTCGGCGAGCTCGAGGCCGGGCGCGGTCGGCGTGTTGGTGGCGAAGCGATCGCCGGCGTGCCCCGCGTGGCCGAGGTCGGCCAGCCACACCGACCGCTCCTCGCCGCGTGGCCCGTGCAGCGCGACCTGCCCGCCGCGGGACAGGTTGCCGGGTTGCCCGCGGCCGTGTTCGAGCGTAGCGAGCCATGCCGCCCGCGGTTCGAACGACGACGCGAAGCTGTGCCGTCCGACACCGTCGTGATGCGCGGCCAAGGCAAAGGGGATTGATATGTCTGCCGATTCGGCCGGGGGCGCGTCGCGCAGCGCCAGCAGCGCGAGGAGCGCCTGGTGCGCGTGGTGCATCGGTCGGCCGTCGCGGTTGATCAACGCGGCCGCGGCGGGGCGATGCGCGGCGGCCATCAACTGCGGCGCGAGGGTCGCGGCGAAGCGGTAGTCGCGGCCGGGCGTGCCGGGGAGCTGATACGCCGCGGCGGTGAGCTGCGCGAAGCCGGTGTCGGCGGCGGGCGCGTGCCCGGCGTGGCGTTCGGCGAGCAGGTACGGGATGACGGTCGAGGCGGCGGCGGCGAAGTCGCCTTGCCCCGCGTGGTCGGCGAGGCCCGTGTCGCCGAAGGCCGTCACGAAATAGTCACGCAACGCGGCGCGGAGCGTGCCGAGGTGCTGATCGACGCCGGGCATCGCGCCGCCGTTCGCAACGTGCAGGCGCTGGGCCTGCGTGTAGCGTGCGCGATCAGTGGCGTAGTCCGCGTCGGTGTAGATGGCGAAGCGTGGGGCCTGGTTCGCGTAGCCGCCGGTGACGCGCTGCTCGACCATGAGCGGGTAGAGGCCGGGCGTGAGCCGGGCGAGGTCGCCGTCGCGAAGCTCGTGGCCTTGCAGCCACATCCGCGTGCCGAAGCCGAGCGACCCGCGGTTGGGCAGCGCCTGCACGACGCGGGGCTGCTCGACGCGCAGGACGGTGTAGAGGTAGATGAACAGGTCGTCGCGTTTATCGGTGCGATGGATCGTTTGTGCCGGCGCATAGCCGCCATACTTGTTGGAGTAGGACCAGTAAATGCCGCACTCGCGCGGGTAGGTTTTGACGAGCAGCGGCTGCTGCGGGTCGGCGGGTCTGCCGCTGCCGCTGGGGTGATAGCGGCGCCACGGCAAAGCGACGCCCTGCGACGCCAGCGTGTCGCCGGGCTCGGGCCGTGCGTGGGCGCGGCCGCCGATGGCTTGGAGCGGGTCGTCGTCGCCCGGCTGCCGGAAGAACGGGCCGTTGAGCAGCCAGACGCCGGGCATGTTGTTGTCGGTCAGCGTGACGATCGGCACACCGACCCACGGCTCGTAATCTTTCGCCGGCTCGATCAGCGGCGCATCGCTTGGCTTGATCGGCTCGCGCAGGGTGACGGCATCGCCCTCGATCGCCAGCGCCGCCAGCGCCCCCGCCGCGCGGAGCTGCGCCGCCCAGTGCATGCGCGTCGCGCCGCGTTCGTCCAGCGGCAGATCATTGGCGAAGCGGTGCGCGTCACCCAGGCCCAGCGGGTCTTGGCCCTCGGCGAGCGTGGCGATCTGGCGGGCGTTGCGTTCGAGGTAGAGCAGCACGGTCTGGTTGAAGTCGTCGGGCCACGCGTCGTGCCACAGATCGTAGGCCAGCGCGACGCCGGCGATGAACATCGGCTCGCCCCACTGGTTGCCGTAGGCCGAGGGCGAGTAGAGGCACGACGCGACGAGGCGTTGGGCGTAGTCGGCGTAGCGGTCATCGCCGGTGAGCTGGTATTGCAGCCCATAGCCCGCCGCCCAGTAGCCTTGGGCATACGCCGGTGCAGGGGGCGGGCGGTAGCCGAAGCCGTGCTCATCCATCGCGAGCAGCGCATCGAGCCGGGCGAGGATGCGTTGGCCCTGCTCGGTCTGCGCGACGCGGCGCAGCTCGGGCAGGTCGCCGCGATTAAAGAGCAGGCGCGGGTGTTCGCCGGCGTGCGTCACGATGCCGGGCACAAGGCCCAGCGCGAGGATGAGAAGCATAAGACGCATCAAGGCCGTGTTCCGTTGAAAACAATTTGGTCTGTTTCCACACCGATGATCTGCCGACCGACGCGCAGCAGCGCCGGGTGCGATGCGGGCAGCACCTCGACGCTCGGCGCATCGTCGCGCGGGTGTACCACGATGACGATGAAGAAGCTGTTGCGGGCTTTGGGCGTGCGGTCGCCGGCGCCTTGTTTGGTTGAGGGGATGTGCCGCCGCAGCTTCTCGCGGATGCGCTCGGCGTCGGCCTGACGATCGGCTCGGGTTTTGGCGCGGGTGGCCGCGGCGTCGGGGCCGTCAAGCCCGCCCAACTCGGCGAATGGGTCCTCCGCGTCCACCAGCCCGCCGCCCGCGTCGATGCTGTGGTTGAGCAGGTCCGCCGGGCGATCGCCGGGGGGCGCGTGCCAGATGCGCAGCACCGGTGGCGCGCCGGTTTCCGCGGCGGTCACCAGCTCGGCATAAGGCTCCGCGGGGTGCGCGACATACACCGTCATCGCGTGGCCGCTGTCCGCCGGCGTGACGACCACGCGATCACGCTCGATCATCACCTGCTCCGCGGTCAAGCCCGGCAGCGCCGCTTCCCACACCTGCGGCCGCGGCCCCACGCCGATGATGTGGTCCCACACCGCGACCATCACCGGACCACCCGCCCGGCCGGACGGGTCGACCGCCAGCACCCGCGTGCCCTCGCCGAAAGACTCGGGACGCTCCGCGGCATCATCGATCTCGACGTATCCCCCCAGGCTCAGGCCCACGCTGCCCTCACCACCGCGGTTCACGCACAGCCGCTCGATGCGCCCCCCGCCCTGCGGCTTCGCGGCACGCTCGGCCGTGACCGGCGCGTCAAGCACCGCAACCGTCGCGGCCGGGGTGTCCGGGGGGACCGGGGCTTCCGGGGTGTCCGCGATCCACGTGCGACCCGCGGCCCGCAGCGAAAACGCCCCCGTCGGCGCGGCGGCGGCCAGCTTCCCCTCGCCCGCCGGCGGCAACTGCACCCGAACGACCGGCTCCGTCCCCGGCTCGGCCGAATAAAACGCCAGCGCCCCGCTCACCCGATCATGCGTCACCCGAGGCGGCGTAGGGGCCGCGGCCGCGGCGCGGCACGACGCGGCAACACCACCGCACAAGACGATCACAACGATGAAGACTGAATATCGCATGCGACACGAACCATTGGGCCACGACACCCCACAGGTAACACCCAAGCACGGCCACACCTGCCGCGCAACGCGACCTGTTAGAATCCCCCCGCCGCGACACCTCTGCCGCGGCCACTCATCTTCACGAACCCGACCCACCCGAGGCTTACGATGACCACCGCCGCGACCCTCTCCATCCAGCAGGCCGAGAAGTTCCCCATCGATCTGACCCGCTATCGGCCGATCGGCCTGGACCCGGCGACGCCGACACTCAGCGACGAGCAACGCGAGGCGCTCAAACACAACATCCAGCTCTGCCGCGACGCGATGGTCTTCTTCACCGCGACGGGCGCGGCCCGCGGCGTGGGCGGGCACACCGGCGGGCCTTACGACACCGTGCCCGAGGTCTGCATCCTCGACGCGCTGATGCGCGGCCCGGCGGGCGACCGCATCTACCCCGCGTTCTGGGATGAGGCCGGCCACCGCGTCGCCACGCAGTACCTCTGGGCCGTGCTCGAAGGCCACCTCCCCGCCGATCGGCTGCTGCACTATCGCGATTACAACTCGAAGCTGCCCGGCCACCCCGAGCTGGGCTTCACGCCAGGCGTGAAGTTTTCCTCCGGCCGGCTCGGGCACATCTGGCCGTTCTGCAACGGCGTGGCGATGGCGCATCCGGACAAGGTGGTCTTTGTTCTGGGCAGCGACGGCTCGCAGCAGGAGGGCAACGACGCCGAGGCCGCGCGACTCGCCGTCGCCCAGCAGCTCAACATCAAGCTGCTGATCGATGACAACGACGTCACCATCGCCGGCCACCCCAGCGACTACCTGCCCGGCTACCACATCGACCAGACCCTCGGGGGCCACGGCTTAAGCGTCGATACCGGCGACGGCGAAGACCTCGACGCGCTCTACAGCCGCATCGTCAACGCCTTCAACACCCCCGGCCCCTTCGCCGTGGTCAACAAACGCCCCATGGCGCCGGGCATCCCCCACGTCGAGGGCACGCCGCACGGCCACGACGTGGTCAGCGTCAAAGACGCCGTCACCTACCTCGAAGCCCGCGGCCACACCGAGGCGGTCGCGTTCCTCAAGGGCCTGGGCAAGGGCGACGCCAAGCCGCAGTACCCCGGCTGCTCGCAGGAAGTCGAGGCCAACCGCTCGCTGTTCGGCAAGGTGATGGTCGAGGTGCTGGAAAAGATGGACGCGGACGAGCGGACCCGCACCGTGAAGGTGTTCGACTGCGACCTGGAAGGCTCGACCGGCATCGAGCCGATCGGCAAGGCGTTCCCCGAGATTTATGTGAAGGCCGGGATCATGGAGCGCGGCAACTACTCGGCCGCGGCGGGCTTCGGCTTCGACGCCGACAAACAGGGCGTCTTCGCGACCTTCTCCGCGTTCCTCGAGATGTGCGTCAGCGAGATCACCATGGCGCGCCTGAACAAGGCCAACGTGCTGGCGCACTTCAGCCACGCCGGCTGCGACGACATGGCCGACAACACCTGCCACTTCGGGATCAACAACCTCTTCTGCGACGGCGGGCTCGACAACGACCACGACACCACCCGCGTCTATTTCCCCGGCGACCCCAACCAGTTCCGCGGGTGCGTCAAGCGCATCTTCAAAGACCCCGGCCTGCGCTTCGTGTTCTCCAACCGCTCGAAGATCCCCTACATCCTCAACGAGGATGGCAGCCGGTTCTATGGCGACGACTGGACGTTTGAGCCGGGCAAAGACGACGTGATCCGCGAAGCCGCTTCCGGGGGCGGGGGTGGGGGCGGGTATGTCGTTTCATTCGGGTCAACCTTGCACCGGGCGCTCGCGGCCGTGGAGACCCTGCGCGAAGGCGGCCTCGGCGTCGGGCTGATCAACAAGACCACGCTCAACGTCAGCGATGAAGACACGATGGCGAAGCTGATGGAAGCCCCGTTCGTGTTATTGGCCGAGGAATTCAACGTCAAGACCGGAGTCGGCGTCCGCCTGGGCTGCGAACTGCTGGTCCGCGGCTACCGAGGCAAATACCAGCACCTCGGCGTCCACACCGAAGGCTCCGGCGGCCTCTGGCGCCAAATGGACTACCAAGGCCTGGGCCCCGACGGCATCGCCGACGCGATCCGCGGGCTGGCGGGGGCATAAGCAAACTATCTACAAATTGTATCTGTGCCGCTTGACTCGTCGGCGGCGCAATACATAATGTATCAGTGAACATAAACGGCTTGCGACGGATTGAGCGGTGGCAGCGGCAACACGCGGTTGCGCGAAAGCCCTTGGCACGGTGGACGCGGATGATCAGGGAAGCCGACTGGCACTGCGCCGCCGATGTCGCGGCCACCTTTGGCCGAACCGCGGATCGGGTGCCGATCAAGAGCTATGTGTGCTGGGTCTTTAACATCGGGGGCAATAAGTTCCGGCTGATCGCGGTCATCGATTTTGACCTCCAGGAAGTCACCCCGCGTTTCTTCCTGACGCACGCCGAATACGACAAGAACCGATGGAAGGAGCAGCTATGACCTTGACCGCCGCCGTATTGCCCAAACGGCTGCCCACGAGCTTTGCCGGGCTCAATCGCATGCACGCGCTGCGGCCGATCCGCGACGAGCGCGAGCTGGAGGACGCGATGGCGGTGGTTGATCGGCTGGCCGGCCGCACGGACCGCACCGCCGATCAGACCGACTACCTCGCGTCGCTGACGACGCTGATCCGGGTTTACGAGGCCGAGCATCCCACGCGCGACCTCGATGACCGCTGGCCGGTGCATGAACGGTTGGCCCACCTCTGCGAAATGCACGATATGACGGCGGCGGAACTTGGTGATCTGCTGGGCGCAAGGTCGCTCGGGTCGAAGCTGCTGCGCGGCGAGCGCGAGCCCAGCAAAGCGCATATCAAAACGCTGAGCGCCCACTTCAAGCTCCGGCCGGGCTTCTTCCTCTAGCAAAGCGTCGTAGGTCCGGGCCTGCTTGGGGGGATTGGAACGGGGTATGACCGATTCAGATACGCATCTATTTGCGTAGCCGCGGGTG
>CAZTLX010000205.1:0-7598 GCA_964614575.1 uncultured Phycisphaeraceae bacterium | reverse complement strand
TTGCGGCTTCGCGGAGTTGTCTTGTTACGCGCGTCGCTTTGGCTATTGCGAGCCCGTGCTTGACCACCCGGCGTATGTTGCTATTTTAGCAACAATGCTCCCCGCCCAGCCGAACCAGTCTCTGATCGACGGGCTCGCGTGCCTCCAGCAGCTCGCCTCGCAGGCCGAGCCGGTGGGGGGGCGCGAGCTGGCGCGCGAGCTGGGCCTGGAGCCGACGCGGGTCAACCGCCTTCTGCGCACGCTCGCGCACCTGGGCCTGGCGCAGCAGGATGACAAACGTAAGTACCGCCCCGGACCCGGCATCCACGTGCTCGCGGCGCAGGCGATGTTCGGCTCGGGCCTGCTGCGGCGGGCGCTGCCGGTGCTCGAACAACTACGTCATCACCGGCACACCGTCGCGCTGGGCGTGCTCTGGCGCGACCGCGTGGCCTACCTGTATCACGCCTCGCCGGGCACGCCGCCGGGCGAAGCGCTCGGCCGCGTCGGGCTCTACCCGGCGTTGCGCTCGGGCATCGGGCTGGCGCTGCTCGCACAACTCGACGCGCCGCGTTTGCGCGAACAGCTTGGCGGCCGCGTGCCGCGGAACACCGCGTCGTCGCTCAAACACGTTCGCACGCAAGGCTACGCGCTCGTCGAACAGGAACAGCCGGGCCACCGCTCGCTCGGTGTAGGGCTGCGCCCGCACCACGGTGCCGCGATCGCCGCCTCCGGAACGTTTGCTGACCAAGACATCCCCACACTTGTCGCGGCCCTTTCCGCCGCGGCCCAACGCATCGAGGAACCGCTCCCATGACCACGACCCCGTTTTCGATCTCCGGTGTCTTCCCCGGCGTCGCCGTCAAGGCCGCGCACCACCCGGCGCGCACCGAGACCGGCATCGGCGCGCTGATGCCCTGGGCCGATCGGCTCTGGTTCGTCACCTACGTCGCCCACAAGCAGGGCACCGGCGACGGCACGGGCCTGTTCTATCTCGACGATGACATGCAACTGCACAAGCACCCCGCGTCCGTCGTCGGCACCTACGCCAACCGCATGATCCATGCCGAGACCGATCAGTGCATCATCGGCCCGCACGTGATCGACCCCGCCGGCAACGTCCGCACCTTCAAAGACCTCATCGATATCCGCATCACCGGCACCGCCCGCCACCTGACCGACCCGAAGAACAAGGTCTATATGCTCGGGATGGAGGGTGAGTTTTTCGAGGCGGATGTGAACTCGCTCGAAGTGACGCAGCTCGCCGAGCTGACCGAGACGCTCTACACCAGCGGCAAGGGCCCGGCCCACTTCAAAGACATCTTCGCCGACCACGGCCGCGTCGTGGTCTGCAACAACAGCTACTACGGCAAAGACTTTGTTGATCCGTCCCGATGCGACGGCCGTCTGGCCGAGTGGGACGGCAAGGCCTGGACCGTGCTGGAGCGCACGCAGTTCAACACGCTGGCCGGTCGCGTCCAAGGTGAGCTGGGCCGGGCGATCTTTGCGGTGGGGCAGGACCGCGCCTCGGCGATCTTCAAAACGTACTTGCCCGAAACAGGATGGACGAGGTACCGGCTGCCCAAGGCGACGCACACGCAGGACCACGCGTGGACGACCGAGTGGCCGCGCATCCGCGAGGTGGAGAGCGAGCGATGGATGGTCAACGCGTCGGGCATGTTCTACGAGCTGCCGGCGATGACGTACGGCAACCGGGTGTGGGGCCTGCGGCCGGTGTGCTCGCACCTGCGGATCATCGGCGACTACTGCTCGTGGAACGGCCTGCTGGTGATGGCGGGCGATCAGACCACACCGATCAACGACTCGAACCCGGTGGTCGGCCAACCGCAGGCCGGGCTGTGGTTCGGCAAGACCGATGACCTGTGGCAGTGGGGTAAGCCCCGCGGCTGGGGCGGGCCGTGGTGGGAGACCTCGGTCAAGGCCGCTCAGCCCAGCGACCCATATCTGATGACCGGATTCGCCGGCGGCAAGTGCCTGCACCTGACCCAACAGTCGGACCAGACGGTCAGCTTCACGATCGAAGTGGACTTCCGGGGCGATGGGGTGTTCTTCGGCTACGAAACGGTGCGCGTCTCGGCCGGCGGTTACCTTCACCATCAATTCCCCGCGGGCTTTGGCGCTCATTGGGTCCGGATCACTGCCGACACCGACTGCGTCGCGACGGCGCAGTTGCACTACACCTAAAGGCATCCCCCCAAGCCGATCCCTGAGCGCAGTGAAGGGCCGGATCGGCGCTCGGGGGGACTGAACCGGCGCTTCGCCCCCGCAAGCTGGCTCGGGGCTCGGCTTTGGCCCGAGGCTGAATTGCAAGAACAAACCGGCCCGCGTTGATGCGGATCGGGAAATCACTATGATGCGGCCGCATGCCAGCCGGAACACGCGAAATCAAGGGACGGATGAAGGCCGTCGGCAACATCGAGCGCATCACCAAGACGATGCAACTCATTGCCTCGGCCCGATTTCAGAAGATGCAGCGCCGCGCGACCGAGGCGCAGGCCTATACCCGCAAGATCGGTGAAGTGGTGCGCGAGCTGGCCGCGTCTCTGGGAGAAGACGCCGAGCTGAGCCACCCGCTGCTCTCGCCCCCCGCCAAGCCGGCGGGCAAGGAGCTGCTGCTGGTGATCACCAGCGAGCGCGGGCTGTGCGGTGCTTATAACGGCAACGTTCTGCGGGCCGCGTTGCAATACGTCCGCGCGGCCGGCGGCGTCGAAAAATTCGACGTCGAGATGGTCGGCAAGAAGGGCGTGGCGTTCTGCAAGTTCAACCGGGTCCCTTTGGAAACGGTCCACAAGCAGTTCGGCGACGAGCCGAAGTTTGAGGACGTTCACGCGCTGGCGCAGCGTTACATGGATGACTTTGTCGCGGGTACGTACGACGCGGTGAAGGTGGCGTACATGTCCTTCGTCACGATGAGCAAGCAGACCCCGGCGATCGGGCAGCTTCTGCCGATGCGCCCGCCGAGGACCGACGAGGCGAAAGGCCCGTCGGCGATCTACGATTTTTCCCCGGACGCCGAGACGCTGCTGGCGGAGATCCTGCCGGTGACGGTCAAGACCACGCTTTATCAGTGGTTTAATGAGGCGGTGGTCAGCGAGCAGTTGGCGCGGATGGTGGCGATGAAGGCCGCGACCGATGCGGCCGGAAAACTCAACAAGAGCCTGCGTCGGCAGTTCAACCGGGCGCGTCAGACGGCGATCACGACGGAGTTGTCGGAGATCATCGGCGGCGCGGCGGCGCTGGAGTAGGTCCGACCGATCCGCCCGAGGGAAAGGCCTGACGCATGATCGGCCCACAATTGACCGGCCCGACGGCCCGCTTGCTCGGTGTCGGACTCGAATTGGGGGCGGTGATCGGGGGGTTGACGGCCGTCGGCTACTTCGCCGACCAAGCCTGGGACACCGGCCCTTACCTGGCCCTGAGCGGCGCGGTGCTGGGCACGAGCCTCGGCTGTTACAACGCCTACCGCGCCATCAACCTCGCCGAACGCCGGCGCAAGCGTTCCCTGCAAGACCGACACACGACCCGACCGCCCCACGATGACGACCCTAAGCCCCGCGATCCCGATGCACGCTGAACACCCCGCGACCACGCCGTGCCCCGCGCCACGCACTTCGGCGTTCCCGTTCCTGCGGGCCTCGGCGGTCATGGCGGCGGTGGTGGTCGTGCTCGCCCTGGTGACGCATCTGCTCACCCGCTACCTGTTGGCGATGCCCGAGGCGGGGCGGTTGAACCTGATCGGCGCGGTGACCTGTGGCGGGGCGGGCCTGCTGGGCCTGGTCCCGGTCTGGCTGCTGTCGCGGCGGGCGGGGATGCAGGGCGCAGCGATGGGCTTCCTCCTGGGGATGCTCATCCGCATGGGCCTGGGTGCCGCGGTGGTCATCGGTGCCGCGGCCTTGGGCGACCCGCAGGCCCGTGTGCTCGGCTTCTGGGTCGTCGGCTGGTATCTGGTGGTGCTCACGACCGAAGTGATCCTGCTATCTTCCTACCTCCGGTCGGCGTCGGCGGCGCTGGCGACCCGCCATGATCCGCCACGCCCCGCGTCGCAGCGTCCCACGGAGACCGATCGATGAACCTGCCCGCAACCCTCGCCGCCGGGAGAGGCCAACCCGACCCGATGAGCCACGTCCTGCCCCACGCGGTGGCGGACTGGTTCACCAACCACCACGCGATGAGCCTGCTCACGGCGGTGGTGGGCGTCGGGCTGCTGTGGGTGGTGGCCCGGCGGATGCCGATCGGCGGCGCGTCAGCCGAACAGTACGTCACCCGCGGCCGGCTGACCCAACTCTTCGAAACCCTCTGCGTCTTCCTCCGCGACGAGATGACCCGCCCGCTGCTGGGCAAGCTGACCGACCGCTACATCTACCTGATCTGGTCGATCTTCTTCTTCGTGCTGCTGGGCAACGTGCTGGGGCTGATCCCGATTAACGCGGTGATCGATCAGATCAACGCCGCGACCGGCGGGCACCTGCCCCACGCGGGGGGCACGTTCACCGGCAACATCAGCTTCACGGCCGGGCTGGCGGTGGTGTCGCTGGTGCTCATGTTTGCCGTGGGCATCCGCGAGCAGGGTGCCAAGCACTACTTCGCGCACGGCTGGGTGATGCCGCTCAAGCCCCTGTGGCTTTTACCGGTGACGATCCCGATCGGCATCTTTGTGTTTGTGCTGGAGCTGTTCATCAGCCCGGTGATCCGCGCGTTTGCGCTGGCGATCCGTCTGTTTGCGAATATGGTTGCCGGTCACCTGGTGCTCGCGTCGCTGGTGATCATGGCCGTCGGTGCCGGGGCGATGGGCAAGGGGGCGACCTCGATCGGCGCGGCGATCTTCAGCTTCCTCGAATTGTTTGTCGCCTTCCTGCAGGCGTACATCTTCACCTTCCTGACCGTGATCTTTATCTCGCTGACCGCGGTCAGCCACGCCGAACACGACGAACACCACGGCGGGTTGGACCAGGGCGAGATGCCCGGCGAAGCCCTGGAGGAGGGGCTTAGCGGCACGCAGTCCGCCTCCGCGCATTAACGCGCTTAGCCGTCAACGAACTACGCCCGGGCCACGCCGGCACCCGGGCACACTAAACCAGCCGGCAACCCGTAACCCCGTTTGAATCGGAGACCATGACATGCCAATCGAAACCATCCTCCTCTCGCTCGCGCAGTTAGAAGGCGGCGCGAGCCTCGGCGCCGGCCTGGCCGTGCTCGGCGCCGGCGTGGGCCTGGGCCTGCTGTGCATCGGTGCTGCCAAGGGCATCGGTAACATCGGTGCCAACGCCGTGCAGTCCACCGCCCGTCAGCCCGAAGCCGCCGGACAGATCTTCCTCCAGATGATCATCTCCGCCGCGCTCATCGAAGGCTTCACCTTCTTCGCGATCATCATCGCCAGCGGCCTGGCGGGTGGCTTCTTCGCCTCCTGAACCCTCGCCGACGGCCGCGCAACCGCGGCCGCCGGCTTTTAACCTCACCCCGACCCGCTGCCGTCCAAGTGAAGAGCCGATCATGAAACGTTGCTTGCCTTTGTTGACCACCGGTTCCCTGGCGATGCTTGCCCCCGCCGCCGCGGTCGCCGCACCCGCCGAAGGCGAGGCGTCCCGTGCATTGATGACCTTCGTCTGGCAGGAGTCGCTGTGGACGCTGATCATCTTCCTGATTTTCTTCAGCGTGCTGAGCCTGGTGGTCTGGCCGAAGATCCTCGGCGCGCTGCGGGCGCGTGAACAGAAGCAGCACGACGACCTCAAGTCGGCGGAGGATGCGGCCAAGGCCGCGCAGCAGACGCTGGCCGATTACAAACGACAACTGGCCGAGGCGCAGAAAGAGGCGCAGCGGATCATCGATGAGTCGCGGACCGCAGCCCAACAGGTCGCGCAGCAGGTCAAGGCCCAGGCCGAGACCGACGCGCAGAACCTGCGGCAGCGCAACGCCGCGGAAATCCAGGCCGCCAAGGAGCAGGCGATCGCCGAGTTGTACGCCCACACCGCGGAGATCGCGACGCGGGTGGCGTCGAAGATCATCCGCAAGGAACTAAGCGCGTCCGACCAGCAGGCGCTGGTGAGCCAGTCGTTGGAGGAATTGTCGAACCTCAACCGCAACTAACCCAGGGGTGAACCGATGGCGGGCAAGGGATTCTGGTCGAAACTGTTTGGCAAGGGTGATCCGGACGGCGAGCCGACGCCGGACTCCGAATCCTCCGCCAAACCGGCCGACCCCGAACCGAGGCCGCCACGCCCCGATGCCCCCGAACCCGCCCGGCGTCCGCAAGCCGGCACCGAGCCGGACGACCTGAAGCCCCCGAAGCCCGAACCCGCGCCGAAGCCCAGCGCCTCGGCCGATGATGGAGAGACCCGCGTGAGCGGCACCCCGAGCAAATCCGCCTTCAAGACCGACCAGGTCAGCGACGTCTATGCCCAGGCCCTCTTCGAGTTGGCGCTGCAGGCCGACGCGATGGACGCGACCGCCGCCGAGGTGGAACAGTTGGCGGGGTTGCTGGCGTCCAACCCGGCGCTGGTGACTCTG
Organism: uncultured Phycisphaeraceae bacterium; assembly: GCA_964614575.1. GTDB lineage: Bacteria > Planctomycetota > Phycisphaerae > Phycisphaerales > Phycisphaeraceae > JBGTLW01. Next base: position 1,097 of record CAZTLX010000205.1, on the reverse strand, counting down.
ATCTCCAGCCGCGCGCTGGGCCGTGACGACCGTGCGGGGGTGATCGATCGGGTCTTCAAGGCGGGCTTTAGCGATACGCTGTACAAATTCATACACGTGCTGAACCGAAAGGACCGCCTGGCATGGCTGCCGGCGATCACCGCGTCGTTCGCGGCACGGGTGGCCGAATCGCGGGGGTTTGTGGAGGTGGACGCGTTTGTGGCCCAAAGGCTGGACGAGGCCGAGGCCGCACGCGTCGCTGAATCGATCGGGCAGGCCCTGGGCGGCAAGCAGGTCGTGCTGCACCAGTACGTGGACGCGTCGCTGATCGGCGGGCTCAAGGTCCGCATCGGCGATCAGATGATCGACGGCTCGGTCGCGACGCAATTGGCGAAGATGAAACAGCGCATGATCGCCGCCGGCCGGGAAAAAGCCCGGCAGCAGGTGGCGGCGGAGGCATAGCGCCGCGGATGCACGCGGATGAACACAGTTATAAATGAAACAGCAACCATCGATTTCCCATCCCGCACATGATCCGCGTTTATCCGCGTACATCTGCGGCCAAAATGAAACCGACAAGAGGCAACTATGAAACTGAGCACTGACGAAATCACCAGCGTAATCAAGGCCGAGGTCGAGCGCTTCGGCGCCGAGCTCGAGGTGTCGCAGGTCGGCACCGTCGTCGAGGTCGGTGACGGGATCGCCCGCATCTACGGCCTGTCCAACGCCATGGCCGGCGAGATGGTCGAGTTTGATTTAGGCGACGGCAAGAGCGTCTTCGGCCAGGTGATGAACCTGGAGCAGGACATCGTCGGCGCGGTCATCCTCGGCGACTACCTTGAGATCGAAGAGGGCACGACCGTCTCGACCACCGGCAAGCTGCTGTCGGTGCCCGTGGGGGAGGGCGTGCTCGGCCGCGTGGTCAACGCGCTGGGCGAGCCGATCGACGGCAAGGGCCCGATCCAGTCCAGTGAATCGCGCAAGGTCGACATCATCGCGCCCGGCATCGCCAAGCGTCAACCGGTCAAGGAGCCGCTGCAGTTCGGCGTCAAGGCGGTGGACTCGATGATCCCCGTCGGCCGCGGCCAGCGCGAGCTGATCATCGGTGACCGCCAGAC
>CAZTLX010000204.1:0-7605 GCA_964614575.1 uncultured Phycisphaeraceae bacterium | reverse complement strand
TGAGTGTGGAGAGTGGGGGGTGGAGAGTGGAGGGGGGCGGGGGCCTTTCGTGACTTGTGGACGAACCTTCGGCCTTCGCCGATGGTAGGATCGTAGAACGATATGCCTGATGCCCGATCCCGTGCCCGGAGGCGTTTGCCCATGTTCAAGCCTATATTCCTGTTCCTGGCCCCGGGTGGGCGATTTCGCGACCTCGGGCTGCTGCTGGCGGCGGTGCTGATGGCGTGGCCCGCGGCGGCGCAGGACAGCGCGCTGGGCAAGGTGCTCACGCAGGACGTGATGCTCCGTGACCGCCTGATCCAGCTCTCGACCTTCGAGCTGGCGGGGGCGTCTGCGCCGCGGGCGGATCAGGTGGCCGTGGCGCGGCTGCTGTTCGATTTGGCGCTGGAGGTCAACGACCAGGACCCCGAGGCGTGGCGGATGCGAGCGGAGCTGGCCGAGATGGAAGCCAAGCCCGCCGATCATGAAAAGGCGCTCAGGCAGTACATCCGACTGGTGCCCGAGGATGACGCGGCACAATTCGAGCTGATCATGCTGCGGCTGGGCCGGCTCAACACGCTCGAAGAACGGCTGACGGCCATCGAGCGCATCCTTGATTCGCCCTCGGCCCAACGGCTCAGCGCGCCGCTGCGTTCGCGGCTCGGCGCGGCGGCGGCGATGGCGGCACGCGAACTGGGCCAGGACAAAAACTACCTCCGCCATCTGCGCGAAGCGGTCAAGCTCGACCCGGCCAACCCCACCGCCACGAGCATGACCCATCAGTACATCCGCGAGATGAGCGACGAGCCGCTCAAGAGCGGCGCGTTGTTGCTTAGCGTGATCAAAGCCGCGCCCGTCGACCCGACCGCGCGCCTGGCGTTTGCCTACACGCTGGCCGAGCAGGCCGCGTACAGCCGCGCAGCCGACCAGTTCGAGATGACTTCGAGGCTCAGCGGCGGCTCGTCATTATCGATCGAGGATTACCGCTTGTGGGCGTTGTGCCTGGCCGCCGCCGGCCGGGATGATGACACGATCAAGCTGCTCGATGGGCTGGCGAGATACCTGTCACAGGATGACCCGTCCGCCGAGTTGCCCACGGAGATGGAATTGATCCGGCTGGCGGTCCTGGACGGTGCGGGGGAATCGCCGGCCGCCCTCGAGACGTTCAAACGCATCGAGCAGTCGCTCAACAAGCAGGCCGGGGACAACCTCGGCGAGGCCAAAGCCAAGCTCGCGCTGGTCCTGGCCGCGTTCCTGGGCGATCGCGAGCGGGCCGAGTCGGCGCTGGCCGAGGCGGACGCGTCGAGCGCTTCGGCGCAGGTGGCCCAGGGTTGGCTGATGTACCGCGGCGGTGATGTGGAAGGCGCGCGGGCGGCGTTCGAGGCGCACGCCCAGACACAGCCGCTGGCGGCGCTGGGGCTGGCGGTGCTGGCGGGCAACGATGAGTCGGGCAATGTGCGGGCGATGATCGATGCGTTGCACACACGGCCGATCCACCTCTCGGGGCTGCTCGCGGCCCGCCTGATGCAGGCGAAGGGCCGCGATGTGCCGGCGACGGGGGTGGGCCAATCATTGATCGAGATGATGAATCGTTCGCCAAATAACCTCTGGGGATTCGATGAGCAGGGGCCGGGCTGGACCGATCTGCGGATGGAGATCAAGCCGCTGCGGACGCAGTCCGGCGAGCCGATCACCGCCCGGATCACGATCCGCAATCGCGCGCGGTTCCCGCTGTCGCTGGGCAGCGGTCCGGCGTTGCCTTCGCGGCTGGCGTTTCAATTAAACGCCACGGTCTCCGGGCAACCGGTGCCGCCCCTGCCGTTGATCATCGCCGACGCCGGCCGTCGGCTGACGCTGCAGCCCAACGAATCGTTCAGCTTCGATGTGCGGCTGGATCGCGGGTCGCTGGCGGCGGCGCTGCACCGCCACCGTTACCAGGCGCTGAGCTTCTCGACTTTGGCGGTGCTGGACCCGCGGGCGCTGCCCAGCGGCGCGATCGTGGCGGGACCGTTGGGGGACACGGCGCGGGCGGCGGTGAATCAGGCGTGGGGCCGCAACGCCACCGATGCGAACATCGACCGTTGGATCGAGCAGCTCGAAAGTGACGATGTGACCGAGCGTGTGCAGGCGTTGGGCATGCTGGCGGGGGTTGGCGGCGCGTTGCCGGGCGCGGATGCGAACGACGCCGCGCTGCAGCGGATCGCCAAAGCGCTTAACGACAGATACAAGCTGCTCGACCCGCAGGGCCGCGCCTGGATCGTGTTGCACCTGGGGGCGACGGACGGCCTGGGCGCGCCGACCCAGCCGATCTTCGATGCCGCCAAGCGCAGCGACGAGCCGGTGGTCCGGATCGCGTATCTGTTAACGCAGGTGAAAGACCCGCAATCGCCGGAAATCGCCGCGGGGCTGCGCCACGGCAACCGCACGATCCGCGACTTCGCCTCGGCGTGGCAGGTGAACCTGCAGAAGGACCTCGAAGAACCCGCCGAGCCGATCGCCACGGAAGAACCGGCGACGCCTTGAAACGAGTGAGCCGGCAGGACGGCAGGACGCCAGGACGCGAGAAAGACATGGGGTCCTCTGAATACTCCGCCAGATACCCCGCCAGATACCCCGCCGAAGCTCCGCTGCGCTGCGCATCGGCGGGCTTGGGTGGGTTATTCATAAGCCTCAAAAAAGTTAGCCAAAAAAAGCACAAAAGGCACAACCCGCTTGTTGCCTTTACTGGTGTCCTCGGCGACTTGGCGGTTGATGAATCAATCCGGGGCGATGTGGGGCAGCAGGTCGTCGAGCAGGGCTTCGAGGTCGCCTTCCAGGACGCTGAGGCGGTTGGAGATGGCGAGCATCGCTAGGCCGTGGACCCCAAGCCAGTAGCGTCCGGCCTGCTTGCGGGCCTCGCGTTCCAGGGCTTTACCGGTGAGTTTGGTGTTTTGACGCAGACGTTCGCTGACGCGTTCGAGCAGGGGGGCAAACCCGCCGCGGAGCAGGTCGTCGTCGCCCTCGGGCAGGGGGGTGTCGAACATCAGGCGGAAGAGGTTGGGGTGGTCGATGGCGAACTGCAGGTAGTGCCGCGCCCCGCCGCGCCACGAGCCGTCGGTATCCACGGTGGACGATTCGCGGCAGCCGGCGTTGAGCATGTCGAAGCCGCGGCGGACCATCTCGCGGTGCAGGGCGGTCTGGCCTTCGAGGTAGGTGTAGAGCGTCATGGTGCCCACGCCGAGGCTCGCGGCGACGCGGCGCATGGTGACCGCGGCCGGGCCCTCCGCGGTCAGCAGCCTCATCGCCGTTTCGACGATCAACTCCCGGCGCTGATCGGGCTCGGCCTGCGGCCAGGCCTTGGCAGGGGGCACGGGTTCGGGGGGGGAGTGGGTTCGGGGGCACATGGGTCAGAAACCTGAAGAAAATAGCGCGGGCCGGCTTGACCGTACATCGTACGATAGCGTATCGTACGCTGTACGGCCAGCCGCCGCCCCCGCCTTTGTCTGATCTTTCGCCCGGACCCCGCCGGATTTCAACCGTGACCCAGACCGCCGATGCCAACCGTATGCTGACCCTCTCGCTGTACGCGATCGCGCTGTTGATCGGCGTCGGACTCGGCGCGGGCGGGCTGTGGCTGCTGGGCCCGGGCACGCCACCCGGCGACGCGGGCGGACCCGGCGCGGCAGGCGGACCGCCCGGAGGCGGACCACCGAACGATGGCCCGCCCCCGGCCTCGGTCCTCGTCGATCAGGCGAAGCAGATGCCCCTGCAGCAACGCTTCGAGGTCACCGGACGCCTGCGGGAGGTTAAACGCGCGACCATCGCCGCCGAAGTCGAGGGCATGCTCATCGACCTGCCCGTCACTCAGGGCACGCGGGTGGTCGCCGACCAGACGATCCTCGCGCGGGTGGAGGACGTGTTCGTCAAGCTCGACCTGCACGCCGCCGAGGCCCAAGTCGCCGAGGCCCAGGCGCAACTCAATCAATCGCGCAGCGATCTGACGTACCTCGAATCGATCGCGCAATCCAACGCCGCCCGGCCGAAGGAAGTCGAAGACGCCCGCGCCCGCGTCGCCGGGGATGAGGCGCGGCTGGCCGCGGCCGTCGCGCGACGCGATCGTGCGCAGGAAGACCTGCGCCGCGTCAACGTCACCGCGCCGTTCGACGGCACCGTCACCGCCAAACGCGCGGAGATCGGCCAGCGCGTCGAGATCGGTGAGGCGCTGGTCGAGATGGTTTCCCGCGGCCAGATCGACGCCGTGATCGATGTGCCCGAGCGCATCATCAATCAGGTCACCGTCGGTGACGAGGTCGAGGTGCGTATCGAGGCGGTCGGCCAGCGTGTGACGGGCAAGGTGATCGCGATCAACCCCGATGGCACCGGGGCCTCGCGAACCTACCCGGTGAAGGTTCGGCTAGATGATCAGGACGCGGCGCTCAAGCCGGGCATGAGCGTCGTCGCGCAGGTGCCGCTCGAAGCGATGACCGATCGGCTGACCGTGCCGCGCGACGCGGTGCAGACCGGCCCGGCGGGCTCGGTCGTGTGGGTCGCTCAGCCCGATGGCGAAGGCCCCCCCGCGGGCATGTCGGTCGCGGTGGAGGTGCTTTTCGGCGCCGGCGAGCGTTTCGCGGTGCAGCCGGCGGGGCAGATGGCCGACCTGCTGCACGATGAAGCGCAGGTCGTGGTGCAGGGGGCCGAGCGCATCTTTTTCCCCGGCCATGCGCTCAACATCATGAACGGCCCGCAGGCCCAGAACCCCCAGCCTCCCCAGGCAAATCCCACCCCCCAATCCTCCGCCGCCGACGGTTAACCGATGGACATCATCCGTTTCGCCATCTCGAACCCCGTGAAGGTCGCGGTCGCAGTGATCCTGCTGCTGCTCTTCGGGTTGATCGCGCTGACGTCGATCCCGATCCAGTTGGTCCCCAACACCGACCCGACGATCATCACCGTCAACACCAACTGGGTCGGCCGCAGCCCCGAGGAGGTCGAGAAGGAGATCATCGAGCCGCAGGAGGACGTGCTCAAGAACGTCCGCAACCTCGAGAAGATGACCGCCACCGCTTACCGCGGCGAGGGGGAGATCGAGCTGGAATTCAAGCTCGGCACGGACCTGCAGACCGCGCGCGTCGTGGTCAGCGACGCGCTGCGTGAGGTGCCCAGCTACCCCGAGCAGGTCGATGAACCGGTGCTCACCACCGGCGAGGCCGGCGCGGGGGCGCCGATCGCCTGGCTGCTGCTGACCACCGAGAGTCCCGATTTCGATGTGCAGACGCTCGGCGACCCGGCCGAGGAACGCATCAAGCCCTACCTCGAACGCATCGAGGGCGTCAGCGAGGTGCGGGTTTATGGCGGGCGGTCGCGCGAGGTCCACATCGAGTTCGACCCGCAGCGCGTCGCCCAGCACGAGGTGACGCTCAGCGATCTGGACCGAGCGCTGCGCCAGCAGAACGTCAACATCTCGGCCGGCGAGATCGCCGAGGGCCGCTACGACACGCGCATCCGCGTCGTCGGCGAGTTCAATGACCTGGACCAGATCCGCCAGACCATCGTGCGATACACCCCCAGCGGGCCGGTGCGCATCGAAGACCTGGCGGTGGTCGAGTTGACCTTCGAGAAGCAGCGCGGCTTCGTGCGGTCGCGCGGGCAAACGGCGATGGCGATGCCCGTCTATCGCGAGAGCGGCGCGAACGTCATCCAGGTCATGGAGCAGGTCCGCAGCCGGGTGCGGGATATCAACCGCGACCTGCTGCCCCGCCTCGCCCGCGAGTTCGCCGAGGAGCAAGGGCTCGACGATCCGCCGCTCCTCAATGTCCGGCAGGTGTACGACGAGACGAGCTACATCTACGACGCGCTGGGCCTCGTGCAGAGCAACCTCTTCATCGGCGGCGCGCTCGCGGGGCTGGCCCTGCTGGTCTACCTGCGCAGCTTCCGGCCAACGGTCATCGTCGCGCTGGCGATCCCCGTGTCCGTCGTCGGCACGTTCGTGGTGATGTACGCCTTCGGGCGCAACATCAACGTGATCAGCCTCGCGGGCCTCGCGTTCGCGGTCGGCATGGTGGTCGATAACGCCATCGTCGTGCTCGAAAACATCGACCGCCACCTGGGCATGGGCAAGAAGCCCCGGCAGGCGGCGTACGACGCGGCCAGGGAAGTGTGGGGCGCGATCCTCGCTTCCACCCTCACCACCCTGGCGGTGTTCGTGCCCGTGCTCACGATCCAGGAAGAGGCCGGCCAACTCTTCCGCGATATCACCCTGGCCGTCTGTGCGGCGGTGTCGCTGTCGCTGATCATCTCCATCACGGTCATCCCCGCGTCGTCGGCACGCTTCCTGCGAACGCACCGCGAACCGAAGACCGCGATCGTCAAAGCCGGGCGGTCGCTGTTCGGCCTGCTGCCGCTGTTCAACGGATTGGCACGCGGCTTCTCGGCGCTGATCTACAGCCTCACCCAACGCAGCGCCGGCGGGGTGATCGCCCGCGTGGTGATCGTCGGCCTTTTCACCGCGGTGTCGATCCTCGGCGCTTACCTGCTCATGCCGCCCACCGACTACCTGCCCCGCGGCAACAAGAACCTGGTCTTCGGCTTCCTCATCCGACCGCCGGGCTATTCCCTCGCCACCGACCTCGACGCCGCCCACCGCACCGAAGATTACCTCCGCCCGTACTGGGAGGCCGAGTCTTACGCGGACCTCGACGACGCCCCCCCCCCGATCAACTTCCAGACCGGCGAGCCGGTCGAGAACGTCCCGCCGATCGAGAACTACTTCTTCGTCAGCTTCCGCGGCAACGCGTTCCACGGCGCGATCAGCAAAGACAAGCAGAACGTCGCGCCCCTCGGCACGCTGCTGGGCTACGGCTCAACGGTGTCCAACCCCGCGACCTTCGGCGTCGCCGAGCAGCAGTCGCTCTTCGGCCGCGGCGCCTCGGGCACCCGCGGCATCGACGTCGAGGTCTCCGGGTCGGACCTGGACGTCGTCCGCGAATCCGCCGACGCGATCAACAACGTTCTGCGCGAGCGCTACGGCCAGGTCATCCCCTCGCCGCTGAACTTCAATCTGCAATCCCGCGAGGTCGAGGTCAAGATCGACCGCGTCCGCGCCGCCGACCTGGGGCTGGATGTCGCGACGCTGGGCGCTGCGGTGCAGGCGTTTGTCGATGGCGCGTTCGTCGGCGAGTACCGCTTCCAGGGCGAGAGCCTCGACATCCTCGCGCTACGCAAGAAGGACAGCCGCCTGCAACCCGACGACCTGGCGATGCTGCCCCTGGCCTATCGCACCGAAGACGGGCAGGTCGGCCGCGTGCCGCTGAGCACGATCGCGACGCTGCACCGCACGCAGTCGCCGCAGGAGATCCGCCGCACCGAAGAAGACCGCTCGGTGAAGCTGACGGTGACCCCGCCGGACGAGGTGCCGCTGGAGACCGCGACGGCGCAGATCGAGCAGATGATCGATCAGATGCGCGATGACGGCGTGGTGGATGAGTCGATCCAGGTGCGGCTGGCCGGCTCGGCGAGCAAGCTGGCGTCGGTGCGCGAGGCGATGCTCGGTCAGTGGCACGGCTGGTCGTGGGCCAGCGTGCAGAGCTTCGGGCTCAGCCGCATCTTCATCGCGCTGCTGGTGACCTATCTGCTCATGGCCGCGCTGTT
>CAZTLX010000203.1:0-7606 GCA_964614575.1 uncultured Phycisphaeraceae bacterium | reverse complement strand
TACGTCACGATAGGCGAGCGGGGAAGGGGTTTCTACAGGGCATACTTATCCCCTTATTATGCCAACAACGATAAAGAGACAGAGGCGATCGGCGATATCCGCGGCGGCTGTCATTTGCGGTGCCCGGCGGGTTGGTGCCGCGCTGCGGGCGCTGAGAGCGGTCGATCGCCGGAAAAGCGGCATGGTGACCCCCCGATGGTTGCCACGGGGCGGGCCGGGCTATATAATCCGTTAATCCGGATTGACGGATAAATACGTTTGGTGGGATATCCGCATGCCTGCGGGCGTGCGATCGTGATGCCCCCGACCCCGAACGAACGCTGGACCTGATCTTCAACGAGCCTCCCTTATGAGCCGCTTTACCCGTGAACTAGCCCGCCGCGTCCTTTTCCTCGATGGCGCGATGGGCACCTCCATCCACAACCTGCCCGACCTTGATCTTGATAAGGACTACCTCGGCCGCGAGAACTGCACCGAGGTGCTGCTGCTCACGCGGCCGGAGCTGATCCAGGGCATCCACGAAGACTTCCTCAAGGCCGGGTCGGACGCCGTCGAGACCGACACGTTCAACGCCAACGTCCACACGATGGAAGACCAGGACCTGTCCGACCGCGTCTATGAGCTGAACAAGCTCGGCGCGGAAGTGGCGCGCAAGGCCTGCGACAACTACGCAACCGAAGAGCGGCCGCGCTTCGTCGTCGGCGCGATGGGCCCGGGCACCAAGCTCATCTCGCTGGGCCAGATCGCCTGGGACACCATGCTCGCGTCGTACCAGGAACAGGTGCGCGGTCTGATCGATGGTGGGGCGGATGCTCTTTTGATCGAGACCGCGCAGGACATCCTGCAGGTCAAGTGTGCGATCAGTGCGATCCTCGATGTGCTCGAAGAAAAAGGCCTCAAGCCCGACACCGGCGCGGACGGCATCTCGCCCGACGGCGACATCCCGATCTTCGTGCAGGTCACCATCGAGCAGTTCGGCACGACGCTGGTGGGCACCGACATCGCCGGCGTGGTCGCGGCGCTGCACGGCTACCCGATCTACTCGCTGGGCATGAACTGCGCGACCGGGCCGGTCGAGATGGCCCAACACGTACACTACCTCGCGGAGAACTGGCGGCGGAAGATCACGCTGCTGCCCAACGCCGGCCTGCCCACGCTGGTTGAAGGGCAGACGGTGTTCCCGCTGCAGCCCGAGCCGTTCGCGCAGAAGGTCGCCGAGTTTGTCGATCACTACGGCCTGAACCTGGTCGGTGGGTGTTGCGGCACGACGCCCGAGCACATCGCCGCGCTCATCAAGCACATCGGCCTCGACAAAGCGCCCACCACCTACGAGAAAGCGCCGTGGTCGCCGAGCTGCGCGTCGCTCATGGGCGCGGTGGAGTACCGTCAGGACAATTCGATCCTCAATATCGGTGAGCGGACCAACGCGTCCGGCTCAAGGAAGTTCAAGCGGCTGCTCGAGGAGGAGGACTGGGACGAGATCATGTCGCTGGCGCGGGAGATGGTGCGTGAGGGCAGCCACGTGATCGACGTGAATGTCGATTACGCCGGCCGCGACAACGTGGCGGACATGAAGACCGTCGTCGGCAAGCTGGTGAACCAGGTCAACGCGCCGCTGATGCTCGACTCGACCCAGCCGGCCACGATCGAGGCCGGCCTTAAGCTCGCCGGCGGCAAGTGCCTGATCAACTCCGCGAACCTCGAAGATGGCGAGGAGAAGTTCGCCGAGCTGTGCCACCTGGCCAAGCGCTACAACGCCGGGCTCGTGCTGGGCACCATCGACGAAGACCCCGAAGAAGCGATGGCCCGCACCGCCCCCCGGAAGTTAGAGATCGCCACTAGGATGCACAAGCTGGCGACGGAGAAGTACGGCCTGGACGAGTGCGACCTGATGTTCGACCCGCTGGTCCTGCCGATCTCCACCGGGATGGACAAGGACCGCCGCTCCGCGCTCGAGACGATCGAAGGCACCCGCCGCATCGCCGAGGCGTTCCCCAACTGCCAGATCACCTGCGGCCTATCCAACGTGAGCTTCGGCCTGAACCCCGCGGCGCGGCAGGTGCTCAACAGCGTGTTCCTGCACGAGCTGACCGGGGCGGGGATGACCAGCGCGATTTTGCACGTGAGCAAGATCCTGCCGCGCAACCGCATTGATGATGCGCAGTGGGACGCGGCGCTCGACCTGATCTACAACCGCCCCCGGAAAGAGGGCGAAGAAGTTACCCTCGCCGACGGCAGCAAGACGCGCGACCCGCTGCAGATCTTCATCGACCTGTTCCCCGCGGACGCGGCGGCGCAGTCGGCCAAGGAGGACCTGGCCGACCTGCCGCTCGAAGAGCGCATGCGGCGTCACATCATCGACGGGGAGAAGAAGAACCTGGGCGCGACGCTCGACGAGGCGATGAAGACGTATCCGCCGCTGGACATCATCAACGACCACCTGCTCGACGGCATGAAGGTGGTGGGGGAGCTGTTCGGCAGCGGGCAGATGCAGTTGCCGTTCGTGCTGCAGAGCGCCGAGGTGATGAAGACCGCGGTCGCGCACCTCGAGCCGCACATGGAGAAGAAGGAGGGCCAGACCAAGGGCACGATGATCCTGGCCACGGTGCGGGGCGACGTGCACGACATCGGCAAGAACCTCGTGGACATCATCCTGACCAACAACGGCTACACGGTCCACAACCTGGGCATCAAGGTGCCGATCAACGTGATCGTCGAGAAGTTCAAAGAGCTGGGCGCCGATGCGATCGGGCTCTCGGGCCTGCTGGTCAAGAGCGTGAACGTGATGGAAGAGAACCTGCGCGAGCTCAATGACCTGAGCATTGATGTGCCGATGATCCTCGGCGGCGCGGCGCTGTCGCGCCACTACTGCGAGAGCCACTTGCGCAGCGTGTACGGCGGGAAGGTGTACCACGGCACGGATGCGTTCGAGGGTCTGCGTCTGATGGACGTCATCACCGCGGGCAAGCTCGACCAGTTGGATCAGGAGATCGAGACACGCCTCGCCAAGCGGGCCGACACCGACCAGAAGCTCGCGGCGATGAAGGAGAAGAAGGAGCAGGAGGCCGCGGCGGGCGCGGGGGAGGGCGGCGTGGCGGTGGCCGCGCCGGTGCGCTCGCGGGTCGCGACCGATGTGGGCGTGCCGCGTGCCCCGTTCTTCGGCGACCGCATCGTCGAAGACCTGAGCCTCGACAAGGTTTATCCGTTTATCAACAAGGTCGCGCTGTTCCGCGGGCAGTGGCAGTTCAAGAAGGGCAAGAAGTCGGACGCCGATTATCAGCGGCAGATCGAAGACGAAGTAATGCCGCTGTTCAATGATCTGAAGCGACAACTCAAAGACGACGGCGTCCTGCAGCCCAAGCTCGTCTATGGCTACTACCCCTGCAACAGCGACCCGTCGAACCCCGACGACCTGATCGTCTTTGACCCGACCGATCACGACAAGGAGATCGAGCGGTTCACCTTCCCGCGCCAGCCCTCGCGCAAGCGGCTGTGCATCAGCGACTTCTTCAAGCCGACGGATTCAGGCGTGAAGGACGTGATCGCTCTGACCTGCGTGACCGTCGGCAACAAGGTCAGCGAGCTGGCGAAGGAGCTGTTCGAGGCCAACAACTACGCGCAGTACCTGTATGTACACGGCCTGGGCGTCGAGACCGCCGAGGCGCTGGCGGAGCTGTGGCACAAGCGATGCCGCGCCGAGTTGGGCATCGGCAACGATGATGCGCCGCAGATCGAGAAGCTCTTCACCCAGCACTACCGCGGCAGCCGTTACAGCTTCGGCTACCCCGCGTGCCCGGAGATGAGCGACCAGGACAAGCTCTTTAGGCTCTTGAAGCCCGAGCGCATCGGCTGCAAGCTCACCGAGAACTGGCAGATCGACCCCGAGCAGAGCACCAGCGCCATCATCGTGCATCACCCCGAGGCGAAATACTTCAACGTGTGAAACAATCACGGGGAGGCGTTTACCACAGATTTCGCAGATGGCACAGATTCAAGAGCACGCTGATTAACCGCCAAGACGACAGGATCGCCAAGAAAATCCGATATGTAAAAACCCAATCACGAATCGCCTTGGCGCACTCGGCGTCTTGGCGGTTCATTTGTTTAGAGGTTCTTCAGACGTCCTTGAGGCAGTTAGCCACGTAAAGGCATAGATGTTTCGGTCAACCGTTAATGAGTGACTTTTGTGCTTTTCTACAGCCTCTTCTGATTCTGTGAAATCTGCGCAATCTGTGGTTAACCGCCTTTGCTCCGCGCTCTCCGCTTCTTGGCGGTTGAGTTCACCCCGCCGGTTCGAGGATGATGTGGCAGCGGTAGACCAGCGTGTCGGCGGCGTCTTTCGGTCCGTCGGGGCCGGTGATGTCGTATGGTTCGGAGAGGCGGATCGACCACGTGCCGCTGATTGAGACGCGCGGCCTGCCGTCGCCGCCGACGAACGCCTCGATCGACACCGGGACGGCCAGGTCCACCGGCAGGCCCTTCATCGTGAACGTGCCGAGGAGTTTCGCCGGGATGATCGGCCCGAAATCCAGTCCCGTCATTTCGCTTTCGATCTTGTGGAAGACGAAGGTCGCGTCCGGGTGCTCGCGGCCTTTGAGCATGCCGCTGTGGATGTACTCATCGAGGTCCGGCTCGCCCATCGTCACCGCGGTGACGGGCACGACGAAGCGGCCGGACGCGTCGGCGAAGCTCCGCCCCTCGCCCAGAGAAAGCTCGCCGATCAGCGTCGTCGCCCGGCCGGCGTACTGCTCCAGCGGCGAGGGGAAGGCGAACGTCACCGCCGGGCGTTGGGCCTGCGCCGCGGTATCGACCCGCCAGGCGCGGACCAGCTCGACCTCGGCCGGGTCAAACGCGACGGCGTTGTCCGGTCTTGCCGGCAGCGGCAGGCCCAGCTCGTCCCATGGCCTGACCGGCACCTCCGCGGGCACCACATCGAAGCCGTCACCCAGTTCCGATTCACGCAGCAGACGCGCGACCTGCGCTTCGAGGTCGGCCGCGGCCTCGGCAAACACCTTGGCCCGGTCGTCCCAGTTGCCGCGGAACGGCTCCTGCATCCGCGTGTACACCGGCTCGTGGCAGTGGAACATCGAGAACAGCGCGGTGCTCAGATAGAACGTGCCGTCTGCCGCGCGGTAGGGGTAGAAATCCAGGTAAAACATGCGGTCGGACCTGCCCAGCGCGATGCGCTGGGTTTCCTCGAATCGCGTGAAGCCAGCCGACAAGAACGCACGCGCGTTTTTCTCGAACAACGCCGCATCAAAACCTTCCGGGGGCGTGCCCGCCAGGTCGGTGATCTTGATCGGGGCCGCGACCTGCGCCCGGCCCAGGTCCCACACCGGCGTGTCTTCGCGCACGAGCTTCGCCTCACCCTGCGGCATGAACCGCGCGGTGGTGATGAAGTTGCCCAGCCGATCGAGCGTGGCGTAACGCCCCTGATAGATCGAGCGGCCGGTGTGGTTCTGGAACACGATCAGCGGCGTGATGCCGACCGCCTCGGGCACGCCCTCGCGCGCATCACGCAAGACCAGCTCAAGGCCCATCTCTTGCGCCAAGGCGCGGATGCGGGGCAGTTCCTCGGCCTCGAAGCGCTCGGCCAACGCGGACGCGCCGGGCTGGATGAAGACGACGAGCGGCTCAACGGCGTACACGGATGGCGACAGGCCGAGAACGAGCAGACACAGAAGGCCTACGGCCGAGGCCCGCCAACGTGCGCCGGCCGAGGTCGCGGAAGCAGCGGGGTGGTTCACTTCTCGTACCCCACGATGCCCACCACGATGCCGATCTCGTTGCCGACCTTATCCGCGCCCGTGTCCGGCTGCAGCCCCAGGTCCTTGCGGGTGACGACGAAGTTGGAGCGCAGGACCAGCAGGTCGCCGCGCTTGCCGCCGCCGCGCGCCTCGGCACCATCTTCAATCACGCTCGCGCTGATCGTGACGGTCTTTTCCAGCGAAAGGCCCAACGCCTTGAGCTTGCCCTTGACGGTCAACACCTTGTCGCCCGAGTCGCCGTCCTCCACTTCGGTGACTTCATCGAAGGTCATGGTGATCTGCGGGTGATCCTCGGTCTTGAGCCACTTCGCGCTGTGCATATGCTCGGTCATGGTTGGGTTGGTGACCGAGAGCGTGGTGGCATCGATGGAGATCGAGCCGGAGAACGCTTCGGGCTTCTTCGGGTCGTAGGTCACCTCGCCGGTGACGCCCGACCCGGTGCCGATGAACGGCTCGAGCCTGGAGTTCACGAAGAATCCGATGCCGTTGACGCCCTTGGGGTCTTCGAAGTCGTAGGTCACCGCGACCGATTCCTTCGCGGACTCATCATCCTGCGCCTGGGTGCTGAGCACCCCCCCAAAGACCACCAGGCCCAGCGCCAAAAACGCCACGGGTTTAAACATCTTCATCAAACGAACCTTTCCAGATGAGGGTTTGCGGGTCGAGCAAGCTGCGTATGATAGGAACGCGTCTGCCGACGGGTCTATTCCACCCCCCACCCCCCACGCCGCACGCCCGCCGCCCGCCCCCCGGGCCCGCGACGCCCGTGGCGGCGCGGCGTGCATCCCCGGCCCACGCAGGCTAGAATCCGCCAACCGCATCGCGCACGCGAACGCTGGGGCGTTAGCTCAGTTGGGAGAGCGGTTGCTTTGCAAGCAACAGGTCATCGGTTCGATCCCGATACGCTCCATTTTCGACAGGCGTAGAGCTTCTGGTTTTCAGGAGAAGGGGGGGCAAGGCCGGCCGACGGCTGCCGGCTCGATGGCAAGTCCTGCCACAACTCGCCACCTCAGACCCCTTCGCCACGCTGCGGGGGACGCGCACGCTGGACTAAGTTCGTGCAGCCTCAGAACCGATCGCGGGGCCCTTTCCGGCTAAGCAGCGCCCCGGTCAGACTACCCCTTCTTGCCCTTCTCGAAGGCAATCGCCTCCAGCCTGCTTTACAGCCGTAGAACCCACAGAAACCCCTTGACATATCCGCCACGCGTGGTATCTTAAACGTAATCATCTGTATACGTTTTCATTAACTGCGTTTCGCTGCGATGACCCAAGCCACCACCCTCACCGATGTCGCCAAAGCCGCGGGCGTCTCGTACGTCACGGTGTCGCGCGTCCTTAACAGCAACACCAACTACCGTCGGCCGACCTTCGCCAAGCGGGCCGAGCGCATCCGCAAGCTCGCCAAGGACATGGGCTACCGGCCGAACGCGGCGGCCCGCGCCACCGTCCGCGGTCGCTTCGACACCGTGGGCCTGATGCTCAGCACCCACCACTCCCGCAGCATCCTCCCCGAGCCCATGCTCAACGCCATCGCCGACGCCCTCGCCGCCCGGGGACTGCGGCTGAGCATCGACAAGCTCCCCGATGACAAGCTCGTCCAGGAGGGGGTCGTGCCCGACCTGCTCCGCGCCTGGTCCGTCGATGGCCTGCTCATCAACTACAACGCCATCATCCCCGACAAGCTCATCGAGTTGGTCGATGCCTACGGCCTGCCGGCGGTCTGGCTCAACAGCAAACAAACCCACGACTGCGTCTACCCCGACGACGAGCAGGCCGGCCGCGTCGCCACCGAACACCTGCTGGAGCTGGGCCACACCCGCATCGCGTTCGTGCATTAC
>CAZTLX010000202.1:5593-7610 GCA_964614575.1 uncultured Phycisphaeraceae bacterium | reverse complement strand
GCCGATGCGCAGCGCAGCGGAGCTTCGGCGGGATACCCCTTCACCCCGCGGCCTTCGCCGCCGCCAGGGCCGCGTCGTAGTCCGGCTCCTGAGCGATCTCGGGGACGATCTCCTGATACGTGATCTTGCCGGCCTTGTCGATGACCATCACGCTGCGGGCGATGAGGGTGGCCAGCGGGCCGTCGGCGATCTCCAGCCCATACTTCTTGCCGACGCTGCGTTGTTTGAAGTCAGAGATGCAGACCACGGTGCGCGAGTCGGTCGCGCCGCACCAGCGCTTCTGGGCGAAGGGCAGGTCGGCCGAGACGGTGAGCACCACAAAATCGCTCTCCGCCGCTTCCTTGTTCAAGCGCTTGGTCTGCAGATCGCAGATGCCGGTGTCCAGCGATGGCACGGTCGAGAGGACCACGACCTTGCCGGCGTAGTCGGAGAGCTTGGCGTCGGCCAGGTCCAGCCCGGTGCCGACGAAATCCGGCGCGGTGTCGCCGACCTTCACCGGGTCGCCGGTGAGGGTGATGGGGTTGCCCTTGAGGGTGACGAGTCCTTTGCGATCGGCCATGGGTGCGGCTCCTGTGCGGGTGGGTGGGACGAAAGAGGCCGCATTGTAGGAGCGAAGCACCCACGGGCAAGGCGTCAGGATTTGGCGAGCACGCCGTCCCAGCCCGCGGCCCGGGCGGTCTCATAAAGGAAGCTCATCGCGTGTTCAGTCCGCGGCGCGTAACCCAGCCTCCGGTAATACCCCGCGGCGACCGGGTCGAGCTGCTCGATGAACGCCGCCGAGGTGATCCACTCGAAGTGACCCGCATGGCCCCACGGCTGCACGGGGAGGTGACCCGCCCGAGCCGAATAGTGCAGCGTCAGCCGATCGCTGTCGACCGTGTTGCGCCCGCGGTGCAGCGCGTGGGCGTCCATGAACACCACGTCGCCCGGCTCCAGCGCCGCGGTGATCTGACCCGGCAGCTCGGCGGTGCGGTCTTCGCGCACCGCGTGCCACTCGGCTTCGGTCAGCGGCCGACGGTGCGAGCCGGGCACGACGATGAAGCTGTCGTCGCGGTGCAGCGCCGCGTTGTACTGCACATGGTCATTGCCCGCGGGCTTGGTGTGGGCGTAGTCGTAGAGCGAAGGGGGCATCTGGTCGCGGTGCCAGCCGAGGTTGTAATCGACGGTCCGGGGCGACCACAGCAGCTTGATGCCCCAGGCCGTCGGCCCCTCGCCCAGCAACCCGCGCGTCACCGCGTCGAGCGCCGGATGGCCCAGCACGTTGACCAGCTCCGGCTCCAGCAGCTCGCGGCGAGGCAGCTCGTTGACACCCCACGTCGCCGCGGCACGCTCGGCCAAGGTCATGTCATCCATCGGCTTCTGCCGGCCCGGGCCGAACCAGAATCGTGTGCCCGGCGGGAGGGTCTGATTCACCTGGTCACGCACCCGCCGCGCCAAATCTTCCAGCCGCGCCCGCTCATCCTCGTCAAACACGCCGCGGACGATCAGATAGCCTTGTTCGGCAAAAAACGCGGCATCTTGCGGGGAAAACACGGCAGGCGAGGCGGGGCGGGTCATCGGGTCGGTCTCCAGAGGGGGGGCGGGCAATCGAATTTTATCTCAATGATTGCAGGCCGCGGGCCTTGGGTTACCATAAGCACCGCTTCAGCCGAACCACTGATCTTTATCGAGGACCCTCACCATGCCCACCGCGACCGCGACGCTCCGCAACCGGACCTACGACAGCATCATCGGCACGACTTACGACACCCCGCTGGTGCGGCTCCAACGGTCGGTGCCGCAGGGCATGGACATCCGCGTCAAGTGCGAGTTTTTCAACCCGCTGGCGTCGGTGAAGGATCGCATCGGCCGGGCGATGATCGAGGCCGCCGAGGCCGACGGCACGCTCAAGCCCGACACGCACATCATCGAGCCGACCAGCGGCAACACCGGCATCGCGCTGGCGTTCGTCTGCGCGGCCAAGGGCTACAAGCTGACGCTGACCATGCCCGAGTCGATGAGCCTCGAACGCCGGGCG
>CAZTLX010000202.1:0-5583 GCA_964614575.1 uncultured Phycisphaeraceae bacterium | reverse complement strand
CTTAAGGCCCTGGGCGCGAATCTGGTGCTGACTCCTGCCGCCGAGGGCATGAAGGGCGCGATCAATAAAGCCGCCGAACTGGTCGGCACCTCCGACAACGCGTGGATGCCCCAACAGTTCGAAAACCCCGCCAACCCCAAAGTCCACTACCAGACCACCGGCCCGGAGATCTGGAACGATACGCAGGGCAAGATCGATTTCCTGGTCTCGGGCGTCGGCACCGGCGGCACCATCACCGGCGCGGGCAAGTTCCTCAAGGAGCAGAAGCCCGGCGTCAAGTGCATCGCCGTCGAGCCGGTCGAGAGCCCGGTCATCACCCAGACCAAGGCGGGCGACACCGTCAAGCCCGGCCCGCACAAGATCCAGGGCATCGGTGCCGGGTTCGTCCCGCGCAACTGCGACCTCGACATCGTCGATGACGTGCAGCGCGTGACCAGCGACGAGGCGTTCGCGATGGCCCGCAAGGTGTCGAGCCTCGACGCGGTGTTCGGCGGCATCTCCACCGGCGCGAACGTGCAGGCCGCCATCCGCATCGCCGAGAAAAACCCCGGCGCGGTGATCGTCACCATCGGCTGCTCCTTCGGCGAACGCTACCTCTCCACCCCCATGTTCGCCGGGCTGATGGACTGACGCTCCTCTTTTGCGCGACAACCCCGCGCTCAGTAGCCGGGGCCGCTACGCGGCCCCGGCCCTCCCCGATCCCAGGATCGCTTCGCGATCCGGCTATTCATCGCAAGCCTCACCGCAACGTCACCCGGATTGCCCCCTTCGCCGTGGATGGGTCCACCACGCGCCCGCCCTGTGTGATGACCGCTTTGCCTTGCGCCACCAGCCGCCGCGCCGCCGCCCGCGCCGGCTCCATCAAGCCGCGCCAATCCTCCCCGCCCACCGCCCGCGCCGCTTCCGACGGACAGATCGTCGCGCCCGCCTGGCGCCGCTGCAGCAGGTCAAGAATCGCACGCTCCAACGCCACCTCTTTCCCCGATACCCCGTGTCGCCGACACGCCTTCGAGCAGTACTTCACCTGTTCCCAATCCCGCTCCCACTTCTTCCGCCACGCGATCGCCCGGCCGCAGACGACGCAGGCTTTGTGGTCAGCAGGCATTGACAGATCGTAGGCGTGTTGCCAACATCACCGCCGACGCTTGGCCGCCTTCGCCGGGCGGGCTTCGATCATCTTGGCGATGACCATCACCACGATCACCGCGACGCCGGCGACCAGGATGCGGATAAACGGCAGCGGGATCAAAAACAGACTGCCGAACGCGATCCCGAAAGCGACCACGGCCCAGATCAGGCCGGACCGTTCATCCATGTCCGCAATCTTGTAAGCCGCTACGATCAAAGCCCCGATCATGACCCATTCGCACATGGTGGTCTCTCGAAAGCAAAAGATACGAGTAGTTTACAGCCCCACCGCCTTGCGTGCCCGATCTGTCACATCGCGGGCCACCGCCCGCGCGGCGGCCGCGCCGTCGGCGAGGACCTGATCGACATAACCCGGGTCGTTCATCAACTCGGCCCGGCGCTTCCGGGCGTCGCCGAAGTGGTCGAGGATCAGCTCGAATAGCTCTTGTTTTGCGTGGCCGTAGCCGAAACTCCCTGCGCGGTACTTCTCGGCCAGCTCAACGGTCCGTCGATCCTCCGGCCCGGCCAGGGCGCGGAAGATCTGGAAGGTCGTGTCCTTGTCCGGGTCCTTCGGGTCCTCCATCGGCGTCGGGTCGGTGACGATCTTCATGATCGTCTTGCGCAAGGGCTTCTCCGGCAGAAACGGGTCGATGTCGTTGCCGTAGGACTTGCTCATCTTCTGCCCGTCGATCCCGGGGACGACGGCGGCCTCGGACTTGATCTTCACATCCGGGACCTTGAACACCTCGGCATCAAACTCACGGTTGAACCGCGCCCCCAGGTCGCGGGCGATCTCCACGTTCTGCTTCTGGTCCTGACCGACGGGGACGACGTCCGGGTCGACGGCGAGGATGTCGGCGGCCTGGAGGATGGGGTAGGTGTAGAGCCCGATGTTCGCGCTGAGGCCGCGGGCAACCTTGTCTTTATAGGCGACCTGCTTATCCATCTGGCTCTTGGGGCAGATGCAGCCCAGCAGCCAGGCGAGCTCGGTCACCTCGGGCACGTCCTGCTGGCGGTAGATGTTGACCCTCCGGGGGTCTAAGCCAAACGCGAGGTAGTCGATGACGACCTGACGGGTGTTGGCGCGCAGCGCCTCGGCGTCACGCAGCGAGGTGAGCGCGTGGTACGACGCGACAAACACGAACATCTCGTATTCGTGCTGCATGTCGATGAACTGGGCGATGGCCCCGGCGTAGTTGCCGACATGGAGCTGCCCGGAGGGTTGGATGCCAGAAAGAACACGTTTCATGCGGCAGAAGATAGGTCAAGCGGGGCGGGGCGTCACGTCACGACGCGTCGGCTTCGCGCACGGCGGCGCAGAACGTCGCGATCTTCGCGATGTCCTTGATGCCGCGCGACGCCTCGACGCCGCTGGACACATCCACCGCGTAGGGCCGCACGGTACGCACGGCCTCGGTGACGTTGTCGGGCGTCAGGCCGCCGGCGAGCGCGATCGGGGGCAGGTCGTCGAGCGTGCCGGAAGATTTGAGGTCGGCCAGACGTTGCCAGTCGAAGGTCTGGCCGGTGCCGCCGCCGAGCCCGTCGTCGGTGGCGGGGGGGCTGTCGAGCAGCAGGCCGACGAGGTTCCCGGCGATCTTGCGCCACGGGCCGACGCGATCGGACAAGCGATCCGGGTCGAACCCGACCGCTTTGATCACGCGGTAGTGCTTGAGCTGCGCGACGAAGGCGGGGCCCTCGCGGCCGTGCAGTTGCAGGGTCTTGAGCCCGACGATTTGTGCGATGTCACGCACCTTCTCCACCGGGATATCGGCGAACAGACCCACCGGTTCAACGAAGGCGGGCAGGGCGGCGGCGATCTTCATCGCCACGTCCACCTCGACATGCCGCGGGCTGCGCTGCACGAACACCAGCCCGACCGCGTCCGCGCCCGCCGCCGCCGCGGCCAGCGCGGCCTCGACGGTGTTGACGCCACAGATCTTGATACGGGTGCGGGGCATACGGCAGATATTAGCATCGCTTCCGCGGACCGGCGGCGGATTAAAACGGCAGGTCACCGGCGTCGTCGATCGCGTCGCCGCCCGCGGGCCCGACGCGTTCGAGCCGGGCGTACTGCAGGATCAGCGTCTTGGGGCCGGTGGTGTTGAAGTTGATCTTGGCGCGGGTGTGGGCACCCATCGGGTTGACGGTGACGATCCGGCCGAGGCCGAACTGCGGGTGCCGCACCAGCGTGCCCGGCGGGTACTGCCCGGCCTGCTTCTTGGCCAGGGTACGCTGCGTATTGACCGCAGGGTCGTAGTCGTCGCCGAACAACGCGTCTTCTTCATCGGCATCGACAAACGCGATCACGCCGCCCTGGCGCGGCAGCTCCTTGAAGAACCGGCTGGGGATGGTCGGCTGGGTCTGGCCGAACACCGTCCGGTAGCGGGCGTGCGAGAGGAACAGCGACTTCTCGGCCCGCGTGATGCCGACGAAACACAGTCGGCGTTCTTCCTCAAGCTCGTTGGCGTCTTTGTTCGCGCGGTCGTGCGGCAGCAGGCCGTCCTCGACGCCGATCATCGCCACCGCGGGGTACTCCAGACCCTTCGCGGCGTGCAGGGTCATCAGCGTGACCGAGCCTTGGCTGTTATCCACGCCATCGACATCCGCAACCAAGGCGATGCGTTCGAGAAACGCGAACAGCCGTTCCTGCAAGTCCGGCGTGTGGCCATCGCCTTCCACTTCGTTTTCAAAGACAAACTCTTCCTCGAACTGCTGCGCCGAGGTGACCAGTTCGCCGAGGTTGGCCAGGCGTTCGCCGTCCGGGTCGGACTTGTCGTTGCCGTAGTAGGTTTCGAGGCCCGAGTCGCGCAGGACGGTTTCGACCAGCCCGCGCAGCGTCGTCTCCTGCGAGGCGGGCGGCGTTAATTCCGCCTGCCAGTTGCGCACCATCTTCCCGAAACGCGCGACCGACGCCTCGGCCCGCGCGTTGAGGGCGGTGACGAGCGCGGGGTGGTCAAGCAGTTGATCGAACGGCGTGTGGTTCGCCAGCGCGAAGGCCTGCATCGCCTTGACGGTCTTGTCGCTGATGCCGCGGGCGGGCGTGTTGATGATGCGTTGCAGGTTCACCTCGTCGGCCGGGTTGGCGATCACACGCAGGTACGCCACCGCGTCCTTGATCTCCTTGCGGTCGTAGAACGCGGTGCCGCGGGCGATCTGGTAGGGCACGCCCGCGTTGCGCAGCGTGTCTTCCATCACGCGCGACAGCGAGTTGATGCGGTAGAACACCGCCATGTCGCTCCACGGCAGGCCCTGCTCGTCGTGCAGCTTCTGGAACTGCTGGGTCACCCACGCCGCCTCGTGGCGCTCGTCGTTGCACTGGACGACCTGCACCGGCTCGCCGTCGTCGTTGAAGGTGAACAGGTCCTTGTGTTTGCGGGCGGAGTTGTGGCGGATCAGCGCATCGGCCGCGGCCAGGATCTTCTTGGTCGAGCGGTAGTTCTGCTCCAGCCGGACCGTCACCGCGTTGGGGTAGTGCGACTCGAACTCGAGGATGTTGCGGATATTCGCCCCGCGCCAGCCGTAGATCGATTGATCCGGGTCGCCGGTCGCGCAGATGTTCTTATGCTCCGCGGCCAGCGCGTTGGCGATCATGAACTGCGCGTGGTTGGTGTCCTGATACTCGTCGATCATCACGTACTGATACCGCTCGCGCAGCTCGGCCAAGGCCTGCGAGTCTTTCTGCATCAGCAGCACGGTCTTGAACAGCAGGTCGTCGAAGTCCAGCGCGTGGTTGCGCTCGAGCATCGCCTGGTATTTCACGTAGACCTTGGCGACGGTGCGGTCGTAGAAGTTCGACGCGTTAGCGTGGAACTGCTCGACGCCGACCAGCTCGTTCTTGGCGTTGGAGATCGCCGCGAGCATCGCCGAGGGCGGGAAGTTCTTGGCGTTGATCTCCAGGTCGCTGAGCGCTTCCTTGATCAGCCGCTGCTGGTCGGCGGTGTCGTAGATCGAATAGCCCGGCGGCAGGCCCAGGCGCTCGGCGTACTGCCGCAGCAGCCGGGCGCACAACGCGTGGAAGGTACACAGCGTCATCGCGCGGGCCTGACGCTCGCTGACCAGTTGCGCCACGCGGTCGCGCATCTCGCCCGCGGCCTTGTTGGTGAAGGTGATGCACAGCACGTTCCA
Source organism: uncultured Phycisphaeraceae bacterium (assembly GCA_964614575.1). Lineage (GTDB taxonomy): Bacteria > Planctomycetota > Phycisphaerae > Phycisphaerales > Phycisphaeraceae > JBGTLW01. The sequence goes on along the minus strand of CAZTLX010000202.1, from coordinate 330 downwards.
CGGCGGGATGCCGGTGCGCAGCACGAGGTGAGCGGCCCGGCGCGTGATCACCCGCGTCTTGCCCGAACCCGGTCCGGCGAGCACCAGCAGCGGGCCGTCGGCGTGCGTCACCGCCTGCGCCTGCGGCTCGGTGAGGCCTTCCAGCAACGAATCCGTTCGAGTCGATGACATCATCGCGAGTTTAGCACAGCCGCCCGGCGGCGAGCGTGCGGGTAAGAAAAGCCCACCGCCGAGGGGCGGTGGGCAAGGTTAATTCACGCATGGGCGGGGGACCTTACCAGTCCTTCACGTTTGTCCGCACGGTGTCCCATTCGATCTTGACGTTGGTCT
>CAZTLX010000201.1:0-7613 GCA_964614575.1 uncultured Phycisphaeraceae bacterium | reverse complement strand
CATCGCCCTGCTCATCGGCATCCTCCTGCCGGCGCTGGGCGCGGCCCGCGCCACCGCCCGCCAGTCCCAATGCCTCAACAACATCCGGCAACTCGGCATCTCGCTGATCAACTACGCCACCGACAACAAAGACCTCTTTCCGCCCTCCGATAGCTCCGCGGCCCCCGGCGGCGGGACCATCGAGTGGCATGATATCGCGCGGATCGGCTACTACCTCCCTGAACTGGATGTGGTGGGCGGGACGAATCCCAACGACTCCTTCGGCGGCACCGTCTTCATCTGCCCCAGTGATCTGCCGGGCGCGGCCCGTTGTTATGGCATGAACGCTTACGCCAGCAGCACCGGCCCCGCAGTCGCATTGCCCTCAACCGACTGGGGCGACTTTTTTGATGCCGCGGTTACCGATGCCTCTCGCGTCCTCCTGATCGGCGAGAACTGGTCGCAGAACCCGGCCGGCGGCAAGTGGTATTCCATCTCCGTGGTGGGCGGCGGCGCGGTCGGCGGCGATGCGCAGAAGGTGCCGGCGGTTTGGTTCGGCGGCAACGGCGGGCAGGGCCGAAACATCAACGTCGGCGGACGCGGATTCTCCGCCTCGCCCGCGCCCAGCATCATCGACTACAGCCGACACAGCGGCAACTCCCCCGACGAGTTTGCCGGCAAAGCAAACTTCAGCTTCGCCGATGGCCACGCCTCCATCTATGACACCACCTCCCTGGTTGATGACGCGGGCTTCAGCACACTCAACGTCATGTGGTCGCCCAAGGACAAAGAATTGACGCCTTGAACCCGAGTCTTGCCTGATATAACTCACGGATGCCTCGTCAACACGCTCCTGACCTTGAGCCGACCCGCCAGCGCAAATCGTGGGTCGGCTTTTTTCTTTTCACGGCCCTGAGCGTCGCCCTCTCGCTCCTACCGGGTTGCGATCGCGGCACCGCCTCTGACGCCGTGAGGCTCGAACTGTGGACCCTCGCCCTGCGGCCCACCTTCACGCGGTACATGGAAGACCTCTGCGCCGGCTTCGAGGCGGCGCATCCGGGGACCGAGGTCGTCTGGGTGGATGTGCCTTACAACGCGATGAACCGCAAGCTGATCGCCGCGGCGGCGTCGGGGCAGACGCCGGACGTGGTGAACCTGGCCGACCGCGACTTCGCCCGCTTCGCGTCGCTGGGCGCGCTGGCCGACCTCGATCAACACCTGCCCCCCGGCGCACTCGACGACTACCTTCCAGGGGTGACCGAGTCGCTGCGGTTGAGCGATCGCCAGCTTGCGCTGCCGTGGTACCTCACCACCTCCGTACGTCTGTGCAACGCCGACCTGCTTCGCGAAGGCGGTCTCGATGCCGACGCGCTGGGCGAAGACTGGGCTACGCTGCGCGAGCAGGCGCGGGCGTATCATCAAAAAACGGGCCGTTTTCTGTTCAGCGTGTCGCTGGGCGAGTCGTCGGAGTTGCCGGGCATGCTGCTGGCCGATGGCGTCGTGCCGTTCGCCGAGCGTGACGGTCGTCTGGTGGCGGAGCTGACGAGCAACGACGTGGTCGCCGCCGTGCGCGAATGGGTCGCGCTATATCGCGACGGGGTGCTGCCGCGGGCGGCGGCGACGCGCGGGCACGAGCACCTGGTCGAGCTGTATCAGAACGGGCAGGTCGCGGTGGTGCAGACCGGGCCGAACATGCTGCGGCGGATCGGCGACGCGAGCCCGGCGGTCTTCGACGCCACGGCCGTGCGCCCGCCGATCACCGGAACGCTCGGTCGTTCGCACGTCGCGGTCATGGTGCTGGCGGTGACCGAGCACAGCGAGCACCCGGCCCTGGCCGCGGAACTGGCGCAATGGGTGACCAGCGCGACGCATCAGACCGCGCTGGCCCGCATGGCGTCGGTGATGCCCAGCACACGCGACTCGCTGGCCGATCCGAATTTCGTTGACGCGGAGGATGGGCCGAGCACCTCGGCCGACCGGCGCATCGCCGAGGCCCGCGCGATGTCGGCCGCGGCGCTAACCCACGCGGTGGCGTTCACCCCGGCGCTGGAGGCGTGGCCCGACCTGCGCCGCGCGTTCGATGAACAGATCAAGGCGGCGCTGCTGGAGGGGCGCGAGGTCGAAGCGACGCTGGCCGAGATCGAAGCGCAGTGGAACGCGATCCTGCGGGCCGCGCGCCCGGCGACGCTGGACGCGGTCCCGCGGCCACCGGCGCTGCCGCGCGACGCGGCATCATCACGCCCGTCCCTGAGCGGCAGCGAAGGGCGGGATTCTACTTCTGTTGTGGGGCTGGCTGATCCCGCTCTTCGCTACCGCTCAGGGGCGGGCGTGGGGGGTGGTGTTGCGTTTGGGGGGCGGCATGAGTAGCGCGCTGCGGCCGTACCGGGCTTCGACGCCTTACCTGTTCCTGCTGCCGGGGGCGGTGGTGCTGGGGGTGTTTATCGTCGCGGCGATGGTGCAGGTGATCTACTACTCCTTCACCGATTACAACGCGTTCAACGACGGCCGCTGGATCGGGCTGGAGAATTACCGCCGGCTGCTCAGCGACGAGAAGTTCTGGTTCTGCCTGGGCAACAGCTTTTTGTATCTGCTGGTGACGCCGGTGTTGATGGCGCTGAGCCTGGGCGCGGCGATGCTGGTGCATGGCGGGTTGCGATGGGCGTGGGGGCTGCGGGTGTGGCTGTTTTTTCCGGTGATCACCCCGACGATCGTCGCGGCGATCGCGTGGCGTCTGCTGCTGGATGAGAACCGCGGGCTGCTCAACGCGGCGCTGGGCGTGTTGGATATGGGGCCGGTGTTCTGGCTCTCGGAGCGGCCGTGGACGCTGATCAGCGCGATGCTGGTCACGATGTGGAAGGGCTTCGGCTATTTCATGATGGTGTTCCTCGCGGGGCTGGTCGCGATCCCGAAGGAGCTGGAGGAAGCCGCGGCCATCGACGGCGCGGGGCGGTTGGGCGTGTTCCGTCACGTCACACTGCCGAGCCTGAGGCCGGTGCTGGTGCTGGTCGCGCTGATCTCCTCGATCTCGGCGCTCAAGGTGTTCGATGAGTTGTACGTCACGATCAAGGGCGCGCCGATCACCCACCAGACCGCGGTGCCGCTGATCTTCGATACCGCCTTCGAGCGTGGCGAATTCGGGCTGGCGTGCGCGATCGGGGTGACGCTGTTCGTCGTCGTGCTCGCGTTTAGTCTGGTGCAACTGCGGATCACGAAGGATGCGGCGTGATGGGATTTTCGATTTTTGATTTTCGATTTTCGATTGAGGCTGTGGTCTTACCGCGAAGGCGCGAAGATTGCGAAGGGCGCGAAGGTTCGCGGGTAGATCATGATCGTACTCATCTTGTGACCTTCGCTCTCTTTGCGCCTTCGCGGTCAGGAATCGGGCGCTTTCCCGAAGGCGGGGGTGTGGGATGAGCGGTCGGCCTCCCCTGCTTTCGGTGCTGATGTACGCCGGCGCGGTCGGCCTGATCGTGCTGGCGGTGGGGCCGGCGGTGTGGCTGGTGGGGATCGCCCTGTCGCAGAACACGGTGCCGCTCAATCGTCTACCCGCGCCCGACGAGATGACGCTCGACAACTTCCGGGGGGCGTGGCACGAGGCGGGGCTGCTGCGGGCGCTGATCAACTCGGTGCTGGTGACCGTGGCACAGACGCTGCTTAATGTGTTCCTCGCGGCGCTGGCGGCGTACCCCCTGGCCCGCATGAGCTTCCGGGGGCGGGGCCTGGCGTTTGTGCTGATCCTCGCGACGATCATGGTGCCCGAGCAGGTGATCATCGTGCCGCTGTTCCGCACGATCGTCGGGCTGGGTCTGTACGACACGCTGATCGCGGTGGTGCTGCCGTTTAGCGTGACGGCGTTCGGCATCTACCTCTGCCGGCAGGCGTTCTTGTCGATCCCGCTGGAGCTGGAGGAGGCGGCGCGGCTGGACGGGGCCAGCGCGTGGCACGTCTGGCGTCACGTGATGCTGCCGCTGAGCGCGCCGACGCTGGCGACGCTGGCGGTGTTCAGCGTGATCGGCGCGTGGTCAAACCTGCTGTGGCCTTTGATCGTGCTGCAGGAGCAGCGCAACTTCACGCTGCCGGTAGCGCTGAACCAGCTCATGGGCGTGTTCGCGACGAACCAGCGTTACGCGTACGCCGGCGCGGTGCTGGCGGTGCTACCGGTGATCGTGTTCTACATCGTGGCGCAGCGGTTCCTGCGGGCGGGGATGCTCAGCGGGGCGGTGAAGGGGTGAGGGTGAGGCTGATGCTTAGCGCGGAACCGGGCGGGGCGTTGCTCGCCGGCTTTTGTTGACGCGCCATGTTTGGTTTCTGGGTCGCGTGTGATGCTTTTGCCGATTCATAATGTCATGACCGATGCTTTCGCCCCCCTGCTGCTGGCCGAATCGCTTTCCTCTCACTTCCGGGGGTGGGACTGGGCGGTATTGATCGGCTACCTCGCGGTGGTCAGCGTGCTCGGCGTGACGCTGGCGGGCAGGCAGAAAAGCATGGAGGGTTTTTTCCGCGGGGGGAACAAGCTGCCGTGGTACGCGGTCAGCGCATCGATGATCGCGACGATCATTTCCGCGGTCACGTTCATCGCCGTGCCCGCCATCGCCTACCGCGAGACCGGCAACTTCACCTACCTGCAGTTCGGCATCATCGCGGGGCTGCTCTCGCGCCTCTTCGTCGCGTTCGTGCTCGTGCCCGCCTACTACCGCCAGCGCATCTACAGCCCGTACGACTACATGGCCAACCAGCTCGGCGAGGCGGCACGCTCCGTCACCACCGCGCTGTTCACCCTGCTGGGCCTACTCGCGCAGGCGGCGAGGGTGTACCTGACCGCGATCATCCTCCAGCTCATCCTCGCCGACCAGCTCGGGACGCTCGAAGCGCACACCGGCATCAGCCCGTTCGCGTGGGCGGTGATCGCCGTGGGCGCCATCGCGATCATCTGGACGATGCTCGGCGGGATCGCCACCGTCATCTGGACCGACGCGATGCTGTTCCTCGTGTTCATCGTCGGCGGGCTGATCGCGCTGGCCGTGGTCGTCGGCGAGCTGCCGGGCGGGCTTGGCGGGCTGTTTCACGCGGGATGGGAGGCGGGGAAGTTTGACCTGTGGGCGATGCAGCTCAATGTGGACGACTGGCGCGAAGTGTTCACCGAGCCTTACACCCTCTGGGCCGCGGTCTTCGCGGTGACGTTTACCAACATCGGGTCGTACGGCACCGACCAACTGCTCGCCCAGCGCATCTTCTGCTGCAAGAACCAGACCCACGCCAAGCTCGCGGTCCTGAGCAGTTGGGCGGGCGAGCTGGTCGTCGCGCTGATGCTGCTGGTCGGCGTCGGGCTCTGGTCGTTCTACCGCGCGTACCCCGAGGCGCTGTCGGGCGAGGGTGCGGCGGCGGTCGCGGCCAACCCCGACAACATCTTCCCCGTGTTCATCCTGACGCAGGTGCCGGTGGGTTTGACGGGCCTGATCGTCGCGGGCATCTTCGCCGCGGCGATCTCGAGCCTCACCTCCATCCTCGCCGCGCTGTCGCAGACCACGCTCAGCGCGTTGTACCTGCCGCTGCGGCGGATCGATGCAGAGGCGCTCGATGATGAGCGGCATCAGCGCGAGGTGCTGCTGGTCTCGCGCGGGCTGATCGTGTTCTGGGGCGTGGCGCTGTGCGCCATGGCGTTCGCGGTCAACGCCTACATCCAGTCGCGCCAGGCGCACGGGCTCGACACGCCGTTCCTCGACCTCGCGCTGGGCCTGGCCAGCTACGTCATCGGCGCGCTGCTCGCGGCGTTCCTGCTCGCGTGGCTGCCGATCAAGCGTGATGCGTACGGCCTGATCTGGTCGGCACCGTTGTCGGTCTTCGCCGTGGTCGCGACGCGGTTTCACGAGCCATGGACGCACGCGCTTTGTGTCGGCGTCGCAGGGGTCTTGCTGCTGACCTGGCTGGTCGCGTGGGGCGTGCGGGGCCGGCGCGTGTGCCCGTGGGGTACGGCGGTCAAGACGCTGTGGCTGATCGTCGGATGCGCAGCGCTGGTGATGGTGAGTCTGTTCGGTTATTTCGATGGCGGCACGCGCGAAGTGATCGGCCCCGGCGGCGCATTCGTGCTCGAGCCGGTCAAGACACCGGTTGCCTGGCCGTGGTACGCGCCGATCGGCGGCGCGTTCGCGTTGGTGTTTGGTTATCTGCTGGCCTATCCCCGAGATCAGGAGGCGTGCGCGATCCATGTTGCGAAACCTTGACCGAATTTGGCTCGTCCTGTTGCTGTCGCTCGCGGCCGGCGCCTGCGCGGTGAAGCCTGGCAAGCCGGTGCAGCGGCACGGCGATGAGATCATGGTCGCCGGCCAGTGGTTCCGCATCGGCACGCCCGTGGTGCTATGGACGGACCCCGGCGGGTACGACGCGTACCGGGTCGAGCGCCGCTTCGCCCCGCTGGAGGAGGCCGGCTGGGATGCGAGCAAGGCGGTGCTCAACTCGCCGAACCGCTACAACGTGCGCAAGGAGGGGTTGAGTGAGGCCGAGCTCGAGCGGGTGCGTGGCGGCGGGTGGGACCTTGAACTATTGCAGCGCGAGGTCGATCTGTTCGTCATCCACTATGACGTGTGCGGCGTGTCGCAGCGCTGCTTTGATGTGCTGCACGACCACCGGACGCTGTCGGTGCATTTCATGCTCGACATCGACGGCACGATCTATCAGACGCTGGATGTGAAGGAGCGCGCCTGGCACGCCGGGCCGTTCAACTCGCGGTCGGTCGGCATCGAGATCGCCCACATGGGCGCGTATGCCGAGGGCGAGGCCAAGCCCTGGGACCGGTGGTACGGCACCGATGAACACGGCCACACCATCCTTACTCCCCCCGGCGACCTCGCCTCCACCATCCGCACGCCAAACTTCGTCGGCCGCCCGGCCCGCGAGGGGCTGATCGTCGGCAACATCCAAGGCCGCCCCGTCGAGCAATACGATTTCACCAATGAACAATACGAAGCGCTGATCAAGCTCACCGCCGCGCTGCACCGCGTGCTGCCGCGCATCGAGCTGCGGGCTCCGCGCGATGCAGGCGGCGAGGTGATCCCGCACGTGCTGCCCGACGATGCGCTCGCGGAATATCACGGCCTGATCGGCCACTACCACCTCACCGACCAGAAGACCGACCCCGGCCCGGCGTTCGACTGGGACCGCGTGATCGACGGCGCGAAGGTTGAATTGCGCTGGTGGCGGTGGTGAGCCGCGACACCGGCGGCGGGCGGGCGTATGCTTCCTTGCCATGAAAGCACGTCAGCTCGAAAAGATGGGTTACCCGCGGGGCCTGGCGAAAGGCGCGAAGTGGGCGGCGTCGGCGGCGGTGCGGGCCGGTGTGCCCGAGGCCGAGGCGCGGCAGACACTCGTCGAGCTGATCAAGGACCCGCAACGCTTCCGCGATGACCCGCACTTCGGCGAGCTCGCGGTCGAGCTGGCGCGGCTACGGAGGGCGCGTGAGAATGTATCCGCCGCGGCGCAACACCCGCCGCGCGAAACGCCCGCGCCGTATCAGCAATGGGGCGACGACCTCGACCCGCAGTCGATCCAGCAGATGCAGCACGCCTGCCGGTTGCCCATCGCGCACCGCGGTGCGCTGATGCCCGATGCGCACGTGGGCTACGGCCTGCCGATCGGTG
>CAZTLX010000200.1:0-7692 GCA_964614575.1 uncultured Phycisphaeraceae bacterium | reverse complement strand
AGACCATGGAAGAGCCCCCGCCGCACGTCAAGTTCATCCTCTGCACCACCGAGCCGCACAAGCTCCCCGCGACGATCCAGTCGCGCTGCCAGCGGTTCGACTTCCGCAACATCCCGACCCGCGCCATCGCCGCCCACCTGCGCGCGGTGCTTGATAAGGAAGGCATCGCGGCCGATGACGACGCGGTGTTCCAATTGGCCGTGCTCGGCAACGGGTCGATGCGCGATGCGCTGTCGCTGACCGACCGCCTCATCGCCACCGGCGAAGACAAGCTCACCGCCAAGACGCTCGAAGAGATGCTCGGCCTGCCGGCGCAGGAGCTGATCGCCGGCCTCATCGACGCCGTCGCCGACGGCAACCCCAAGGCCACGCTCGAAACGCTGGCCGACCTGCTCGACCGCGGCATCAGCCAGGACCAGCTCGTCGAGGTGCTCATCGCCCGGCTGCGTCAGCTCATGCTCATCAACGCCTGCGGCCCCGACTCGGACCTGATCGAGCTGTCGGAGGAGGCGCGCAAGGCCGCCGCGGAGCAGGCGCAGAAGTTCGACACCGCGGCCCTGGTCCACATGATCGCCCTGTGCGAAAACCTGCAGCGCCACGCGAAAAACTCCAGCAACCCGCGGGCCCTGCTCGACGCCACCGCCGTGCGCCTCGCGCTCGCGGAGAAGATGGCGGACGTCACCGCCGTGCTCGCCGGCCAGGCACCGGCGCTGCCCGCCGACGGGCCAAAAAAAAAAGTAGCTGACGCGCCCCCCTCCCCCGGCGTGGTCGCTTCAGCGACCCACGCACCCGCACGTTCACCCGCGCCCGCCCCCTCCGCACCACCTCCCGCTGATCCCCCGCAAACCCCCGCCGAGGTCTGGGCCACCCTCCAGCACCGCGTCGGCAATATCCCGTCCATGGCCTGGGTGGACCACGTGCGCCTCGTGTCGCTCGAACCCTCACGCGCGACGATCGAGGCGCTGCCCGGCCACGCCGACATCGCCCGCTTCGCCCGGCTCGAACCGCAGCGCAAACGCCTCGGCGACGAGCTGATGACCATCCTCGGCCGCCGCGTCGAGGTCGTTGTCCGCGACCGGCAGGTGATCGACGACGACGGCCCCGCCGACGCCACCCCCGCCGCGTCCCCCCAGCGCCGCGGCACGATCAGCACCGCCGACAAACGCGCCGCGATGGACCTGCCCCTGGTCCGCGACGCCATCGAGGCCTTCGGCGACGCCATGCCTATCGAGTTCCGCGACGAGTAAAACCATGCAACCGCTAAGACGCCGAGAAAGTCGGAAAGCATTTTTAACCACAGATTGCGCAGATTTCACAGATCAGGACCAGTGGCCACAAGAAGGCACAGAAGGCACAATAAAGAAAAACCACTGCATTTTATTTTTGTGCCTTCTTGTGGCCAAAATGCCTTCTTTTCTGCGAAAGCTGCGCAATCTGTGGTTAAAAACCTGTCTAGTTTTTTCCTCGGCGTCCTTGGCGTCTTGGCGGTTAAAAGGAGTTCCCCATGTTTGATCAGATGAAGAACTTGAAACAGCTCGCTTCGTTGCTGGGCAATGCCGAGCAGATCAAGGAGCGGATGGAGCAGGTGCAGGCGGAGCTGGCGAAGAAGACGGTCGAGGCCGACGCCGGCGCGGGCGCGGTGCGGGTGGTCGTCAACGGCCGGTTTGAGGTGGTCAAGCTCAGCCTCGACCCGTCGATGCTTGCCGCGCTAACCGACGAGAGCGCCGATGCCGCGGACAACAAGGCGCTGGTGGAAGACCTGATCGCCGCGGCGGTCAACGAGGGCCTGCGCCGCGCGCAGGAGATGGCGAAACAGGAGATGATGACGCTGGCCCCGGGGTTGAACCTGCCGGGGCTGACGGAGCAATGAGCGATGAGCCGTGAGCCAAGCCAACAGACTCAAAGCTCACAGCACCTGAACGGACATAACCATGAGCACGATTGATTTCACCGGTTACGAGGTCTGGTTTATCGTCGGCAGCCAGCACCTCTATGGCCCGGAGACGCTCGAACAGGTCGCGGCCGATGCGCAGGCCATCGTCGATGGCCTGAACGCCGAGGCCGGGCTGCCCGTCAAGATCGTCTGCAAGCCCACCCTCACCACGCCCGAGCAGGTCCGCGATGCCTTGCGTGACGCCGACGCCGCGCCCAACTGCATCGGACTCATCGCGTGGATGCACACCTTCAGCCCCGCGAAGATGTGGATCGCCGGCCTCAGCAAGCTGAGCAAGCCGCTGTGCCACCTGCACACACAGTTCAACCGCGACATCCCGTGGGCGTCGATCGACATGGATTTCATGAACCTCAATCAGTCGGCCCACGGCGGCCGCGAGTTCGGGTTCATCTGCTCACGCCTGCGAAAACGCCGAAAAGTCGTCGTCGGCCACTGGCAGGAGAAGCCGGTCCACGCGAAGCTCGACGCGTGGATGCGCGCCGCCGCGGCGTGGCACGACAGCCGACACATGAAGCTCGCCCGCTTCGGCGACAACATGCGACAGGTCGCCGTCACCGAGGGCGACAAGGTCGAGGCGCAACTGAAGTTCGGCTACGAGGTCAACGGCTACGGCCTCGGCGACCTGGCCGCGCATCAGGACAACGTCACCGACCAGCAGATCGACGAGCTTTGCGCGAAGTACGCGGCCGAATACGAGCTGGCGGACGGCGTCGCCAAGGGCGGCAAGCAGCACGAATCGCTGCGCGACGCGGCCCGCATCGAACTCGCGCTGCGCTCGTTCCTCAATGAAGGCGGGTTCCGAGGATACACCGACACGTTCGAGAACCTCCACGGCCTCAAACAGTTGCCCGGCATCGCGTCGCAGCGCCTCATGGCCGAGGGCTTCGGCTTCGGCGCGGAGGGCGACTGGAAGCACGCGGCGCTCGTCCGCTCGATGAAAGTCATGGCCCACGGCCTGGCCGGCGGCGTGAGCTTCATGGAGGACTACACCTACCACTTCGACCCGAGCTGCCGCGGCGTGCTCGGCTCGCACATGCTGGAGATCTGCCCGTCCATCGCCGCCGGCAAGCCCCGCGTCGAGGTCCACCCGCTGGGCATCGGCGGCAAGGAAGACCCGGCCCGGCTGGTGTTTGATGCCGCGCCCGGCACCGCGGTCAACGCGAGCATCGTCGATCTGGGCGACCGCTTCCGCATGATCGTCAACGTCGTTGATGCCATCGAACCGCCGCAGGACTTGCCGAAGCTGCCGGTGGCCCGCGCGTTCTGGAAGCCCCGGCCGGACCTCGACACCGCCGCCGCCGCGTGGATTCACGCCGGCGGCGCGCACCACACCGGCTTCTCGATCGCGCTGCGCCCCGAGCACCTCGAAGACTTCGCCGACATGGCGGAGGTCGAATACCTGCTGATCGACGAAGCCACAACGCTGCGTGAGATCAAGAACGAGCTGCGTTGGAATGACGCGGCATACGCGGTGCGCGGATAAACCATCGCTCGTTTTCCGGGCCGGGGTGCCGCTGCCTTCAGGCCGTGCTCCCCGCCAGGCATGGGGCATCGCGTGCGGCCGCAAGGCGGATCGCGGGCTACAATCCCGCCATGCGTATGGCCGCATACATCCTGTTGATCACGCTGGGCTTCGCGTGGGCGGCGGCTTCGGGGCAGGCACCGCCGGCCGACGCGAACTACCCGGTCACCGACACGCTGGATATTCAGATCACCGATCAGGACGACCCCGCCGCCCGCGCGTTGCTCCGCGGCATCGCATGGGAGCCCACGACGTTTGCGGTCACCCGCTCCGCCGGCACGGCTGCGGAAGTTCACGCACAGTTCACCTTCGCCTCGCCCCGGCCGGTCGGCACCGAGCGGCAGGACCGCGTCACGCTGGAGTGGTATGCCGCGACCGACGCGAGCGGGGCGGTGGTCGAAGCGCCCGCGGTGCTGGTGATTCACTCGCTGCACCCGCGGCTGCTGCTGGCCCGCATGCTCTCCCGCGGGCTCGCGGCCAAGGGCATCCATGCGTTTGTCATCGAGTTGCCCGGCTACGGCCGACGCATCGACGGCCCGCCGCGGTTCACCGGCGTCACGGCGCTGCTCAACGGCGAACAGGGCATCGCCGACATCCGCCGCGCCCGCGACGTGATCGCCGCGCTGCCGCAGGTCCGCGAGGGCAAGGTGTCGATCGAGGGCACGAGCCTCGGCGGGTTCGCCGCGGCGACGGCGGCGGCGCTGGATGGCGCGTTCGACCAGACGTTTCTGGTGCTCACCGGCGGCGACGCGTTCGACGCGCTGAATAACGGCCAGGCCGACGCCGCGCGGCTGCGCGCGTCGATGAAGCACGCCGGGTACGAAGGCGAGAAGCTGCGCGCGTTGCTTGAGGCGGTCGAGCCGCTGCGCATCGCCCACCGCCTGGACCCGCAGCGCACGTGGATGTTCACCGCCCGGCAGGACAACGTCATCGCGCCGAAGAACGCCGACCTGCTCGCGGAAACCATCGGACTGCCCGACGAACGCCACGTGCGCTTCGACGGCAACCACTACTCGGTGTTGCTGCTGCTGCCGGGCGTGGTCGAACGGATGGCGGGGGAACTGGGCGTCCCTGGGCACAAACCGGAACAGGCGCAGGCGACGCGCTGATACGAACCCACAATATTCCTCGGGCGTTCCGGCTTGAGCCGACCTGCATGCCGGCTGAAGCCGGCACGCCTGATCAACTCCCTCAGCCTTCCGGCGTCACGCGGGCCGGCTCGATCCGCGTGCGCAGGTGGTCCAGCACGTTCATGAAGTTGATGTAGCTGTCGTAGGGCGAGGCGTAGGGGTTGAAGTACTTGTGGACCTGGCCGTCGGCGAAGTACTTGGTACACATGTAATAGAAGTGGTCGGAGGTGGTCAGGCGGCGCCAGTCGTCGAGCAGGTCCAGGTCGCCGGTCTCCTTGACCTTCTTCTCCATCTTGTACACCTCCTGCAGCGCGCTGGACTGCATCGCGTTGCCCGCCCAGGCGCTTAAGTCCCGTTCGGTGTCGGCCCAACTGATCGGCTGGGGCACGTCGTAGCGGTTGACCGGCTGATATCGCTCGATGAGGTCGCAGGGCGTGCCGAACGTGTTGCCCTGCGCGAGGATCTTCGCGGGCAGCGCTTCGAGGAACTGGAGGATGCCGTTCTCGGCGCGGTGGTGCTCGCCGAAGGTCTCGTAATCCATGAACAGGTTGCAGACGTCCGCATCGCGGTCGATCCAAGAAGCGAATTTATCGGCGTCGAGTGGCCAGCCGGGCCAGCTTCGATCCGAGAAGCGGAACGCGATGTCGTCGCTGAGGCGGTAGTGCTTGAGCAGCAGCACCGGCCGCGCCACGCCCGCGGGCAGGTCGCCCGCCGCCTCGTAGAGGTAATTCGGGCTGCGGCCTTCGAGCAGGCGATCGACGCCCTCGGTCAGGATGCCGGAGAACCCGCCGAGGCTCGCGACGAACTTCGCCAGCTCGTTGGAATAGATCAGCTCCGTGTTGCGGAAGATGCGCGGGCGCTGACCGAAGTGCTCCTCGATCACATCGCAGTGCAGATCGACCTGCTCGGCGAACTCGGCCTTGGAATAGAGGAAGGCGAGCGAGTGGTGGTACGTCTCGGCGAGGAACTCGACGCAGCCGGTGTCGGCCAGCTCCGCAAAGGCGTCGAGCGCCTCGGGGGCGTACCACTTGAACTGCTCGATCGCCGAGCCGGAGATCGAAAACGCCACGCGGAACTGCCCGCCGTGCCGCCGGGCCTGTTCGGTGAGGATCCTGGTGGTGGGGACGTAGCAGCGTTCGGCGACGCGGCGCATGATCGCACGGTTGTGCGCATCGTCGAGGTAGTCGGCCTCGGAGTCGAAGACGCTGTAGCGCCTCAGCCGGGGCGGCTGATGAACCTGAAAATAGAAGCAGACCGACGCCACAACTCGCCGCCTTTCGTATCCCCACCGGACGAGCAGTCGTATTGTGGCGGCTTCACCGCGTAATGCAAGGCGGTCACGCGAGCGACGCGGACTTTGACGCCGCCGCCGCCTCCGCTGTGGCGGGGTCAGAGGCGGTCGCATCGTCTGGCGGCTCATCGGTTTCGGGGTCCGCGTCGTGGCGATACGGGCCGCACCCCTCCTCAAAGATGATCCGCGCCCCGCGCCGGAACGTCACGTAGGCATACACCCACGAAAACAACACCGACACGCGGTTGCGGAACCCGATCAGGAACAACAGGTGGACCACCAGCCAGATCAGCCACGCGAAGCCGCCGGCGAACTTCAAACGCCCCAACTGGGCGATCGCGCGTTTACGCCCGATCGTGGCCATCTGCCCCTTGTCGCGATAGGTGTAAGGCCGGGCGCGGGGGTCGGGCTTGGGATCGCCACCGCGCTCGATGCGCCGGTCGATCAACGCCGCGACATGCTTGCCCATCTGGATCGCCGCGGGCGCCAGGCCCGGCACCAGCACGCCGTTGGGGTCACGCAGCGTCACGATGTCGCCGATCGCGAACGCCTCGGGGTGACCGGGCAGGCTCAGGTCCAGCTCGACGGGGATGCGCCCGCCGGGGCCCAGTTCCAGCCCCAGGGTCCGGGTGACCGGGTTGGCCGCGACCCCCGCGCCCCACAGCACACTGCGCGACTCGATGCGCGAGCCATCGTCCAGCTCGACATGGTCCGCCGCGATGTGGGTGATCCGGTGGCCCAGGCGCACCTCCACGCCCAGGCTCTGGAGCTGTTGCGCGGCCTGCTTCGCCAGGCCTTCGTCAAACTGATCCAGCAGCCGCGAGCCCGCCTCGACGAGGATGATCCGCGCCAGTGAGGTATCGAGGTTACGAAAGTCGTGCTTGAACGCGACGCGGGTCAGCTCCGCCACCGCGCCGGCCAGCTCCACCCCGGTCGGCCCGCCGCCCACCACCACCGTCGTCATCAGCGCGCGACGCTCGGCCTCATCCGCGGTGCTCTCGGCCAGCTCGTAGCAATGCAGCAGCTTCCAGCGCATCGCCATCGCGTCGCGGATGTTCTTCAGTGGCGGGGCGTGCTGCGCCCAGTCGTCGTGGCCGAAATACGCCGCGCTGCCGCCCAGCCCGATCACCAGATAATCGTAGCCGATGTCGTTGTGGCAGAGCCGGACGCGGCGGCGGGCCAGGTCGATGCCTCGCACGGTATCCATCAGGCAGGTGAGGCGGCGGTCCTTGCGGAAGATCGAGCGGATCGGCTCGGTGACATCCGGCGCCGCGAGACCGGCGGTGGCGACCTGATACAGCAGCGGCTGGAAGGTGTGGTGGTTGTGCTTATCGATCAGCGTGATCCGCGCGTCCGATTCCAGCGTCCGGCAGAACCACAGCCCGCCGAAACCGGCACCCAGCACGACGATGTGTGGTTTCTCTTGATTTGAGGCGGTGCGATTCATCGCCTTACTGTAGGCAACGGCGGTAAGCACCCGGCATCGCGACCACGCCCCCGCCGTATGCGGCTCCGCGAAACATCCACGCCGCCCCCGCTTTGAAGCCCGCGCACCCCGTCCGCTATACTTCGCGGCTCGAAACAACCACGCGGCCCCCCGCGCCAACCCAACCCCCGAGTGCCTCCATGCCCACCAGCGGCGAGACCCGTCAGCAGTTCATCGACTACTTCGTCGAAAAAGCCGGCCACACCTTTGCGCCGTCCTCGCCCGTCGTCCCCCACAACGACCCGACGCTGCTCTTCGCCAACGCCGGCATGAACCAGTTCAAGCCGTACTTCCTCGGCACCGAAGACC
>CAZTLX010000199.1:0-7756 GCA_964614575.1 uncultured Phycisphaeraceae bacterium | reverse complement strand
CAACGTTGTGCAGCGGCTTGGCGCTGTAGGTTTCGTCCCAGTCGTAGCTCTGCAGCACACTCAAGTGCTCAAAGATTTCACGGCCGGGCTGGCTCGCCCATGGCCAGCCGCCTTCGGCACCGACGCCGGGCGCGCTGCCGAAGCCTTGCGTCGAGGTCCACAGGTCGGGCCGGATCTCGCGCGCCGCTTCGCCGTATTCCCCCAGCCGTGTAAACGTTTGGTCGTAGCGGTGGATGTAATCGACAAACTCCCGCTGCGTGCCGCGCCGCTCGTTGAAGTTCGGGTCCACGGGTAACTGCGGCCCGACCGGGATCGTCACCGCTTGGCCTTGGAAGAAGATGCTCATCGCCTCGGCCCAGGGACGGTTGGGGATCGGCGGCGCCCAGTGCCAGTACGGCACATACCCCGCGTTGTCGCCCATGTACGTCACCGCCGCGAAGCTGCGAAAGCCCGCGAAACGCTGCGTCAACAGACGCATCTCACGCAGCTTCGGCTCCCAGAAGTCAGGGAGGTTCCACCCGTAGAACGGCAGGCTCGAATCCTGCAGCGCGTTGACGTTTAGCCCCCCGCGGATGCCGCGCTTCTCCAACGCTTCAAAGAAACGCTCGACCGAACGATCGCCGGTCAACGCCAGCGTGCGATCGTTGGCCTGCTCGATGATCAGGTCGATGCCCAGGTATTGCAGGTGATCGACATAGTCATCCAGATCGCCGAACACGCCGAACGCGGTGTTGCCGGCGTGGACGGCATCGGGCCCCTGCGCGCTGCCCCAGAAGTGCCCGCCTGACATGCCGTGGGTCATATGCACGTTGTGGACCATCACCGGGGAGCGCGGCACCTCCAGTCCGAGATAACGCGCAAAGCCATCGGCGCGGGTTCCACCCGCCGGCTCGCGGCCAAGCAGCTTGGTGCCCTCATCCTTCATCGCCGCCAGGTCCAGCCGCCACTCCTGGCGATTGGGCATCTCCTCGGGGCGGTCGAGGCTGCGCACCGTGAAGCCGGTGCCGGGGACCTTGGCGTCCACCTTGAGGGCGACCTCACGCGGATCGCCCGGCTCGATCGGCTTGAGGCCGACATGTATCCGCACCGGCTCCGCGCCGTTGATCGTTACCTCATAAGGCCGATCGGCAACCGTGCGGGGCAACAGCAGCGTCAGCGAGTCCAACTCTTCCTGCCGCTGGTAAACCACCTGGTTGCCCATCGCCACGCGGACATCGGTGATCTTCTCGTCTTGATCCGACGCGATGATGACGGGGAATGTCCAGACCTCCATCCGCCGCGAATCGCTCCGCGTGGTCGGGTCGATTGTATAGACGTAGCGCCGGCCCCAGATCCACAGCAGCGCGCGGAACCGTAGGTCGATCGGCTCGAGCACATGATCGTCTTCCTGCATGAACAGCGGGCGGTTGAGCGGGTCGGTCCGCAGGGGCAGCACCACCTGCGCGTCGGCGGCATCTTCGAAAAGCGTCTGCCCGTCGAGCGTCAGGCGGACCCAGTCCACCGCATCCGGCCCGCCGCGGCGGTAGGCCTTCTCCCGCGTCATGGCCTCGCGTTTGGCGAAGCCGAGTGTCCGATCAAAACGCGAGAGGACCAGCTCCGCGATGAAGATCGGATCGGCAAAGTCCTCGGCCGTTGCCGCCCGCGTCTCGGGGCGGCCCGCCATATCGCGGCGGACTTGCTCGGCCGACAAAGCCGCGGCGTACACGCGCACCTCGTCCATCCAGCCCTTGAACGGGGCCCGGCGGATGTGGGGCTGATCCTTGCCATGCTCGTAGCCGAGGTGGACCCCCTGATCGTTTGCCGCCAGCGTGCCCCGCAAGGGCTGGCGGTTTTTTTCCTCACCGTTGATGTAGATGATGCGGTCGCCCCCGGCCTCGTGGGTCACCGCGATGTGTGTCCAGCGGTGCAGCGGCAGCACGTTCTGCAGGATCGCGTTGGCGTTCTCCGTGCCGTTGCCCGTCTCGACGATCAACGCGCCGTCCGACCCCATCAGCAGCACAAACGGTTTGTCCTGCCAGAACTCGCGGCGCTTGCCGAGGATGCCTGCCGAATGATCGTCTGGCGGCAGGGCCTCGGGCTTGACCCACAGCGAGAGCGTGAAGGGCGAGCCGATCTGATTCAACAGCCCGCCCGTGACCCGTACCAGGTTGCGGTCTTCGCCGGGAAAATAAAGCCCCCGGCCGTGGCGTCCATCGGCCTCACGCACCGCGCCGCTGCGAATCTCACCCCGCAACTCCAGCGGGCCGGCATCATGGACCGCCGAACCCTCGATGCGCTCCATGTCCAGGTCCAGCAGCAGCGGCAGCGGTTCGGCCGACGCGCAACTCGCCAAGGCGAGGCACACCACCCAAGCCGGAATCAAAGCGCAATAACCAATGACCGATTGCTTGAAGTACATCAAGGCGTCCTGTCGCGTGAAAGGAAGAGCAGGATCAGGGCTGGGGCAGCACCGACTCGAACGTGCGGCCGAGGCGGACCTCGTCGAAGGCGAACACCTTCTTGCCCACCCCCGAGCGCAGCATCAAGGTCTGCATCGGCAGCAACGTCACCCGCGAGACTTCCGCGTCCGGGGTCACCGGCTCGCGGCCCAGGTCCGGATCAATGAACAACGCGACGCTTGAACCTTCCGGCTCATCGCTCACCGTCAGGCGGGCGACCAGCAGCACGGCTCGCTCGTCGGCCGGGACGCGGGAGTGGACGGTGCGACCGCCCGCTTCAATCCCCCAGTTGGGCGCGTTATGAGCCTTGACCAGCCCCATGCCGCCCTTGTCGGTTGCGGTCTCCAGCCCCATCCGGGCGTAGGTTTCTTCTTTCCCGCCATCGACGTTCGCGGCGATCACACTGACCCAATACACGCCGGGCTCCACGGCGAAGGGCTTGGCGAGTTTACGCTTGGCCGGCCAGTCCCCATTGGTCAGCAACGCGTGCCCGCCGCTGGTTTGCGGGGTTTCACCCAACTCCGACGCCAGGCTCTCGTCGGCGACCACGCGCTGATGTGCATCCCGCCAGGGCCCGTCCCACCCCACGCCGCCATCGCGATCGCGCAACTGACCCGTCGGGTAGTCGAATCCTTCGTAGGCGTGCAGGCCCGAATCGTCCGAGCCGAACGAGGGCAGCGTCAAGCCGAGGAGGATGGCCAGGCTCACGGTGAGTTGGCGTAGTGATAAACAGGCGGTGGGCATCATCGCAATCCTTTCGTTTCGCTCCGCGGGCGTCAGTACAGACGCCAGTCTTCGGTGCTGTTGTCACTGCGGTAGGGCGTGGTGCTGGCGTGGCCATCCACCCAGAGCAGGCCGCCGTCGGAAGACGGGTCGTTGTAGCCGTTGCCGTGGGCGAAGGTCATGCCCTGCGCGCCGCCGGCCTGGTAGCGTTGCGCGGCGACACTGATCGCGGAGTTGACGCTCTCGTTATTGGCGAAGGCGGGGTTGGCGGAGAACTTGTCGGCCAGGAGGATGATTTCCGAGGGCCGCTCGGTGGCGGTGATCGGCTTGCCGGTTGGCCGGTTTTGCCATGGCACGAGGACGCCGTTGACGGTATCGGCGATGCCCCAGTTGATCCCGTAGCTGCGGTCGTCGCCGGAGGTGGGCTTCAACTGATCATCGGGGCAGGCCATCGACCCCGCGGTGGTATAGCCCTGTTCGATCAGCACGCCGTCCCACGTGGGGGAGCGGAAGCTGGTGAACGGCGGCGCGGTGCCGTACACCACGAAGTCGCGGTGATCGGTGGCGTAGCCGTGGATCGCGATGCCGTTCTGCTTGTGATTGGAGAGGCAGGCGATGCGTCGGGCCGCGCTGCGGGCCGATTGCAACGCCGGCAGCAGCAGCGCGATCAGCAGCGCGATGATGCTGATGACGACGAGAAGCTCGATGAGGGTGAAGGCTTTGCGCCGCATGGCGTAGTTCCTGAAACAGAGGAAGCCGATCAAAGCGGAGCGACGCGGTCAGGCGGCGCTCCGCGAGGGAGGTAAAGTCCAAACTCAGGCGGTGCGCCGCCGGCCAAGGATCATCAGGCTGCCCAGCCCCAGCAACGCGAGGCTGCCGGGCTCGGGGATGACCCCGAGTTCCAGACCGTTAATGAACACAGCTTGCGGCGCGGTGTTGGTCGCGCCGAAACGGAGGGTGCCGGTCGCGTCGGACGTGACCAAGCCCGTCACACTAAAGTCGTCGTTGGTCGCGGGGTTGGGGGATGTCGAGTTTTCGATGCTTCCGATGAACACGGCGTCGTCGCCCGTCCCATTGGTGGTGTCCCACCAAGAAAGGTTATTTCCGTTGTTGAAGTCCTTGTCAAGGTTCCAAAGTTGGATCTGATGTTGCGTGTTCGCGGCAAGACCCGAGATCGTAAACGAAGTCGCGGTCGCAGCAGTTGTCGCCACAGCATCCGTAGGGGCTCCCGTGCGTTCGAGCCCTTGGACAAAGTCACGATGCAGATCGCTGTAATTGAACCCAACTCCACCGCTTACTTCCCCTCGGTCACGCCCTTTAAGGCTTGTGGTGGTGTCCCCGATTAAGGTCACGGTCATTTCACCGAAACTCTGTGCAATGGTACCTGAAGACGCATCTGTGCTTGGCAGACTAAAGGCGTTGAAGCCGGCCAGTGTGGGACTGTCAGTAGCTTCGTCAAGGTTGAAATCCACCGACAGGATCGTCTGGAATACCGCCGCTTGGGCGATCGTACCAAACGTGATCGCGGCACAAGCCGCGGTCAGACAGGCCAGCTTCCGATTCATTGATTGCTTGAACATGTTGATGAACCTCCGTAAATGAGGACGATGAAATCGCGGCTAACACAGCCGCTTGAGACTTACGCCGACCCGACGAGGGCGGCGTTACGATTGACGTTAATCAGTTCCGGCCTGACCAGGGTCTTGCGCGGGCCGTTGCCCATGCCTTCGAGCCGATCGAGCAGCACCTGCACCATGGCCTGGCCCATCTGGTTCTCCCGCTTGTCCACGGTGACGTCGGGGCCGACCGGCTCCCACTGCCGCAGCGGGCAGGTGGTCCAGTAGTTGTCGTAGCCGCCCAGCAGCACGTCGCGGCCGGGCTCGAGCTTGAACATCCGCAGTGCCGCCGCCACGTAAAACGCCTGCAGGTCGGTGTCGAGCACGAAGGCCTGGGCCCGATGCGGGTCGTGCAGGTGGGGGACCAGACACCCGGCGATGCGTCGGGCATACTTCTCGAACGCCGCCGCCGAGTCCAGCGTCGCGGGCATCCGCTCATCGATCAGGATGTCGGGCAAAGGCTCGAGCCCGGCTTCGCTCATCGCCCGCTCGTAGCCCTTGCGTCGCGCGGCCGCCCAGTAGTAGGCCTGCGGGTCGGCATCGGTCAGCCGAAGCACGCGCGTCCGCCCTTGGCTTAGCATGTGCTGGGCGACCTCATACCCGCCGGCCTCGTGATCGCTGAGGACCCGGTCGAACCGCTGCAGCGCCGGCGCATCGCCCATCGCCACCACCCGGCAGCCCATGTCCGCCAACGCGTGCAGAGCCCGGGTGCCTTCCGGCGACTCGCCCACGCGGTGCATCGTCACCACGCCCAGCGGGTGGTGGTCCACCAGGCGCGACAGGTCGTCGGCTTCGCAATTAAGGATGTTGACCGACAGCACGTGGACGCGGGACTCAAGGAACTGCTGCGTGATGCCGTGCTCGATCAGGCTCTCGTGGTCCGCGACCTCCGGCCCGGGGATACGCGCGAAAATCACCGTGCCCGACAACGCCGCGGGCACCGCCTTCGGCTTGCGGATCACCACCCGGCCCACGCCACGATTCGCCTCCAGCCACCCCTCGGTTTCCAGCCGCTTGAGCGCCACCCGCAGCGTCCCCCGCGAGACACCCACATCTCGCGCCAGGTCAGGCTCGGGCGGCAGGTGATCCCCGACCTGCCACCGCCCCTGCTCCAGCCACGACTGCAGCGCCCGAAAGGTGCGCTGTCGGGGCGATTCAAGCACGGAATCAGAACCGGTTGCCATGTACAGATAATAATACTACATGGACCCGGCGTCAACCCTAAAAGTACAAAAGTATGTACAAATAAAACGCGAGGGTCCGCCAGGCGTAAATATGATGTAAGTGACGTATTTTTAACGGCTTGAAGCAATGATGGGGCGGTAAAGCCGCGTTGCCCACGGCAAACGCTTCGCAGTTCGGCAACGACGATCCCGGGGCCCTTATTCGGCGGTGGGGCGGGTCATCGCATCGTAGTCCATGAGCTGGTCCAACCGCTGCGGCGACATGAGCTTGAGCTCGGTGACCAGCTCCTTGATGGTTTTATCCTCGTGAAGCGCACGCTTGGCCAGCTCGGCACACCGGTCGTAGCCCAGCTCGGGCGCGAGGGCGGTGATGGTCATCAGCGACTGATCCAGCAGCTCGGCGCAGCGGGCCTCGTTGACCTCGAGGCCGACCAGCAGCTTATCGACGAACACGTTGGTGACGTTGGTCAGCAGCGTGACCGATTCGAGGAACGCGTCGATCATCACGGGCATGGCGTCGGCCATCACGGGCATCGCGACGTTCAGTTCGAAGATGGAACCGACGCCGCCCATGCCGGCCATCGTGACGGTCGCGTCGTTGCCGATGACCCGGCAGCAGACCTGCATGACCGATTCGCAGATCACGGGGTTGACCTTGCCGGGCATGATGGACGAGCCGGGCTGGATCGCGGGGAGGATGAGCTCGCCGATCCCACAGCGCGGGCCGCTGCCGAGGTGGCGGATGTCGTTGGCGATCTTGGAGAGGGAGACGGCGATGGTTTTGAGGTGGCCGTGGGCTTCGACGAAGGAGTCTTTGGCGGATTGAGCTTCGACGTGATTGAACTCGGCCTCACGAAGCGTGACATCATTGATATGCAGGCGATCTGCGATCAGATTACGCACTTTGTTGGCAAAATCAGGGTGGGTGTTGATGCCGGTACCGACAGCCGTGCCTCCAATTGGAAAATTGCGGAGCATGCAGTCGTTGGCGATCTGGGCACGCGGAATACCTGATACCAATTGAGCCGCAAATCCTTGAAATACCTGACCCATTCGGATCGGCGTAGCATCCATCAAGTGAGTACGCCCGGTTTTCACGATCGAATCCCACTGCGCTGCTTTGTCGAGCAAAGCTTTGTAGAGTTTGTTGAGGGCAGGAATAAGGTCTTGAGTTAATCCTTGAATACCGGCGATATGCATCGCCGTTGGGAACGTGTCGTTGCTGCTTTGCCCCATGTTGACGTGGTCGTTGGGGTGGACCCCCGGAAGGTTTTTCCCCGCTTGATCAGACGCTTGCAGGCGGCGATTGGCCAGCGTGGCGATGACCTCGTTGGCGTTCATGTTGGTGCTGGTGCCCGAGCCGGTCTGATAGACATCGACGGGGAAGTGCGCGTCGTGCTTGCCCTGGGCGACTTCATTCGCGGCGGCGATGATGGCGTCGGCGAGTTTCGGGTCTAGCTTGCCCAGGTCTTTGTTGGCCTGGGCGCACGCGGCCTTGAGGTGGCCGAAGGCATGAATGACGGCCGGCGGCAGGGGGCGCTTGGCGATGGGGAAGTTCTCCACCGCCCGCGCGGTGCTCGCGCCGTAGAGCGCATCGGCCGGCACCTGCATCTCGCCCATCGAGTCGCGTTCGGTTCGCATGTGTGGCGCTTTCGATTGAAGATTCATCGCGAAGGACACGGAGGCGCGGAGGCCGCTGAGATCAACTGCCTCCTGATTTTAACTCCGCGATCTCTGTATCTCCGCGGCCTCCGCGATAGGGGTTGTTGCTTCTCGACTATAGCACCGCTTCCGT
>CAZTLX010000198.1:0-7781 GCA_964614575.1 uncultured Phycisphaeraceae bacterium | reverse complement strand
GATGGCGTCGGCGTGGGCGCGGTCGCAGTCGATCAGGGGCATGGGGGTGCTCCGTGGGATCCGGGGGGGCCGGGGATCCGGGGGCTGGTTATTGGATGAGGGGAGGATAACCCGGCCAAGCTCCGCTGCGCAGCGTATGGGCGGGCTTGGGGGTGGGGGGTTTCCTGATGGGGTGAGGCTTGACCGGGTGGGGTGATTGACCGATAGGCATAGGTACTGGCGTGTGCGATCGCGCCCGCGGTGGTGGTGGACGGGGCGGTCGCATCCGGCACGAACGCGAGGCTCGATGAAGGCGGTGGGACCCTGGCATTCCGTGGTTGGCCGTGTGGTCGGCTTGATGCTGATCGGCGGGGTGATCGTGTCGGCGGGGCTGAGCGTGCTCGAGTGGCGGCGCAGCCAGGCGGTGCTGGCGGTGAACCTGCGCCAGCACACGACGATTACCGTGCGCAACATGCAGAGCGTGATGCTCGGGCTGCGGTCGGATGCGGGGCCGACGTCGAGGTCGGCGGTGCTCGCGGCATTTGTGACCGAAGACGAACAGATCCGAGCCGCGCGACTGACCGAACCCGGTCGCGACGCCATCAGCATCGGCGACTGGAAGGCTTTCGATCTCCCCCCGGCGGTGTGGGAACTAAGCGAGGTCGGCACCAGCCAGCGGGGCGGGCCGGCGCTGGATCGGCTGACCTTCGTGCGGGCACCGTTTCGGCATCACGGCCAGACCAGCGAGCTGGAACTACTTATCGATGGCCCGGCGGCGGTCGCCGCGATGCGGCAGCAGCTCTACACCGGCCTGGGCACGATGTGGCTGCTGCTGGCGGTGGTGCTGCTGTTGAGCTTGTTGTTCATGCGGCGGTGGTTCATCGGGCCGTTGTGTGAACTCAATGAATTGATCGGGGTGGATGCCGGGCCGGCCCCGTTTGCGCGGCTGGCCGAGCGTCAGCCGGGCGAATTCCGCGAACTGAGCCGGGCGATCGCGCAGATGCTGGAGCGGTTGGCGCAGGCGAACGAGCGCCTCGCCGAGCGCGAGCGCGCGTTTGCCAGCTTGTATGACCACGCGCCCACGGCGATGCTGAGCCTCAACAGCGACGGGCAGGTGACCGAGGCGAACCGGCGGGCGGCGGAGCTTTTCGAGGCCGGCAGCGCGAAGGCTTTGTGCGGCCGACCGGCGCCGTTGCTGGTCGCGCCTGCGGATCGGCCGCTGCTGCAGCAGACGATTGAACGGCTGAGTTATCACGACGCCACGGGCTGCGAGCTGCGGGTGCTGGTGGGTGAGCAACTGCTCGACTGCAACCTCGAAGCCGTGGCCGACCGTGATGAGGACGGCGGGCTGCGCAGCTATCGCCTGTCGCTGACCGACGTGTCGCGTGCGCGCCGCCTGCGGCGTGAGCTGGAAAACCGCACGCGCCTGCTGAACCTCGTGCTCAACCACATGTCCGACGCGATCGTGTTGATCGATAGCGAGGGCAGGGTCGCGGCCCACAACGAGCAACTCGCCTCACTGCTGCAGTTGCGGCCCGAGCAGCTCAGCGGCCGGCGATTTGATCACACCGACTTCTGGGACACGCTGGGCGTGGTCAACCGCGAGCAGTTCATCGCGCGCCTGCGGCAGATCGATGCGGAACACGAGCGCCCCGCGCAGGAGCGCTTCGAGACGCGGGCGGGCGTGTTCCTCTTCCAGGGCATCCCGGTGCATGAGGTGACCGGCGGGGCGGCGGGGCGGTTGTGGGTGTTGCAGGAAACCACGCCGCAGGAACACAGCCAACGCCTGATCAGCCAGCAGAACCGGCAGTTGCAGGTGCTCAAGGACACCGGGGCGCAGCTCTGCGATGTCACGCGGGTCGAGCCGCTGCTGCAGCACGCGGCGGAGCATCTTTTCGCCGGCATCGGGGTGGATGCGGTGGGCATCGCGATCCGCACCGCCGATCGCGGCAAGCGATGCCTGCAGGTCCTTCACCGGGGCAACGGGCCTTACCTGCTGGATGCCAACCGCAAGCTCGTGGCGTCGATCGAGCGTGACCTGATGCCGCGGGTGCTGGGCGCGCGGGACGTGGCGTTGTGGACCGACCTGCAGGTCAAGACCCCCTGGGCCGAAGCCGCCCGCAACGCCGGGCTGACCAGTATCGCCGCGGTGCCGATGCGTGGCTCATCCGATGCGCAGGGGCTGATCTGGATCGCGCGGCGGGCGGGCGAACGGCTCGAACGCCAGCACATCATGCTCATCGAAACCATCGCGCCGCTCCTGGCCGCACGCCTGCAGATCGCCCAGCTCTCGGAGAACATGCAGCGCAGCGACCTGACCGACCGCGTCACCGGCCTGCCCTCCCGCGAGCAGCTCGACCACCTGCTGAGCCAGCAGGCGCGGCGGCCGAACCAGCCCTGTGCCGTGATCATCCTCCACCTGGACCGTTTCGCGCAGGTCAACGAGATGCTCGACCACGACGGGGCCGACGCGGTGCTCAAGCGGCTGGCGGACCGGGTGCTGGGCACGTGCCGGCGCAACACGTTTGTCTGCCGCGAGACGGGCCCGGCGTTCGGCATCGTGCTGCCGGGCGCGGGGGTCGAGGGGGCGTTGAAGCTCGCCGAACGCATCGCCGAGGTCCTGCGCGCCGAGCCGATCGAAGGACCCGAAGGGACGCGCTACGAGGCGACCGCGAGCATCGGCATCGGCTCGAGCCCGGCCGACGGTCGCAACCCGTTCGACGCCTGGGATGCGGCGCTGGTCCGCGTGGAGCTGGCCAAGCAGCGCGGCCGCGGCCGGATCATCGCCGAGGGTTCGGGCCTGCCGCAGCGGGCCGCGGGCTGAATCGCCCAAGTCGCCGGCGGGGGGTGTTGTGTATCGGCAACATCCACCCCACAACACGGCGATCGGATAACCAGCCTTCGCACCGGCTCATCTTCTAAGCATCTATAATTACAAAACTTAATTGAAAATCGGGGCGGGGGCGGACGTGGGCTTGACGCCGCGGGGCCGATGTGGTTTGCTGCACGTAGAAGCCGTGCCCACACCGGGCCGCGGCCGCGGAGCCCACCCTTGATGAACGAGCAGGATTTCCAACAGAAGCTGGCCGAGTTGATGGGCGAGATCGCCACGCTGCCCAAAGCCCAGCGTGACCGCCTCACCGAGCTGGCCGACAAAACCCGCCAGCGCCAGGAGAAGCTGCGGGCCACGGTGGGGGAGTTGCAGGAATCGATGGACCACCTGCGCCTCTCGATCAAGTACCTGGTCTTCGACCTCGAAGCCACCCGCCGTGAAAACAACTACCTCCGTAAGATGCTCGAAGAGCAGTCGGCCAACGAGCGCGACGACGAGCACGACGACGACGATACGCTGATGCCGTAAATGACTTTCGGGTCTGATCATGAAACGACTGGCCACGCCCCGGCGTCACGCACCGGGGCGTTGCCTTTGGCCCGTGACCCTCGACCACCGTGTGATGTGTCGCCGACGCGCGACGCCACACCTGGAGTTCTGCGCGCAAAGAAAAAGCCCCACGCTTGGCGGGGCTTTGAACGGCGCGGGGGTGTGCGTGTGCCGGATCAGCGGCCTCGGCGGCGGGCACGCCAGGCCATCGCGGTCAGGCCCATCGCGAACAGGGCGATGCTGCCGGGTTCGGGGACGACGGTGATACCGACGCCGCCGACATCCTTCTTGGCGATGAACGCGGAGGTACCCGCCTCGGAGCCGGTGGCGAGCGTGTTGTCGAAGTTGACGGACACCTTTGTCGCACCGTTGACAAACGGCACGTTGTTGTCGATCAGGGCTTGAGTGATGTCGATGAGCAGGCTGCCGGTCCAGATGTCGTCGAAGACCGGGTTGTTGCCGGTGAGTTGGTAGAGCCCGGTGCCGGGGCTGAAGGTCATCGACGTATTGAGATTGATCGGAGTGATAGCGACGCCATC
Organism: uncultured Phycisphaeraceae bacterium; assembly: GCA_964614575.1. Taxonomy (GTDB): domain Bacteria; phylum Planctomycetota; class Phycisphaerae; order Phycisphaerales; family Phycisphaeraceae; genus JBGTLW01. The sequence continues at coordinate 3,881 of CAZTLX010000198.1, read as the reverse complement.
GACTTCGAGGACGTTCACGAAGAAGGATGCGGAGATGGAGGCAAACGCGTTGCCGCTGAGGCCCACGAGGGTGAAGTCGCCCGCCTCTTGAAAGAGGATCTGGTCGATGAAGTTGCCGGCAATGGCGGTGATGCCGATGGAGAGTTGGCCGTCGGTGATGTCGGTGCCCGCCGCGCCGCTGGAGAAGGAAGTGAAGGTGGGGTCGAAGTCCAGCGCGTCGCCGGAGATGTTCGGCGCGTTGTAGAGCGGCAGGCCATCGGTGCCCGAGCTTTCGGTCACATCGGTGTAGATGACGGTGTTGCCGACAAAGTTGCCTTAGTTAATCGACACGGCCGAGGCAGAAGTCGTGACGACGGCAATCAGCGCCCCGCAGGTCAGACGAACGATCGATTGAATGGTCCCCATCCTGGAATGTCCTCTCCTCGGCGAAGTGCCGAAGCTGTGTTTGTCCCCACGATCCGTGATGCTTCCTGTAGAAGCGGTATGTCTTCAGATTACGCCCTTCAGGCGGGCAGGTCAACGGAAATCGGCATGAGGATTCGGTTTAGATTCGTCGGCGAGGGGGCGGGGGGGGGCTTGATTCGGCAATCAATTCATTTAAATAATTTGTTTGCAATGACTTGCGTGATTTGGCGGGGGTGGCGCAGCAAGTCTGCGTCGGTGGTGGTGGTGCCTACTCGACGGTTTCGGTCGGTTCGAGGCGGAATTCGGCGGGGCCGTGGGGCGGCAGGTCGAAGCTGCCGCGCCACGTGCCATCGTCGTGGGGCAGCAGATCGACGGGGTCGGTGACCAGATCGAGCTTGAGGTCGGCCGCCTCGCCGAAGCGGGAGAGGCCGACGAGGGAGGTGACGCGGATCGCCAGACGATCGCCGGGCACCTCGACGGGCACAATGTCGTTGCTGAGGCGGACCTGATCGCCCTGGACGAGCAGGTCGATCACGCCGAGCACGAGTTTGTTCATGGGGACGGCCGGCGGAGCGTTGGGGTCGTCGGGGTCGATGCCGGTGTAGGGGGCGGGTTGCTCCGGATTGAAGGGCAAGGGGATGCCGCCCGGGCCGCGGGTCGGGTCGTCGTCGATCGGCCCAGGGCCGGGGTTGTTGGGGTCGGCGTTCGTCGTCCCGCCGCCGATCAGGGCGTGCTCGGGGATCAGCAGCACGAGGCGATAGCTTCCCTCGGCCTGCTTGATGCGGGCGCGGTAGATGTCTTTGCGGGCGTCGTTCCATTTGAGGGTCAGCCCGGCGACGGTGCGGTCGTCCGTGGCGGCAAAGTCATCGACCAGCCGTTGGGCGGTGAGCGTGTCGCCGCCGGCCCCGGCGACCAGCGCGGCCACCGCGCCGGCGGCCAACGCTTCATCACGCGAGGCGGCGAAGTTGAGCATCGCCTCGTCGTTGGGGGCACTGGCGGCCCACTCGGCCGGGGTCGGCAGGTCGCCGGCCAAGACGCGTGCGGCAAACCAGTTCACGAAGCCGCCGGAGCGCCTCGATCCGCCGGTCGTCGGCTCACGCATCAGCCCGACGACCAGCGGCGTGTGGTTGGTGCGGGACTGGTAGATGCGTGCGGCGAAGGTCTGGCGATCGTTGGCGGCCAGTTGGCCGATCGGCTCGACCAGCCGGCGCTGCGCGTCGCCGAACAACGCCTGGGCGGCGCGGCGGGAGGCGTCGGCGTCGGCCTCGACCACCAGCCGGATCAGCGCCGCGGTGCTGCGCGGCTCATCCCGCAGGTTGGCGACGAACGGGACGACCTGTGGCGGGGTCTGCGCACGACCGAGCGCCGAGAGCATGATCATGTCCAGCGGGTCGCCGGCGTCGGGCTCGGCGGGCGTGCTGCCACGTCGCCCGGGCGCGGCGTTGCTCAGGGCGAAGTTGGGCAGGGCACGCCACGCCAGCTCGCGCTGCTCGGGGTTGCCGGAGTTGAGCGAGCGGAACAGCGGGTGGCTGGGCGAGTCGAGGGGCAGGGGCTGGTCGAGGGTGAGGTCGAGGCGGTTGCGTGCCTCGCGGGTGGGCGGGCCGAAGAGCGTGGTGGTGAGTCCCTCGGCGATCGTGCCGATGGCTGCGGAACCGGGCCCGGCCGCGGCGATCAGTTCGAGCGTGCGCTGGACGACGGCCGGGTCATTGGAGCCGAGCAGCGAGCCGGCGAGCCACATCGCCGAGAGCGGGCTTTGGCCGGCGGTGCGGATGAGGTACGCGACCGCTTCGTCGCGGCGGTCCTCGGGCAGCGTGGTGAGGTTGATGCCGTTGATCACCGCGGGGTACGACTCGGTGCGGGTGCCGAGCGCCGCGCCGAGCGCTTCGAGCACGCCGCCGGCGGGCGGGCCTTGCGGGTCGGCGAGGGCTTCGGCCGCGGCGGTGATGGCGGCCTGGGTCTGCTGCGGGTCGCGGGCGATCTCGCCCAGCGTGCCGCGCAGCGACGCGAGCTTCATCTGCGGGGTGAGGTATTCGGCGGCGTCGGCCAGAAGCATCCGCGTGGACGGGTTGGGCGGCACGGCCGTGACCAGATCCGCGAGGACGATCCGCCGCGCGGTGTCATCCGGCCCGGCAATGACCTGTTCGAGCAGGCGGTGCAGCGGGTCCTTGGGCTGCGCCTTGCCGATGAGTTGGGCATCGGAGAGGGCGAAGGCCAGCACGCGGTGGGAGTAGGGGTGGCTGTCGCGGGCGATCGGGTCGAGGCGGTTGATCTTTTTGTAGTCCTCGAAGCGGATCTCGTTGCCGACGTTCATCTTCGCGGTTTCGCGCAGCGACTCGAAGGCGTCGAAGCTGATGCGCCAGGGCAGCGGCGACGGGCCGTCGAGCGAGAGGTCGCGCACGGCTTCGGTCATGTCGTAGATCGCCCACAGCCGCGCGGGTTGTGCAACTTCGAAGGTGTCCGGCAGCTCGCGCACCAGGTCACGCAGGTCGCGGAACGCCCGCTGCTCATCGCGGTAGGCCAGGTCCTGCTCACGGGCGCGCTGCTGATAGGTGCGCATGTCTTCGTTCGCCCGGCGTTCACTGCGCTCGGGGCGTTGCGGCTCCAGTTCCTTCATGCGGTCGGGGCGCAGGCGCAGCAGGTAAGGATCGTTGCCGGTCTTGACCTCCGCGCCGCCGAAGGCACGGTCCAAGTCCCATCGCACCGTGCCCGCGGGCGTGAGCGTGACCGATCGGCTGATGCGGGGCGCACCCTGGGGAACCTCCCCCGGACGCTCGTAGCCGGCTGCCGCATCGGCCTCGCGCTGCACGGGCCCGCCCAAATCGAAGTCGCGGTCCATCAGGAGCGGGTCGGAGAAGTCTAGATCCCGCGTGTCGCCGGCGCGGGCACCGCCGCGCGCCCTCCGATTTCTGGAGGCGTTGTCCTGATCATCGAGCAGGATGCGCCAGCCGACGAACCGCCCGCCGCGCAACTGCACCGCGGGCTGGTCGAGTTTCACGGCCCCGGCGACGCGGTCGATGCGGATCGGCAACTGCACCAGCCGGCGGCCGGTGGCGGATTCGAACTGCCAGACCGGGTCGTCGATCTGCCCGGAGAGCACGCGCTCATCTAACAACAGGGCTTCGAGGTCCAGGTGCTGAACCGTCTCGGGGGCCGGGGCATTGGGATCGGCCGGGACGGGCTCGGGCGTCAGCGCCGGCGCGTTCGCGTTCGGATTCAGCAGCGGGTTGTCGCTCTGGGCCGGAGCGTGAACGGCTGCCGTGAGACTGATTAGCCCGAAGCACAGCATGTCGCGACAGAAGCGGCGAATACAGCGGGCGCAGCGGCCCCGGTCTTCAATACACATTAGGGCGTCTCCGGCGGCCTGTCCGAGGACAAACCTGATCGCGTCGAACCAAGAAAATCAAATCGAAGGCAATCCCCCGATTCTAACGCATGGTCGCCCGGATCGCGTGACCCAGTTAACGATTCCCCCGGAA
>CAZTLX010000197.1:0-7848 GCA_964614575.1 uncultured Phycisphaeraceae bacterium | reverse complement strand
CCGAGGTCCTCAACGCTTTACCCGGTGTTGCGCTTCGGAATTGAATCTGCCAAGTCTTTCACTTCGTTGAGTCTTCCCGCAAGTCACAAGACGCAGTTTACGAATTGAATGAGCTCGTCTGGACCAAGACGGCATACTTGCTCGGCTTCGTATCTCCTGACTGCTATGAAATGCCGCATAACATGAACATGGCGATGCAAAAGTCATTCGCCGATCACATGTGGACGCTCGGTCTCGAAGATATGCTCAATGCAATGGGGCTCGACAAAGCCGCCGCGAAAGAATCACCGTTTGAAGACATTTCCGGTGATCTGAATGCGGGCAAATTCGCCCACATTGACGAACACTCCTCGTTCAAGGCTGTATTCCTTTCCGAGGTTCAAGGAATTCTGGACGTTCACAAGGACACATTCTGTGACCTATTCCAGTACATCTACAAGCGAGATACCGGCAACGAACTCACGGATTTAGAGCAGCAAAACATGTCTAGCGGTCAAATGCTTGCGAATATGATCTACCACGCGTTTCGACTGAACAAAGTGACGCATCAATTCCCGTCATTGCGCATCGGTGCGGGGCTCCACGCAGCTTTGAGATGGGACAAAAACCGCAAATACAAACCGAACGATCTGTTTGACTTTCGTCATGCAATCGCCGCATTGCCGTACTGCGATCTTTTCTTCACCGAACGTGCTTTGCATCATCTGATCCAAGACGGTAATCTGAAGTTTGACGACTACTTTAAATGCAAGACCGCATACAAGCCTGCTGATGCGTTGGCATTAATTGAGGTCGACGGCAAATAACAATGGCATGAACGCGGAGCCGCCGATCGCGCGTTTTCAAGTAGAGCATCAACTGCGGCGGCCCGGTTATGCCAAACGTTAGGGGACATGAAGCGCTGGCCGGGTGCCACGGCCTTCAGGCCGTGCCGCAAGCCGGTTCGCACACCGCAGGCACGGCTTAAAAGCCGTGGCACCCGGCCGCGGTCGCGCCTCCGCGTCTCTGCCCCTCCATGTCTCCGCGTTTTAGGCCTGTGGTTCTTGGACTGCGGAGACGACGGATTGACCTACGCGGCTTCCGTGTGGACTACCACCCCGAGCTCGCCTTCATCGTCTTGATCGATGCCTCGATCTGGCCCAGCGTCAGAGCGAAGTCTTCGGCGGGGCCCCAGGCTTCGTAGGTGTACACGTGGTCGTCCGATACCGCCGTCGCGATGAGGTAGTTGAAGTCGCCCTGGCCGAAGGCGCGCGTGCCTCTTAAGACCACGGCCGACTTGTTGTCGCGGACCGGCAACACGTCCTGTCCGACCACGTCGATCAGGCCGCTCTTGCGGAAGTGGCGCTCGACGAGGCGGGTCCAGAAGGCGGCGTCGGCTTTGTCGTAATTATCGTGGCGGCTGACCTTGATCATCACCTGCGAAGCGGACATGGCGATGGTGCGGTACTCGTCCTGGCGGAAGCGGACGAAGCCGTCGGGCAGGTCCACGGTCACGCCCCTGCCGAGCTTGCGCTGGGCCGCGCCGAAGTCGCCGCCCCCGGCGCGCAGGTCGGTGCCGATGTGGTTGATCCACGCGAAGGGCAGGTTCACGCTGTAGGTCGGCTTGCGCTGGGGCTGGGCCTCGATGACGCGGATGGCGAGCGTGGAGAACGCCGCGCCCTCGCGCAGCGCGAGAACCTGCGCTTCGAGCCGTTCCTTCTCTTCGGTCACGCGGGCCAGCTCCTGCTCGACCTTGAGCAGCTCTTCCATCTTGCCCGAGCGTTCGACCAGCGCCACCAGCCGTTGGCGGATGGCCTCGGCGTTGCGGATGCGGGCTTCGAGGTCGCGGACCTGGTCGGTGACATCGAGCGCGGCCAGCTTCTTGTCGGTGATGCTCCCGAGCTTCTCGATGCGGGCGATCGCCTCGCGCAAGTTGCCGACGGGCACGCGGATGGTGATGACGCCGGACTCCCACTTGCCGAGGAACCCGCCGAGGGCCTCGGCCTCGCGCTGGATACGGAGCATCGCGTCCTCGGCGTCGGGCGTGGTGAGGGTCATCGACCCGGTGTAGATGATCTGGCGGGAGTGTGCGGGAGGCACACTGGCTTGTTTCCCTGCCGCCGGAACGGGTGTGCGTTCTATTCCGGGGGCGGGGACGGGTGCGTCGCGATGGGCGGCGGGTTTGATGCTGCCGGGCGCAGCTGGCGCGGCGGGCAAAGCGGGCGCACGCTCGATCGCGGCGGGGCTTGCCGCATCGTACTGCGCGACACGCTGGTACGAAGCCTGACAACCCATGAGGGCCGTGGCGAAAATCACGAGGCAGAGGAGGGGCGCGCAGGACAGGCGCAGGCGGGGATGACGCGGCATGGTCAAGCTCCTGAAAAGAAAACCGGGGAACGGGTCAGTGATCGGTCGGCCGCGAGGCGTCGATGGCGATCGCGGCGTCGTGCGTCGTGCTGTGGCCGAGCTCGTCGTGATCCGCGGCCCGGGCCAGCCGGGCGCCCTGCGCCACGCGGAACCGCAGGTCGAACGGATCATCGAAGGCGGCGGTATCGCCATCAGCAAGGGTCACACGCATAGAGGTCGCGTCGAGTGCTTCGCGTTCAATCGGATGGGAAAAACTTTTGAGTGCCGTGATCGCCACGCCGGGTTGCAGGTCGATCGCCACCTCCAACGCGCCGCGGTCGAGGCCCGCGGCCCCGGCCAGCTTCGGCAGCGCGAAGCGGTATTCGCCGTCGCGTTCTTCGAGCGTGTGGCGGTAGGTCAGGTCGATATCGATCGCGCGGCCGGGCGCGAGGTTGGCGATGCGGTGGGTGAGCAGGTTGTCGCGGCCGAGGGTGATGAGCGAGGCGCGGTAGCCCTGTTGTTTCGCGTCGGCATACAAGCGTTGCGCTTCATCGGGCGCACGGAAGATGCCGCGGATGCGGCGGTCGCCGATGACCATGACAATTTCGCGCACGCGGGCGTCGGCGGGCAGCGGGAAGCGGTACGCGGCGTCAAGGGTGCGGGTGGAGGGGTTGATGAAGCGCTGGGTGAGCGCGACATCGCAGGTCAGCCCGCGGATCGTGGCGCGGACTGACGCGGCGACCAGCGGCAGCGGTTGGTCGGCGTCGTCACCACTCACGCGTACCAGCGCAGCATCGATGGCGTGATGATCCGTCGCGGGCGCGTCGGTGGCTGCGGGGGCAGTTCCGGGGGCGGTTCCGGGGGCGCGGGCGATGATCCAGACTTCATCGGCTTGATGCTGCGGCGGCCGCGTATCGTGCGGGCTGTGCGGGGTGAGAGTGGTTTGGGTGATGTCGGGGCGCTGGTATTCGACGGCGCAGCCGGGGAACAGGAGGGCGAGGAGCAGGAGCAACCGGGGGTTGATGGTCGCGCGCTTGCCGGTTTGTCGCACGGTGGCGATGCGTTCGCGCGAAGCCGCGAGCGGCGGGGTCGTCGGGATGTGTCGCGGCGGGTGCATCATTCGAACTCGATCGTGGCGGGGATGGGTCGGCCCTCGGCGTTGCCGGCGACGACGAGGCTCAGCTCAAACTCCGGCTCGCCGGCGCCGGTGAGCTGCACGTGGACGGTGCAGACGCGGGTGCGACCGGTCGGCAGCGACGCGGCAGGCCGCAGCGAGTAGGCCGCGGCGATCACGCGGTCGGCGCGGCCGCTGCTCACGGCCGCGTGGTCGTAGAACGGCGGCTGGGCGAACGCGGGGTGTTCGCCGTTCTCGAGGCCGACGACGGTCATGCGGCCGTGCGCTTCGGTGAGCTCGAATTGATACGCACCGAGCGGGCTGCCTTGCGGGTCGAGGTAGATTTCGAGGGTTTGGAAGGTGGGTTGGTGGAGTTCCGTGGTCGCACCCGGGGTAACCCTTCCGGGCGCGGGTGGGCGTTCTTGCGCGGGCTGAGCGAGGACCAGCGGGGTGGCGATGGCGAGGGTGAGCAGGTAGCCGAGGGCGATGAGTTTGAGGCGGCGCATCAGCTTCGCCTCCCTTCGGCTTGATCGAGACGCACCCAGGCGAGCACCGCGCCTTCGCGCACCCCCGGAAGCTGAGCGGCAACCTTATCCAGCGCGACAATGCGTTGGGTCAGGTCGTCGAGGATGGCGGGCGTGATGTGGGCCGCACCGGCTTCCTGTTTCTTCGCGAGGATCATCACGTCGAGGATGTCGAGGCGGCCGGAGCGGTCCACATCCCACGCCAGCTCGACCGGTGAGCCGGGGCCGAGCGCGACGGGGGTTCTGGCCGCGTCGCCGAAGTCGCTCATCCAGCGGACGGTCTGTACCGCGAAGAAGCTGAGCACGATCACCGCCGCGGCGGCGAGGGGCACGGCCCACCAGAGGCGGCGGGGGAAGCGGTACGGCCCGGCGTCGGCGGTGGAGGCCCCGCCCGCGTTTCCGGGGGCGGGTGGGCGTTGGGCGTGGGGTGGGGCGAAGTGGGCGCGGGCCTGGGAGAGGATGGCGTGGTCAACCGTCGGCGGCACCGGCGGCAGGTCGCCCTCGGCTTCGCGCAGCGCGGCGGTCAGCTTCGGAGGGAGCTGGTCGAACTGGGGGGCGGGGTCGGGCATGTCGTCTTCAGGTTCAGGCGCTGGGCGGGGCGTGGGGTTCATGGGGTTTGGGGTTGATCCGTGGCTGATACCCCGCCACAACTCGCTGCGCTCGCATCGGCGGGCTTGGGGGGCTACTTCCGGGGGGGTCAGGGGTCGAAAAAATCGCGGATGCTCGGGTCGTCGCGGAGTTGCTTGATGGCGAGGTGGATGCGGCTTTTGACGGTGCCGACGGGGATCGCCATCGCCTCGGCGATCTCTTCGAGGCTCAGGCCGTCGACAAAACGCAGCAGCAGCACCTCGCGGCGTTCCTCGGAGAGGCCGGCGAGCAGGGCTTGGAAATCGTCCGGCTCGTGCCCGGCGTGATGCGGCGGCGGGGCCGGCTGGTCGGGGCCATCTTCCGGGGGCGGTGTGAAGCGCTTGGCCTTGCGCCGCGCGGCCAGGGCGTTGTGCTTGACCACCGGGAACAAAAACGTCGTGAGCTTCGCGGTCAGCGTCAGCCCCTCGCCGGTCGGCGGGAACTTGCGCAGCAGGTAGGTGAACGTCTCCTGCAACACGTCGAGCGCCAGGTCGGTTTGCCCGCCGCTGTAACGCAGCGCGAGGCGGTGGACGTAGTCGCGGTGGCGGTGATACAGCGCGGTGAACGCGGCCTCGGCTTCCGCGGCATCCCCCTCGTTGCACCGCCGGACCAGCTCCAGGTCGTCGGCGGTGTCGGGCGGGGGAAGCGGCATGGGCAGATTGTGGGCCGGTTCGTTGCGCGATGCAATTGGTATCGTGCCGGGATCCCGCCGAAGCTTCGCTGCGCGAAGCATCAGCGGGCTTGGGGGCAGAGAAGAGTGAATGGTTCAGGGGGTGGGCATGGGGCCGTAGCGTTCCACGGCTTCCTCGCCGGTGAGCACGGTGTCGCCGCGGCCGATCCGGTAACGCTCGGGCAGCGGTTCGATGCGCGGGCGGTATTCATCTTCGAGCCGATTGGTCAGCAGGCCGCGGGCGATCAGCTCGGCCTCGGGGGTCGCGCCTAAATCACCGTGCGCTTCGAGGAAGCGCTCAAGCTCGCGGCGGTGTTCGAGCAGCGTGTCGCGGTGGGCTGCTTCGTTGGCGAGGTTATGGACACAGTGCGGGTCGGCCTCGACGTCGTACAGCTCTTCGGTCGGCTTGCGGTCGGCCATCCACTGCGCCTGGATCGGTGTGAGCGTGTTCTCCGCCCGGCCCTCGCGCAGGGCGCGTGTCGTCAGCCCGTTCTCCATGTACTTGTTCCGCTGCATGTACGGGATCAGCGGGTAGAAATTACGGATGTAGAGGTATTGCTTCGATCGGCATACACGCACGCGGTCGAACTGCTCATCCATCCGGTCGCGCCCGGCGTACGCGTACTTGCGCGGGGGCGTGCTCACGCCCTCACCGAGAAACACGCGGCCCTGATAATGCTCGGGGATGGCCACGCCGCACAGCGACAGGATCGTCGGCGCGATATCGACCCACGCGACGAGCTGGTCGTCCGTTGTGCCACGTTGGAATGGCGAAGGAGAAAATCCGGGGGGCCACTTGATGATCAACGGCAGGTGGATGCCCGCTTCGTAGCACCAGCGCTTCTCGCGGCACAGCCCCCGGCCGTGGTCGGACAGGTAGATCACGATCGTGTTATCCGCCTGCCCAGATTCTTCGAGGACCCGCAGCGCCCGGCCGATCTGCTGGTCCTGCACCGAGAGGTTGTCGTAGTGCCGGGCGATCTCCAGTCGCACGTCCGGCGTATCCGGCAGGTACGGCGGGACCGGTGCCTTCGCCGGGTCGTGGCGATGCTCATCGGGCAGCGACGCGGTGCGTTGCGCGAACGGCGTCATCGCCGGGGCTTCGCCCGTGACATCCCACGCGCCCGACTCGTGCGTGATGCCGAAGTTGTGGCACACGAGAAACGGCTGCTCACCGCCGGGCAGCTTGCCGGTCTCGAACCAGCTCTCATCGGTGCTCGCGAAGTCGGCGGGCGGCTGGAAGTTGAAGTCGGTCTTGGTCTTCCAGTTGACGAAGTAGCCCGCATCCCGCAGCTCGTGGGTGAACAGCCGCGGCGGGTTGATCAGCGTCGAGCGCATCTGGTGCGTGCCGAAGGTCCACGGGTGCATGCCGGTGACCATGCCCGAACGGCTGGGTGCGCAGACCGGCGTGTGCGTGATCGCGTTGGTGTAGCGGCAGCCCTCGGCGGCGAGGCGGTCGAGGTTCGGCGTCCACGCGTAATCATCGCCGTAGCAGCCCTGGTGGCGGCCGGTGTCCTCGGCGATCAGGAGCATGATGTTGGGGCGGGGATGCTTTGGCATGTTCCTACCTAAACGTCAATCAGCCCGCCGGTCAAGTTGCGTCGCGATCGCGTCGCGGACCTGCGCCACCGTGACGCGGGCGATGAGCGACTGATCATCCTTGTGCTTTCGGTAGCGTTGCATCTGCGCGGGGGAAATATCCGGGGGCTGGACCACGGCCTCGGGGCGGCGGTACGGGCCGACCAGCGCCGGGTCGGTCGGGCCGAAGACGCCGACGATCGGCTTGCCGAACGCCACCGCGATATGCAGCGGCGCCGAGTCGTTGCACACCAGCAACCGGCAGCGTGAGAGCAATGCGATCAACTGCCCCACCGTCGTCTTCGGCAGCACCGCCCGCTCGCCGAGCGCATCAAGCAGCGGCCGGACCTGCTCTTGCTCGTGCGGCGCGGCGAGCACGACGATCGGCCCTTCGAGCGAACGCGCCAGCTCGGCGTAGCGCTCGATCGGCCAGCACTTGCAGCGCCACTGCGCGGTCGGCGCGAGGCAGGTAAATCCATCGTGCAGCCCGTGCTCGGCGATGAACGTGTCGAGCCAATCCGCGTCTTGCGCGCCGACGTACAGCCGCATGTCGCGGACCGGTTCGATGCCCGCGGCTTCGAGCAGGCCGAGCATGCGATCGACGGTGTGCATCGCCGGATCGATCGCGTGCTTGCGGTTATAGAACAGCGCCGCGCCCTCGCGCGCGTTGGCGAAGCCGACGCGTTGCGGGGCGCGGGTCAGCCACGTGAGCAGGCCCGAGCGCAGCAGGCCCTGCAGGTCGTACACCGCGTCGTAGCGCCCGTCGCGCAGACGGCGGGCCAGCGTCAGGCCCCGGCCGAGGGAGAAGTCTTTGCGGTGGAACGGCACGACACCGTCGAGCATCGGGTGTGGGGCGATCGCGGGGGCGAACGGGGCGTTGACCAGCCAGTCGAGGTGCGCCGCCGGGAAGGCCTTGCGCAGCGACACGAGGCAGGGCACGGTGCGGCAGACATCGCCCAGCGCCGAGGGGCGCACGATGAGGATGCGGGGGCTGGGGTGTGGGGGCTGGG
>CAZTLX010000196.1:0-8126 GCA_964614575.1 uncultured Phycisphaeraceae bacterium | reverse complement strand
GAAGAGGGCGTGGGCGGTGGTGCCCAGCGCGGCTTCGAGGCGTTGGCGGGTGGTGTGGGCGGCGGTGCGCAGGTCGAACGCGGCGCGCAGGCGGGTGAGTGGGCCGAAGCGCCCGCGTTGGTCGTCGAAGAGGGCGAGACGCGGTGGGGGGGGCATGGTGGGGGTATGGTAACGGGGAGCGGGGGTGGAGAGTGGAGAGTAGGGAGTAGGGAGTGGAGGGTGGAGAGTGGGGGGGTGCGGGGGATTGTTTAGCGGGTGGCACGCAGTGCCCATGTCTTGTTGTATGCGGGGGTGAATCATGGAAGAGCGGAAGCGACCTCTGAATCACCCGCCGGGTATCGCGCTGAAGCTCCGCGGCGCTGCGCAGCGGCGGGCTTGGGGGGGCTTTGAGTGGCGTTCGGGGGACGGGCGAGATGTTTTGGGAAATCGATCATTGACAGCGGGCGTGTGGTGTCTTAGCTTGGACCGTTGCCGCGTGAGCGGTGTCGCGTCTGGCCCCGGTGGGAGACTTGGGCCGCGGCGGTCCGGTTCGGATCGCGCGACAATCAAAGGCTTTTAATGATCGGACGTCGGGATGTCCAAGAGTTATCCCGCGCTTTGGCGTGACATGATGGGTTACCTGCGGCAGCGCCACGAGCCGATCTGTCGGCAGTGGTTCGAGGAGCTGCGGATCGCGGACCTCTCCGGCGGGCTGCTGCAGATCCAGACCAGCACGGCGGTGCAGCAGAACTACCTGCAGAAGAAGTGCCTCGAGCCTTTCACCGACGCGGCCCAGTCGGTGACCGGGCAACTGGTCGCGGTGCGGTTTGTCAACGGGCCGGTCACGCCCAACGTCCGCGTCATGCCCCCGAGCAACGGACGGGGCAACGGGAACCCCCCGGCCCCGGGCCCGGGCACGATGCCCGCCTCGCCGCCCGCGCGGCGGGAGGTGCGCCACATCCCCCTGCCCGAGCACGACGGCGACTGGGACTTTTCCGGCGACCAGATGGTCCTCTCCCCGGACTACTCGTTCGACAACTTCATCACCGGCCCCAACAACGAGCTCGCCTATGCCGCGTCCGTCGCGGTGGCCAATCAGCCGGGCACGGCGTACAACCCGCTGTTCATCCACGGCGGGGTGGGCCTGGGCAAGACCCACCTGCTCCAGGCCATCTGCCAGCAGATCCTCAACCAGAATCCAGACACGCGCATCCTTTATGTCTCGTGCGACTCGTTCATGAACCAGTTCATCGCCTGCGTGCAGAGCGGGCAGATGAGCGAGTTCCGCAACCGCTACCGCCACGTGGACATGCTCGTGATCGACGACATCCACTTCCTGGGCGCGGGCGAGCGCGAGCGTTCGCAGGAAGAGTTTTTCCACACGTTCAACGAGCTTTATCAGAGCAATCGGCAGATCGTGCTCAGCTCAGACGCGCCGCCGAGCGAGATCCCGCGGCTGGAGGAGCGGCTGGTCTCGCGGTTCCAGTGGGGGCTGGTCGCGCAGGTGAGCAAGCCCAGCTACGAGACGCGCGTGGCGATTTTGCGGGCCAAGGCGCAGATCCGCGGCATGGTCGTGCCGGACGCGGTGATCGACCACATCGCGCGGGCGATCGACTCCAACGCGCGGGAGCTGGAGGGCGCGATCACCACGCTGCAGGGCCACGCCGCGCTGGTCAAGCGGCCGATCGATCTGGCGCTGGCGCGTGAGCTGCTGGGCGATGCGCGGGCGGGGCACAAGGCCACGGTCTCGCTGCAGCAGATCATCGACGTGGTGACGCAGTGCTACAACATCAAGCTGTCGGATTTGCAGTCGCGTCGGCGTCACAAGTCGGTCACCGAGCCGCGGCAGGTGTGCATGTGGCTGGCGCGCAACCACACGCGGTTCAGCCTGCAGGAGATCGGCGGGCACTTCGGCGGGCGCGACCACACCACCGTCATGCACTCGACCCGCACCATCGAAGAGCGCATGGAGATGGATGAGGAATTCGCCCGGCTCATGCGCCGGCTCGACACCCAGGTCGTCCGCGACGCGGAAGTGGTCAACGTTTAGCGCGAGAGGCAAGCTGACGCGCCCATAGCCCGCGGACAACGTCCGCGCGGGGGGCGGGGATGAAAGCGGAAAAACGGAAAAGCGGAAAAGCGGAAAAGCGGAAAATAAAGGCGGGGTGCCGCTTGCGGCTTCGCGCGAACGTCACGCCCGTGGACGCAAGAAGCGCGCGGCGGTTTCGCGAAGCCGCAAGCGGCAATTCCGAATCTTCCGCTTTTCCGCTTTTCCGTTTTTCCGCTTCCTCCTCCTCCGCTTTTCCCCCTTGCGCGTTACGATATTTGCATGCCGAGCGATGCGGACAGGTTGCGGATGTGGGGGGAGCTGTTTGATCAGGTTTTGCCGATGATCATCGGGCTGGGGGTGCTGGGGGTGGTGATCATCCTGGGTTTGTGGGTGACGTGGCGTCGCCATCGTCGGCGGATGGAGCAGCTTGATCAGGCGAGCGTCGAGCGTCAGCACGCCGAGCCGATCGAGGATTTGTGGAGCCTGGCCGCGGTCCGGGCGGGTGAAGCGGAGTCCGATCGTGCCGGTGGTCCGACGCCGCCGGGCTCACGTCCCGCGGCCCCGCCGAAGGAGCCGGGCGAATACGACGACGATGATGACGACCCCGACGCCCACGCCCCCTGGCGACAAAGCCTGCCCGAGGTGCCCGACTTCTCCGATGACGATGACGACGAGGACTTCGACCCGGAAGAGGATGACGACGACGACTTCGATGCCCCCGACGACGACGACTGGCCACGCCCCCCCCGGAAATAAACCCCCCCGGAAGTAAACCCACGCCCTGGTAGTAAACCCACGCCTTGGAAGTTAACCCCCGCAAGCAACCCCCGGGAAGTCACCCCCCCGGAATGTGGAACCTTCCTATAATCCCCGACTGCGCCGCGTTCCGCTGAACGGTTTAGCGGGCGGCACGAAGTGCCCCTGGTCTCGAATGACGAATGTCGAAACCAGAATGACGAAACAAACGCGCGCGGTTTTCCGCATTTTCGTCATCCGGGCTTCGTCATTTAGCATGACGGAATTCGGGGCACTGCGTGCCACCCGCTGAACCGCATCCACAGCCCTTCACCACCTCACCACGACACCGCCCCCATGCCCTCCGCACGCCCCCACCTCCGTAACGTCGCCATCATCGCCCACGTGGACCACGGCAAGACCACGCTCACCGACCAACTGCTCTACCAGTCGGGCATGTTCCGCGCGGGCGAGCTGGACAAGCTCGCCGGGGGACAGCACAACCTGGTCCTGGACACCGGCGACCTGGAGCGCGAGCGCGGCATCACCATCACCGCCAAGAACTGCGCCATCCGCTACCCCGGGCCCGACGGGAACACCTACAAGATCAACCTCATCGACACGCCAGGCCACGCGGACTTCGGCGGGGAGGTCGAGCGCGTCCTCTCCATGGCCGACGGCGTGCTGCTGCTGGTCGATTCGTTTGAAGGCCCCATGCCTCAGACCCGCTTCGTGCTGCAGAAAGCGCTGGGCCACGGGCTGCGGCCGGTCGTGGTGGTCAACAAGATCGACAAGCCCAACGCCCGGCCCGACGACGTGATCAACGAGGTCTTCGATCTGCTCGGCGAGCTCGATGCGCCCGATGAAGCGCTCGACTTCCCGATCGTCTTCGCCAGCGCGAAGGAAGGCTGGGCCACCGCCGATTACGCGAAGGTCGGCGCCGAGGATCAGCCGACGAACATGCGCGACCTGTTCGACGCGATCCTCACGCACGTCCCCGCGCCCAAGGTGACCGAGCAGGACATCGAGGCGCCGCTGAAGATGATGGTCACCACGCTGGCTTATTCGGATTACGTCGGGCGCATCGCGATCGGCCGCGTCGTCACCGGTCGGCTCGACGGCGGGCAGAAAGTCACCGTCATCAACCGAGCCGGGGAAGGCAGCCAGCAACGCGCGCTCAAGGTGCTCGAGTTCGACGGGCTGGGGCGCAAGCAGGTCGACGGCATCCGGGCCGGTGACATCTGTGCGGTGGAAGGCCTCGACGAGATCGACATCGGCGACACCATCTCCTGCCCCGACCGGCCCGAGGCGCTGCCCGCGGTCAAGATCGACGAGCCGACGCTGACCATGACCTTCCGCGTCAACGACTCGCCGTTCTGCGGCCGGGAGGGCGAGTTCGTCACCAGCCGCCAGCTCGGTGATCGGCTGAAAAAAGAGCTGCAATCCAACGTCGCGCTACGCGTCGCGCCCGGCGAATCGCCCGAGCAGTTCGACGTCAGCGGCCGCGGGCTGATGCACCTGGGCGTGCTGCTGGAGACCATGCGGCGGGAGGGCTATGAGCTGGCGGTCGGCAAGCCGCGCGTCATCTTCAAGCAGATCGACGGCCACACGCACGAGCCGATCGAGCAACTGATCATCGACTGCCCCGCCGAGTGCCAGAACGACGTGATGTCGCTGGTGAGCAACCGCCGGGCCGAGATCGTGCGGATGGACCCCAAGGCCGGGGCGGGCGGTTACATCCACATCGAGTTCACCATCCCCGCGCGCGGGTTGATCGGCCTGCGGACGCGCATGCTCACCGCCACCCAGGGCCGCGCGATCATGCACCACAACCTGCTGCGTTACGACCGGCTGCGTGGCGAGGTGCCCAGACGGGCCGCGGGCGTCATCGTCTCCTCCGAGGCCGGGCAGGTCACCGCCTACGCGCTGACCGGGTTATACGACCGCGGGGTCTTCTTTGTGAAGCCCGGCGACGCGGTGTACGCCGGGCAGGTTGTCGGCGAGCACTGCAAGGAAAACGACATCATCGCCAACCCCGTCCGCGCCAAGCACCTCTCGGCCGTACGCCTGAAAAACAAAGACGAAAACGCCCAGGTCCGCCCCGCCCGCGAGATGTCGCTCGAAGAGTGCCTCGAATACATCCAGGACGATGAGCTGGTCGAGTTGACGCCCAAGAGCATCCGCATCCGCAAGCGTCTGCTCAACGAAGCCGACCGCCGCCGCGACAGCCGCAAAGCCAAATCCCAGACCGAAGCCCTCGCCACCTAAGCGCCCCGTGTGCCCCCCAAAACCAAGCCCCCCTAAACCAAGCCCGCCGATGCGCAGCGCAGCGAAGCTTCGGCGGGATAACCCAATAACCCAGCAACCCACAACCCCCCAAGCCTCTCCACTCTCCACTCCCTACTCCCTACTCCCTACTCCCCACCCCACCTATCATGTCCCCCGCATGACCCGCGTCGCTCCATTGCTTATCCTCGGCCTCCTGCTCAGCGGTTGCGCCGGCCACGCGGGGCCCAACCTCGTGAACCCGCCGCGCGACGCCCGCCTCCGACTCCTCGCCGTCTTCCCCGATCGGCAGGTCACCGGCGTCGCCGTCGCCCCCAAATCCGATCGCATCTTCGTCTGCTTCCCCCGCTGGACCGACAACCACGACCTCTCCGTCGCCGAGGTCCTGTCCGACGGCTCGATCGTGCCCTACCCCGACCCGAGCTGGAACCGCTTTGACCCCGAACTCGGCCAAGCGCCCGGCACCCACTTCGTCTGCGTCCAGGCCGTCGTCGCCGACGACCGCAACCGCCTCTGGGTCCTCGACCCCGCCGCGCCCAAGTTCCAAGGCCCCATCCCCGGCGGACCCAAGCTCGTCGCCATCGACCTGGCCACCAATCAGATCGAACGCATCTACAGCTTCTCCGCCGAGGCCGCGCCCCCAGGCTCATACCTCAACGACGTCCGCATCGACACCGCCCGACGCTACGCCTACCTCACCGACTCCGGCCTCGGCGCGATCATCGTCGTCAACCTCGACACCGGCCTCGCCCACCGCGTCCTCGATGATCACCCCTCCACCGCGTCCCAAGGCGTCGTACCCAAAATCGGCGGCAAGCCCTGGCAACGGCCCGACGGCACCACGCCCGACATCCACAGCGACGGCATCGCGCTCTCGGCCGACGGCCAATGGCTCTACTACCACGCCCTCACCGCCTTCCACACCTACCGCATCCCCACCCAGGCCCTCCGCGAAGACCACCGCAACCCCCAACGACTCGCCAACGCCGTCGAAGACCTCGGCAAAGACGCCATCACCGACGGCATCCTCCTCGACGCCGCCGGAAACCTCTACCTCACCGTCCTCGAATGGGACGGCATCCTCATCCGACGACCCACCGGCGAACTGGCCCGACTCATCATCGACCCCCGACTCAAGTGGCCCGACTCCCTCGCGCTCGATGATGACGGCTCGCTCTACATCACCACCTCCCAGATCCACCTCTCCCCCGCCTTCAACAACGGCCAAAACAAAACCACCGAACCCTACGCCCTCTACCGCCTCGACGCCAACCTCCCCACCCCCAAATAACCCCCACTAACTCTTCCCACACCCCACCCCTCCCCCCAAGCCCGCCGATGCGCAGCGCAGCGAAGCTTCCGCGGGATATCCGCCTTTCACTTTCCCCCACAATCCCCCGCCCCCTCATCAGCGTGCTGGGTCACTCTCAAACCCCTCCCCCTTGAGGGGGAGGTTGCGAGGGGGTGCGAGGCCGGCACGCCCGCAATAGACGTCCCATCCGCCGGAAGGCTCACGCCTCACCCTCCCCCCGCCCCTCCCTCAAGGCAGGGCAGTTCAACGGACCCACGACCCATTTCCCTTCCACCCCCGCCCACGCTATGCTGATCGATTCGACCCGCACAGCTACGGGGTGTAGCTCAGCTTGGTAGAGCGCTGCGTTCGGGACGCAGAGGCCGCAGGTTCAAATCCTGTCACCCCGATTTCGTAAGTATCAAGCCTAACGTACTTTACGTACCTGCCGAAGGTCGGCAGTGAGGCCAGAAGCGACGGGTTAATTCGGTAGACTACCGAATTAGCTCCCAGCCCAAGGAGCCTCACATGCCCCGCAGGTCAACCCGCGTCCCTTCCTACCGCCACCACAAAGCCTCCGGCCAGGCGGTCGTCACCCTCGCCGGCAAAGATATTTATCTCGGTCCCTACGGCAGCGATCACAGCCGGCAACGCTATGACGCGGTGGTGGCCGAGTGGCTCGCCAACCAGAAGCAGGCCCCGGCCTCCAGCCGGACCGGGGCGCTGCCTGCGCATCAGGCCCTGACCATAGACGGGCTCTTTGTCGCCTATTGGCGCTACTGCCAGACCTACTACGTCGGCCCCGACGGTCACCTCACCAGCGAGCCGGTCAACATTCGCATCGCGCTCCGCCCGTTGGTGGAGCTCTTCGGCGCCACAATGGCCGGAGAGATGCGTGCATCCATTCTGCGGGCGGTGCGCGACCAGATGATTGCGAGTGATCTTGCTCGAAAGACCGTCAATGATCGGATCAATCGCATTCGCCGTATGTTCAAGTGGGGCGTGGCCAACGACCTAGTTGATCCCAGCGTGTTGCTTAGCCTGCAGGCGCTGGAGCCGCTTCGGCGCGGCCGCGGC
Organism: uncultured Phycisphaeraceae bacterium; assembly: GCA_964614575.1. Classification (GTDB taxonomy): domain Bacteria; phylum Planctomycetota; class Phycisphaerae; order Phycisphaerales; family Phycisphaeraceae; genus JBGTLW01. Next base: position 708 of record CAZTLX010000196.1, on the reverse strand, counting down.
GGCGCGCGCGAGGGTGTCCGCGTCAAGCCGGTGCCCGAATCCTGGATCGACGCCACGATCCCCCACCTGCCGCCGATCGTGCAGGCGATGGTCCGGGTGCAGCAGTACACCGGCATGCGGCCGGGCGAGTTGGTGATCCTGCGCAAGTTCGACCTGGACACCACCGGCACGGTATGGGTGTACCGGCCATCCAGCCACAAGACCGATCACCTGGGCCACGAGCGGGTGATCTACCTCGGCGCCAAGGCGCAGGGATACCTTTCGCCATATCTGGACGTGGATCCGGAGGCGTTCATCTTCAGCCCGCGGCGGGCGATGGAGCAGCGTTGGGCAAACCGCCCGACGCATCGGCACCAACCCAGCGATGTGCCGCGTACCTGCCGGAAACTCCGGGACCGCTACACCCCCGGTGCCTATCTCAGGGCGATCTGCTACGCCTGTGACGAAGCCTTCCCGCCGGCCGATCCGCTGGCGCGCCGGGTCGATGCCGAAGGCCGACGTGAGTCCATTCGTGCCCGCCACCAGAGGCTGACGAAACAGCAGCTTGCGGCGCTGAGAAAGTGGCAGAAGGACCACCGCTGGCACCCCCACCAGCTGCGGCACAACGCGGCGACGTACCTGCGTAAGCAGTTCGGAGTCGAGGCCGCCCGCGTGGTGCTGGGGCACCGGTCGGCGGCGGTAACGGAGATCTACGCGGAGATGGATCAG
>CAZTLX010000195.1:0-8144 GCA_964614575.1 uncultured Phycisphaeraceae bacterium | reverse complement strand
GAAATCACCGGCACCTTCAGGCCATCGATTTCCGTCACGACCCGTCGCTTCCACGCCTCCGCCCAGTTGCACCCGTCGCAACTGGGCATGACATCCACGCGATAAGGCGACTTGCCAAAGCGGATCACACTCCGCTCCGTCTGAAGACGCATGATCGCCTCCGGCTTGATCGGCTCGTTCAATCTCTCCGCGAGTCGGTACAACTTCGATGCATTCGAGGGGTCTGTGCTCACCCAGAAATCTATGTCACCGGTGTATCTCAGATAGCCGTGCGCGATCACGGCAAAACCACCCACCAGAAGAAACTCGACATCATTGTCGATCAACGACTTCAACCACTCGCGGAATTTCGGCGTCAGGAGGTTGTGGTCCATGGGTCAATCGCCTCAGAAATTCCGCCGCGCGGAACCGCTCCTCAACTGTTTTGGTACGCCAATACGCGATCGCGGGGTCAGGGTCATCGATCTGACCCCAACTCTGAATCGACGCATCGAACTGAAACTCGGGATAGTCTTCAGATAGCTCGGCCATTTCAATTCATTATATCGGCCAAATCACCCCCCGGCCCGATCAATCAGCCTACGCACCCCCCGCTCGCTCCACAGATACTTCGGGTGCATCACCTTCGTGCCCAGCGCGAAGTGGTTCGCGCCCGCGGCACGGTAGTCGTCCACATCGCTCGGGGCGTAGATGCCGCCGCCGCCGATGATCGTCAACGCATCACCTCCCGGCCGGGCGCGCAGAGCGCGGATCACCATCAGGCTCACCGGCTTGAGCGGCTGACCGCTCACCCCCCCCGCCGGGACCGGCAGCGTGTTGCAGCAATGGAAGCATCGCACGCCCGCGTCGATCGCCTGCCCCAGCATGTCGTGGTAATTCACCGGCGGCAGCTTGGCAATCACGGGCACGCCCGTCGCCAAGGCTCTCTCAAAAAGTTCCGGGGGCCAATCGATGTGCCCGACGTTCGGGCAGCTCATGTTCAGCTCGACGCCCAGCGGCTTGATCCGCTCGATGCCCTCCAGCAACGCCCACCAATCCTCCGCGCTAAAGCCGTGGACGCTCACCAGCTTGTCGCTCACGTCGATCTTCCCCGCCTCGACGCGTTCGCGCAGCCACGGCAGGCCGGGGTTGCGCAGGCCGATCCTGTTGACCCACGCTTTGAGTCGGGGGTAGTAGCGGACCGTTTTGACGATACGCCAGACGCGCCCCGGGCGGGCGGCGGCGGTGAAGGTGCCCAGTGTCGGCGTCGTGCCATTTGGTTGCACGTAATTGCCGAACGGGGCGGAGATGACCACCGGGCAGAGCTTGGGCACACGGGGTGAAGCGTTATCCATCGGCAGAGGGAGTATAACAGTGGCGATGCCGGGAACACGCTCCATCACACCGCGGTTGCGGATGCTCTGGCCGGGGAACTTCCGGGGGTGGCTGGACCGCAGGCTCGACGAGGTCGCGCCGCGGCAGGTCGAGACCGCCGTCGCCGAGGCGATGGCGGCGGGTTTCAAACTCGACACCGCGGCCGACTACTGCACCCGCTGTGGCGCGAGCGTCGATGCCTCGGCCGTGACCCGCGAGGGCTGCCCGTTCTGCCTCGACCAACGCATCGCGTGGCACCGGCTGACGCGGCTGACGTCCTACGGCGAGCCCGCGGCCGACTGGATCAAGGCGATGAAGTTCGGCCGGCAGTGGCGCTGGGCACCGTGGTTCGGCACACAACTGGCCGGGGCGATCGGCAAGCCGCTGGACCCGCGACGCATCATCATCGCGCCGGTGCCGCTGCACTGGTGGCGGCGTTCGCGGCGGGGGTTCGATCAATCGAGCCTGATGGCCGAGGCCTTGGCCGACGCTTCGGGCTGGCCGCTGGTGCCGGTGCTCCGCCGCACGCGTCACGCCAGACCCCAGAGCCTGCTGCCGCCCTCGCAGCGTTTGCACAACGTCCGACGCTGCTTCGCCGCGCACCCGGTGGACCTGTCCGGCTACGAGGTGATCCTGGTCGATGATGTGAAGACGACCGGCGCGACGCTGGGCGTCTGCGCGCGATTATTGCGCAAGCGCGGGGCACGGACGATCCACGTCGCCGTCGCCGCCGTCGCCGACCCGCGCGGCCAGGGCTTCGAGACGATCTGATCATTCAAGATCGTTTTCACCACAGATTGCGCGGAGGTCGCAGATTTTGAGCCACACAAATTCACAAAAGGCACAAAACAAAGGCAAGGCGGCTTTCTCTTTTTTTGTGCCTCTTGTGCCTTTTTGTGGCTAACCTGCATTGGAATCTGTGTTATCTGTGAAATCTGTGGTTAAACCCCCTACCACTTGACCGCCACGCGCTGGCCGCTCTTGGCGCTCTCGACCGCGGCGGCGACCATCGCCAGGCTCTTGATGTTGTCCTCGCAGTGGCAGAGCGGTTTTATCGCGCCATCGCTGCGGACCGCGTCGGCGAAGTCTTCGATCAGCCAGGCGTGGCCGGTCCGCGGCATCTCGACGCGCGGCACCATCACCTCCTCCATCTCGCGGTGGAAGCCGTGGTCCCCGCCCTCTTTGATGCGCTCGGCCCGGATGCCGTCCGCGCCGTCCCACGTCAGCGACCCCTTGGCCGCGACCACGCGCCAGTCGCACTCCCACGAGGTGTGGTTGCCCTCGGCCACCCACGAGCCGCGGTACGTATACACGATCGGCTCGCCCTCGGCCCCGCGCATCTCGAAGATCGCCGCGGCGCTCATGTCACCCTTGGACCACGAGTGTGCCGGGTTCCAGGTGTGGCAATACACGCTGACCGGGTCGGCATCCGCGATCATCCGGGCACTGTCGAAGGTGTGGATCGCCATGTCGAGGATCAGCGGGTAGTCCATCTCGTCGCGGAACCCGCCGAAGTGCGCGCCGATGTAAAAATCGTTGTGGACCTCCTCGATCGGTCCCAACGCGCGCGTGCGCAGGAAGTCGGCCACGGACCGCGCGTTGGGCAGCGGCCGCCGGGTCTGGGTCACGGCATACAGCTTGCCCGCCGCCTTGGCCGCGGCGACCATCCGCTGCGCCGCGGCCAGCGTGTCGCTCATCGGCTTCTCGCCCAGCACATGGCAGCCCAGGCCCAACGCCTCGATCGTCACCGGCGCATGCGCCACGGGCACGGTCGTATCAAACACCGCCTCGGCCCCCGTCGCCCCCACCGCCTTCTTCAGGCTGTCGTAGATCAGCGACTCGGGCAATTCATGCTGCGCGGCCAGTTTCTGCGCCTGAGCGCGGTCCAGATCGACCAGCCCCACCACCTCGACCTTGCCCTCCAATGACTTGATCGCCCGCATCCACGCGTTGGCGATCCCGCCACACCCGACCTGCACCACCTTCAGACTGTCACTTGCCATGCTTCATGCTCTTTCTTAAAGGACCGCTGGATAAACCACCAAGACGCCGAGAACTCGGAGAAAGGCTTTTAACCACAGGTTGCGCAGTTTTCACAGATTCCAACGCAAGTTAGCTACAAAAATGCACAAGGGGCACAAAAAGAGAAAGCTCGCGTGGCCTTCTTTGTGTGGCTCTTGTGCCTCATTGTGGCCAAACTGTCTTGAATCTGGGTCATCTGTGTAATCTGTGGTCAAATGCCTTTCTCCCCGTCTTGACGGTTCATTGACTTTTATGCGCGCAACACCGCGCCGCACTTCTCGCTTAACGCCGCCACCACCGCCGCGACCTGCGGATCGACCTGCTCGTGACGCAGCGTCCGCTGCGGGTCCCGGAAGATCATCCGCAGGCTCACGCTCTTACCGCCCTTCTCGATCGGCTTGCCGCGGTAGGTCGTGATGAACCGAACCGATTCGAGCAGGTCCGGCTTCACCGCGTGGATCGTCGCTTCGAGCTGCGCCCATCGCACCGGCTCGGCGACGATGACCGACAAGTCACGCTTGATCGCGGGGAACTTGGCCAGCGCGGCCGTGGCTGCCGCCGGGGGATACAGCAACAGCCAAGGCTCCAGCCGCGTTTCGAGCAGCGCCGCCGCGCTCTGCAAACCAAAACGCTTCTGCAACGTCCCGGCCAGCACGCCGAAGCGGCCCACCTCCTCGCCATCCAACCGCAACGCCGCCGCGACCGCATAACGCGCATCGCCGTCAAGCGGTTCCACCGACAGTCGCGGCCTTGCGCTGCTGCCGCCCAGCGAAACCAATGCCTCTTCCAGCGCCCCGCGCATCTCACGCAACGCCGCCCCCGCGTCGTCGGCATCCGCCAGCATGGCCAGACAGGTCTGCTCCTTCATCTGCCCGTTCACCCGGCCGAAGACCTGCGCGACCTCAAAAAGCTTGACGCCGTCGTTGCCGCGGTCCTGGTTGAGCTTGCGGCAGTGCAGCAGGCTCGGCAGCAGCGACGGCCGCAGCGCCGGGTCGGCCGAGCGCCGGTCGGGGTCCACCGCCAGCGCCTGCGCGCCGGGCGGGGCAAAGGCGTTGGCGTCGTCCGGGGGCAGGAAGGTGGGGGTGATGGTTTCGTGGTAGCCGTGCGCGATGAGTGAGGCATACAGGCGTTCGGTCGCGATGACGCGGTCCTGCTTGCGGTGGGTGACGAGGGTGATCTTCTCGTGGACCGGGATTTGGTCCAGGCCGTGGTGCCGGGCGACCTCCTCGATCAGGTCCACCTCGCGCTGCAGGTCCAGCCGGTAGCTGGGCACGGTGACGCGGATCGTCTCGCCCTCAATGCGTGGCCGTAACCCGAGTCGCTCGAGATAAGTCGCCTGCTGCTCGGCGGTGAGCGCAACGCCCAGCAACTTATTGCAGCGCGCGACGCGCAGGCTCAACTCTTGAGGATGGGGTTCATCGACGCCGACGCGGATCACGCCTTGCGCCAGCTTGCCCCCCGCCAGTTCGACGATCATCGCCGCGGCCCGCCGGCTCGCGCGCTCCACCGCCCGCGGGTCCACGCCCCGCTCAAACCGGTAGCTCGAATCGCTCGCCAGTTTCAAGGCCCGGCTGGTGCGGCGGATCGACAGCGGCGCGAACGCCGCCGACTCGATCAGCAGGTCCCTCGTCTGGTCGCCGACCTCCGAATCCAACCCACCCATCACGCCGGCCACGGCCTGCGGCTTGGACGCGTCGGCGATGACCAGCATGTCCTCACGAAGTTCGTGCTTGCTGCCGTCGATCGCCGTGAACTTCTCGCCCGGCGTTGCGCGGCGGACGACGATGCGTCGGCCGTCGAGCTTGCCCAGATCGAAGGCGTGCAGCGGCTGGCCGGTCTCCAGCAGCACGAAATTGGTGATATCGACGACGTTGTTGACCGGCCGCAGCCCGACCGCTTCGAGGCGGCGAGCCAACCACTCGGGGCTCGGGCCGATCTTCACGCCGATGACGACCCGCGCGGTGTACACCGGGCACAGGTCGGGCGCATCGTTGGCGACGCAGGTGAGTTTGTCGACCGGTTCGTCGGCGTCGGGCGTCGGCAGGTCGTCGGGCGGCAGCTTGAGTTGCCGCCCGGTCGCCGCGGCCAGCTCGCGCGCCAGGCCGACGTGGCACAGGCAGTCGCCGCGGTTGGAGGTCACTTCGATGTCGATCTGCGTATCGGTCGAGCCATCGGCATGGGTGATGGTTTCGACGCCGTCGTCGGGGAACCCGACGGACGCGAGCGCCGCGGCGGCTTGCTCGGCGGAGGCCGGTCGGTCGAGGTACGCGTTGAGCCAGTCGAGGCTGCACTTCATGGGCCGCTCACTCTACCGTCGCGCGGGGCGGGGGCAACTTTGGGCGAACACGATCGCGTAAGGGCGGCCCGATGGGCCGGCGCTGAACGGGGGCATGGTAAACTGGCTGCATGCGGTATTGGGTATGGGTTGCGGTGTTGTTGGCGACGGGGTGTGCCTCTGACCACACCCCACACCCCCGCGCACTGACCGCCGACGGCTACCCGGCCGACTTCTCGTTCACGCTGCTGGTCGATGACGCGGCAGGTCGGCGCTTGTTTCTGGTCGAGCCGGACCGCACGCTGCGGGCGGCGACGGGGGATGGGGTGCATGCCGGGCTGTACCCGCCGCGCACAGCGGTGCTGACCCGGGGGCAGATGCACGAGCTGTATGCATTGCTCGGAGAGCCGGGCGGCGGGCACCATGAGCGAGCGTCGGGAGACGCGCCACGGGCGGTGGTTGAGGCGTTGGACGGGTGGGCGGGGTTGGAGTGAACAGCGGGGTGGAGGTGGAACTGTCGCGGCTCGCTGAATCGACCAGGCCGGGTTTATTGCTCGGCGCTGCGGCCGACTTCCTCAAGGACGTGTTCTTCGACGAAGATGGGCACCTCGTGGGCGGCCCCCAGCGCGATGGCGTCGGAGGGCCGTGAGTCGATATCGACCTGCTCGCCGCCGTTGACCGGGCGCAGGTGCAGCCGGGCGAAGAACGTGCCGCGGCCAAGCTCGTCGTGGCGCAGGTCGTTGATCACCACTTCTTCGAGCTTGTAGCCCAGCCCCTCGATGACGTTGGCCAGCAGCTCATGGGTCTGCGGGCGCGGGGGTTCCTGGCCCATGAGGCGGCGTTCGATGGCGGCGGCCTCGGTCAGCCCGATGACGATCGGGAACACGCGGGCCTCATCCTCATCAACGCCGCTCTCGCGCAGCTCGACGATGTGCGTGTCGTCGGTCTCGCGGATCAGGATGCGGGACAATTCCATGCGGACCATGTTTTTCTCCAAGCGGTGAGCGATGAGCCGTGAGCTTTGAGCTGTGAGCAAAGGCAGTTGAGACAGATGGACTGGATTGGCACATTGCTCATGGCTCATCCCTCAAGGCTCGCGCCTCACCGCTACAAACGGATCAGGGCGTGGTAACCACCATCATGATACGCGTCGCCTAAGCCGCCGGGCAGGACGAGGCGCTGGGTTTCGATCTGTCCGCCGCTGAGCCGGGCGATCGCCGCGGCCTGCTTCTGGTTTTCAACCTCCTCGATCGAGCAGGTGGAATACAACACCGCGCCTCCGGGCGCAACCCGCGGCAGGGCCTGCTTGATGATCTTGCGCTGCAAGGCCGCGACCGATGCGAGGCTCCGCGGGCTGTAGCGGTACCGCGCCTCCGGCCGCCGGGCCAGCACGCCCGTGTTCGAGCACGGCACATCCAGCAGCACCAGATCAAACACCTCCCCGTCGAGCGCCGCGGGCTCCGCTACCCGCACATTCGCCAACTGCTGAGCCAACGCCTGCAGGTCTTCGGCCCGTTCGGCGTGCGGGTCGGTGGCGACCACCTTAGCCTCCGGGAACTGCGTCGCCAGTTGCCGTGTCTTCGTGCCGCGCCCGGCGCACAGGTCGAGCACGCGCGACACCGCCAGGCCACGCATCGTTTGCACGGGCAACGCGGCGGTCGGGTCCTGCACGCGACGCGTGGGGTCCGCGGCCAGCCACGCGCCCAGCTCCTCGTGCGTGCCTTCCCACCGCGTGGCGTTTGCCGCAGAGCCGTCGAACACGAACGTCGGCGGGGTCTTGAGCGAGTGCGTCAGCAGCGCCAGCGCCGTCTCGCGGCCGAAGGTGCCGAGCCATTGCGTCACCAGCCGTTGGGGGTGGCTGGTGGCGGCGGCGAGGTAAGCGGCTTCGTCCTCGACCGTCGGCAGCGCGTCATCGGTCATTGCGATGCAGCCGACCTCCAGCGGCAGGCGGTTGCGCGAGGGCGTCCAGGGGATGTCCTCCATCACCGAACCGGCGAGGTGGGCGACCCGCCGCAGCACCGCGTTGACCAGCCCCGCCGCGCCGGCCCGCACCAGCGACCGCGCCAGCGCGACCGATTCATCGACCACCGCGTAAGCCGGCAACCGATCCATAAACACCAGCTGCGCCCCGCCGCTGAGCAGCACCGCCTGCAAGCGCGGCTCGAGCCGATTGAGCTTCTGGCTCAGGAAGCGGTCCAGCAGGTGGCGCAGCGTCAACCAGCGCTGCAGCGTCGTGCGGGTGATGGCGGTGGCCAGGCGGGTGTCGGCTTCCGAGAGGCGGCTCGTGTCCGGCTCGACCGCGACCAGATCGGGGAAGCGGTCCGCCGCATCGGCGATCGCGAGGGCGGCAACGGAGCGGGCGGTGTGGCGCATGGGGCGGCAAGCGAAAGGGGAACGGGCAGTCGGTGCGGGCGTGCAAGATAGCCCATCTCCTGAGCAATTGCCCCGGCGGGTCCTCGCGAGGCCGCGTCCCGCCGTCGCGGCGATTAACCTA
>CAZTLX010000194.1:0-8367 GCA_964614575.1 uncultured Phycisphaeraceae bacterium | reverse complement strand
CGGCGGGGCGGTCTTGCTGGGTGGCGTGATAGAACATCCCGCCGACGACGGCGAACCCGAGCAACAGCGCGATAAGCGTGATCGTTAAACGCATGGGCTAAGTGATAGACCGGTGGGTGAACAGGGCGCGAGGAAGCAGGACAGTATATGGAATCCCGGATGTGGCGTAGCTGGATAAACGCCTACCTGCCGTGCCAATGCTCCAGCCCGCGTTAAACCCGCTTAACCAAGTTGCCAACCCGCACCCCCAAAACGCGTTTTCAGACGCACATATGGAGCACACTTGCGGGGCAGACATGCTGGGGCAGCTTCCGGGGGGCGGGGGGAGTTAGCCGAAAAGCCCGGCCAGCCAGTCTGTCACGCCCAGGCGTCCCACGTCGTAGTAGAGCGTGGAGAGGAACACAAAGCCGATCACCGCAAGCCCGCCCAGGGACGCATAGGTCTGCACACGTCCGCTGACGGGTGAGCCCTTGAGTTTCTCGATGATGAGAAACACGATGTGCCCGCCATCGACGATCGGGATCGGCAGGAAGTTGATCACCGCGAGGTTCACGCTGATCAGGCCGAGGAAGAACAGGAGGTACGGGAAACCGCGCGTGGCGATCCTCGTCCCTTCGTCCACGATGCCCACCGGCCCGCGCAGGTGCGACATCCGCACCGTGCCCTGAAACAGCCGCACCAGCGTGACGTAGGTCTGCAACATGAATTCGTGCGTCTTCTGCACGCCGATGCCCGCGGCTTCGACGATGTTTTCCCCCTTGACCGTGACATTCATCGTCCGCAGCACGATCTCCATCGGGTCCATCCAGAAGGTCGCCGCCAACGCCTGGGTCGCGGCCTCATCCAGCGGCAGCTCGGCCGTCATCGTCGGGCTGTCTTTGACCGCCAGCTCGAAGGTCAGCGCGATCGTGGTTTGCCCCTCGGCGGAACTCGCGACCAGCTCGCGTTGCACGTCCGCCCATGTCTGCACGGGCTGATCCCCCACCGCGATGATCCGGCTGCCCGCGGGTAAGGGCTCGCCCTGGGATTCCATCAAGGCCGCGGGCGTGTCGGGCATCACCCGGCCGATCACCGCCCGGTCCAGCGCAACGTTGAGGTTCAACCCGAGCTTGCCGGACTTGGGCGTGATCTTCCCGAGGTCGATTTCTTCCCCGTCGCGCAGGACCACCACCCCGATCGGTTGCCCGGCCATCGCTTCCACTTCATCGATCAATTCCTCCGTGGTCGGATAGCGCCGACCGCCGAGGTGGGCGACGATGTCATTCGGCAAAACCTTGCCCGCGCTGGGGCCGCTCGCCGTGGGCACCACCGTCGTCGCCGGCACGAAGCCCAGCAGGTGCGGGTAGCCGTCGTCGGGACCCACCGTCAGGCTGGGGGCGGCGGCCAGTGCCACCGTCACCTGCCGCCCCGAATCCGGATCACGTAGGGTCAACGGGACTTTCTCGCCTCGCGCTTTGATCAGCGCCCGCATGTACTGGCCGTAGTTAACGATCGGTGCGCCGGCCGCCTCGACGATGACCATGCCCGGCTCGATACCCGCGTCGCGCAGGGAACTGAACACCGAGGTGCCGACCGCCTCCCCGTCGCGAATCAGCTTGTCCACGGTGAGCTCGAAGCTCGGCGCGACGCCGGCGGTGAGCATGTTCTCCGGGCCGCCGAGTTGTGGAATGATGTCGTAGGTCAGGATACGCTTCTGCTCACCGATCTCGCGCTCGACCTCGATCGTCACCGGCTCATCGCGCGCGCCCAGCGCGGTGGCCAGCCGCAGCACCATGAAGTCGTTGGCCTCTTTGCCGTTGACGCGGACGACGCGGTCGCCGATCTGCAGGCCGCGGTACGCGGGGTCGTCGCCGTGGCCGTTGGCGAACGTCGTATCGGCCGGCGAGCCGGGCTTGACCATGCCGATCTGCGGCGCGGGGAACTCGACGCCCAGCCAAGGCGAGAACGCCACGGCCAGGAAGATCGCGCCAAAGATCATGTTCATGATCACGCCGGCCGACAACACCCAGAACCGGGCGCCGACCGACTTGCTGTTGAATGAGCGCGGGTCGTTGGAGCGGGCGGCGGGGTCCATGTCCTCCTGCCCGAGCATCTTCACGTAGCCGCCCAGCGGCATCCAGTTGAGGCGATACTCGGTCTCGCCCAGGCCCAGGGCCGCGGCGGCGCGGTCGATCGCGGCGTTCTCGTGCTTGCGGTCTTCGGCCCCCGCTTCCCCTTCGCCGTGCTCGGCCAGGTAAGCGCGGATGCGGCGTTCGTACTCCGGCTCGGTCGTGCCCACGCGGAAGCCGATGCCCTTGCGGTAGGCCAGCAGCGCCTGCCCGAAGCCGATCGCGAACTGCGTACACTTGATGCCGACCATCTTCGCGACGGCGAAGTGGCCCAACTCATGCACGAAGATCAGGAAGCTGAACCCGAGGATCAGGCCGGCGAACGCGAGGAGGGTGGTGAGATCAAAGTTAAACATGGTATTTTTTCTTGGCCGCGAATGAACGCGAATAAACGCAAATCAAGACCGGTCAGTCATATGTGGGGGGCAACACATACCGGATGTTCTTTCAGGGTGCGACGGTTTGGCATTCTATTCGTGTTGATTTGCGTTCATTTGCGGCTCAACCGCTTTTTCGATCTGTTCGTTCACGAAGGCCCTGGCCTGTTTATCGGCTTCCATGACCGTCTCCAGACAATCGATCGGCCGGATCGGGACCGCGCTCAGGGCCTCGGCCGCCAGTTCCACGATACGCCCGAAGCGGATGCGGCGTTCGAGGAAAGCCCCCACCGCCGCCTCGTTCGCCGCGTTGAGCACCGCCCCCGCCGTGCCCCCCGCTTCGATCACCTCATACGCCAGCTTCAACGCCGGGAAACGCGCAAAGTCCGCCGGTTGAAAGTTCAAGCGGCTCAAGGCCGACCAGTCCATCGGCCGGCTCACCCCGCCGGCGCGCTGCGGCCAGGTCAACGCGTACTGGATCGGCGTCCGCATGTCCGGCGGGCCCAACTGGGCCAGCACCGAGTGGTCCGTGAACTCCACGAAGCTGTGGACCACCGACTCGGGGTGGACGATCACGTCGATCTTCTCGCCCGCAAGCCCGAAGAGCCAGTGCGCCTCGATGATCTCGAGCGCCTTGTTCATCATCGTTGCCGAGTCGATGGTGATCTTCGGACCCATGTCCCACGTCGGGTGCCGCAGCGCCTGCTCGGGCGTGGCGTTGGCGATGGTCTGCGCGTCGGCTTCGCGGAACGGCCCGCCCGACGCGGTCAACACAATCCGGCGAACGGAACTGACATCGAGTTTCGCCGTTTGCTGGTCCCCGATCCCTGAACCCTGATCCCCCGGATGCAGGCACTGGAAGATCGCCGAGTGCTCCGAATCGACCGGCAGCAGCGTTGCGCCGTGCTGGCGGATCAGCGGGGTGATCAACTCACCCGCGGCGACGAGGGTCTCTTTGTTTGCCAGACAGATGCGCAAGCCGCGCTTGGCCGCGGCGATCGCGGCGGGCAGCCCGGCCGCGCCGACGACCGCGGCGACGACATCCGTCGCATCGTCGATCGCTTCGACCAGCTTGCGGTTGCAGCCCTCGCCGGCGAAGACCGTGACGCCGGGCAGGGCCGAGCGCACCTCGTCGGCTGCCCGCGCATCGCTGACCGCCACGTGCTTGACGTGGCAGCGCCGCGCCTGCTCGATGAGCGGCTTGGCGGAGCGGCCGGCCGAGAGACCGACCACCTCGAACGGCAAGCCGTTGACGCGGGCCAGGTGATCGATGACCGCCAGCGCGTTGACGCCGATCGACCCGGTCGAGCCGAGCACGATCACGCGTCGCGGGCGGGACGAGAGGCTGCTCACGCGTCGGCCTCCCCGCCGGTGTTGTAGCCGCTCCTGTCGCCGATCAACCGATTGGCGTAGCCGCTCTCGGACTCGGCGGCGGCGCGTGGGGCGGGCTTGTCCGCGGAGGCTTCTGCATCGTTGCGGGGGTCCTCGCCGCCGTCATCCGACGTCTTCTTGCGACGCCCGCGACCGCCCCGCCGACGCCGACGCTTCTTCTTGGACCCGCCTTCATCCTCGGAAGGCTTGTCGTCTGCGGACGCGCTGGGATCGCGCTGCGCCGCGGTCTGCCTGTCCTGCCCCGAGTCGGCCTGCTCCGCCTCACCGGGCTGATCGGCCGCGGGGGTGTCGTCGCCGTCGTCGGATTTTTTGCCCCGGCCACGGCCGCGGCGACGGCGGCGGCGCTTGCGCTTCGAGCCCTCCGCGTCCTCGCCGGAGGCCGCGGAGGCATCTTCGCGTGCGCCGGCACGCGTGCCGGTTTCTGCGTCCGTGTCCGCGTCCGCGTCTGCATCTGCCTCCGCGACCGCGTCGGACGGGGCGTCATCGTCGCGCGAATCGGATTCGATCATCTCTTCGTCTTCATCGAAGACCTCGTCTTCGCGCAGGTCTTCGGGCAGGCTTTGGTCGTCGAGCTCGCGGAAGGTGGAGTCGGTGGGCTTGGCGAGTTTTCTGCCGCCCTTTTCGTAGGCGACGTCGAGCACCCCGCCGCGCTCATTGAAAGCCTCGATGTGGACGTAATCGACCGTCTGCCCACCGACGCGGACCAGCACGTGGATGTGGTGGCGTTGTTCGAGATGGGTCAGCTCGGCTCGCTTGCGGTTGAGCAGGTGAAAGGCGACATCGGGGCTGATGGTCAGGTCGATGCGGGCGACGCCTTCGTGATGCATCGCCAGGGCCAGCCGACGCATCACGTCGAGCACGACCGATTCGACGCTGGCGTTGTAGCCCCGCCCGGCGCAGTGGTGGCAGTCGGCGTACATGCTCTTGCGCAGCGACGGGCGCATGCGCTGCCGCGTCATCTCGACCAGCCCGAACTGGCTGATCGGCCCGACCCGGGTGCGGGCGCGGTCGCGCTTGAGGTTGTTGCGCAGCCGCTGCTCGATCGAACGCCGATGCTTGGCGGCGAGCATGTCGATCAGGTCCAGCACCACCAGCCCCCCCATGTCGCGCAGCCGAAGCTGCCGGCAGATCTCGTCCACCGCCTCTTCGTTGGTCTTGAACGCGTTGGTCTCCGCGTCGCGGGCCTCGCGGCTCTTGCCGGAGTTCACGTCGATCGCCACCAGCGCCTCGGTCTGGTCGATCACCAGCGCCCCGCCCGAGCGCAGCGGCACCTCATGCGAGGCGATATTTTCGATCTGCGGCTCGATATCGAAGCGGTGGAACAGCGGGACCGGGTCTTCGTAATAGACCACCTTGCTCTTGCTGCGCGGGTTGGCGACGTTGAGGAAATCCTGCGCCCGCCGCGCCGCATCCAGATCATCGACCACGATGCGGTCGATGTCGGTCGTGAACACGTCGCGGATGGTGCGGATGACCAGGTCCGATTCGGCGTAGAGCTCGCCCACGCGTCCGCTGCTCTTGCGCTTCTGCTCGATGGCTTTCCAGAGGCGGGTGAGGTAGGCCAGGTCGCGCTTGAGGTCGGTCTTGGGCTGGCCGATGCCGGCGGTGCGGACGATGAACCCGAACTCCTTGGGCGGGTCCAGGTCCTTGAGGATGTCGCGCATCTGCTTGCGGGCGTCGTCGTCATCGACCTTGCGGGAGACGCCGAGCCGCTGCATGTAGGGCATCATGACCAGGAACCGGCCGGGGATGGACAGATAGCTGGTGACGGTCGGGCCCTTGGTGCCGATGCCCTCCTTGAGCACCTGCACCAGCACCTCCTGGCCGCGGCGGAAGCACTTCTGGATCGGCGGGCGGTCGCGGCGGGGCGTCTTGGAGCCGACCTGCTCGAACTCCTCGCGGTCCTTGCCGGGGAAGTACATCGGGTGGACATCGGAGATGTGCAGGAACCCGTTGCGTTCGAGCCCGAAATCGACGAACGCCGCCTGGATCGACGGCTCGACGTTGGTGACGCGGCCCTTGTAGATGTTCGAGACGTGGCTCTCGGAAGAGGCGCGTTCCTGGTAGAACTCTTCGAGCGTCCCGTCCTCGACGATGGCGATGCGGCACTCCTCGCCGGGGACGTAGTTGATCAGCATTTCTTTCTTAGGCAAAACGATTTGTCCGCGGCCGCGGTTCGGCGGCTCCGGACCCTTTCGTGTGGGCCTTCGCTCCAGCCGCAGGTTTGACGCTGCGCGGCGAGCGGCGGGCCGGTGTGCTTTCGCCGAGGTCAGACTCCGATGGAACGCCCACCGAAGACCTCGGGCATAACTCTTCCGATCTGATCGCGCAGGTAGTTGAGCACCTCGCGGTCCGAATCAAACGTGGCGACCTTGCGGGCCACCTTGTTGCAATCATCGATCCGGACCGACCGGATGACCTTCTTGATCTCCGGGATGGCCGGGGGCGTGATGGAGAAGTGGCGCAGGCCCAGGCCCAGCAGCAGCATGACGAATTCCGGCTGCGACGCCATCTCGCCGCAGAGGCTCACTTCGGTTTCCGAGCGATTGGCGGCTTTGATCACCTCCCGCAGCAGCGACACCACCGCCGGGTGCGCCGCCGAATACAGACTCGCGATCCGCTCGTTGGACCGATCGACCGCGACGGTGTACTGGATCAGGTCGTTGGTGCCGATCGAGAAGAAGTCCACCTCGCGGGTGAACGTCCGCGCCTGCAGCGCCGCCGAGGGCACCTCGACCATCATGCCGATCGGGATCTCGGGCGCGTAGGTGATGCCCGCGTCGTCCAGGTCCTCGCGCACATCGGACAAAATCATCCGCGCCTGCCGCAGCTCCATCACGTGGCTGATGAGCGGGAACATGATCCGCACCGGCCCGTGCGCAGAGGCCCGCAGGATCGCCCGCAACTGCGTCTTGAACAGCGGCAGGTTCTGCAGGCACAGGCGGATCGACCGGCAGCCCAGGAACGGGTTGGGCTCGGCGTGAGGCGTGATCGATTCGACCGAGCGGCTGATCTTGTCCGCGCCCAGGTCCAGCGTGCGGACCGTCAGTGTCTTGCCGCCCAGCAGGTCGATCGCCTCGACGAAGTGCTGGTATTGTTCCTCCTCGCTCGGCTCGTGGTCGGAGGCGAGGAACTGGAACTCGGTGCGGTAGAGGCCGATGCCCTGGGCGCCGTTGCGGACCGCGGCCGCGATCTCGCTGGGGAACTCGATGTTGGCGCAGAGCGTGATCATCTGCCCGTCACGCGTGACCGCCGGCAGATCGCGCAGCTCCCCGAGGGTCTGCACGAAGCTGGCGAGCTTGCGCTCCTGCTGGCGGTAGTCCATCAGCTCGGCGGCGTCGGGCTCGATGACCACGACCCCGCGGTTGCCGTCGATGATGATCGTCTCGCCGCCGGAGACGCGCGAGGTGATGTCTTCGAGGCCGACGATCGCCGGGATACCCAGCGCGTGGGCGAGGATGGCGGTGTGGCTGGTGCGGCCGCCGGCGTCGGTGGCGATGGCCTTGATCTTGTCCTTGTCGAGCGCGGCGGTCTGGCTGGGGGTCAGGTCGTGGGCGACGATGATCGCCGGCCGATCCAGCTCCGCCAGGAGGTTGCGGGTCCCGCCGGTCAGGTGGCGCAGCATCCGGCGTTCGAGGTCCTTGAAGTCCCGCGCGCGTTCGCGCAGGTAGTCGTTGTCCGAGGCCAGCAAAGCCTGCGCCTGGGCCTGCAGCGTGGCGTACACCGCGTACTCCGCGGTGACGCGCTCGTTGCGCATCATCGAGGTGAACTGCCCGGTCAGCGACGGGTCGGCCAGCAGCATCGCGTGGGTGCCGAAGATGTCGGCCATCTTCTCGCCCAGCGCCGCCGCGGTCTGCTTGCGCAGCTCCTGGATCTCCTTGATGGAGGCCTTGATCGCGCTGTCCAGCCGCGCCGCCTCGGCGGCGACGCGCGACATCGGGATCGAGCGCCGCGGCACCGGCTGGTCCTGCGCATCAAGCACCATCGCCTCCGCGATGGCGATGCCGGGCGAAACCGGTATGCCTTTCTTGATCTGCATGGCGCTAAGGGTCCAAGGATCAGGGACCGGGGATCCGGGGAAAGTCACAAACCCAACGGGTCTGGACCTGATCCCTGATCCCCGTACCCCGCCCCCTTCATTAAAGCCCCGCGGCCTTCTGGAGTTTCGCGGCCATGTCGGTCTTCTCCCACGTGAAGGTCTCGACCGTCTTGCCGTTGACTTTGACCTTCCGTGGCGTGCGCCCGAAGTGCCCGTGCGCCGCCGTCTCCAGGAAGATCGGGTTGCGAAGCTTGAGGTGCTCGATGATCTTGCCGGGCGTCAGCGGGAAGTGCTCGCGGACCAGCCGGCTGATCTTCGCGTCATCGATCTTCGCGCTGCCGAAGGTGTCGATATACACGCTGGTCGGCTCGGGGTAACCGATCGCGTAGCTAAGCTGCACCTCGCACTCGTCGGCGATGCCGGCGGCGACGATGTTCTTGGCGATGTAGCG
>CAZTLX010000193.1:0-8402 GCA_964614575.1 uncultured Phycisphaeraceae bacterium | reverse complement strand
TGAGCCTGCCGCCGGTGAAGATCCACTGCTCGGTCCTCGCCGAGGACGCGATCAAGGCCGCGGTCCACGACTACGAGGAGAAGAACGGCCTGCACGACCACGACGCCGAGCACGCCGACGACCACCAGGACGCCGGTGCCCAGAAGCTGGCCGCCAGCCTCGCCGGGCAGGCCGCGGTGGCCAAGCCGTGAAAATCAAGGCTTCTCACGACACGCCCGGCTGCTATAATTCGCATTAACTTGGGTCCAATGACCCGATGTTACCGACTAAGGACTGATTGACATGGCTATCCACCTGACCGAAACCGCCGCCCGCGAGATCAAGACCATCATCGACCAGCAGGAACTGGATCAGCAGAAGATCCGCCTGCGCGTCGGCGTCAAGGGCGGGGGCTGCTCCGGCTTCTCCTACCTCCTGGACCTGACCGAGCAGCAGCGCGATACCGACGAAGAGTTTGAGGAGAACGGCGTCAAGATCGTCTGCGACCCCAAGTCCTACCTCTACCTCAACGGCACAAGCATCGACTTCAAAGACGAGATCATGGGCCGAGGCTTCGTGTTCAACAACCCCAACGCCAACAGCTCCTGCGGCTGCGGCTCCAGCTTCAGCGCCTAAGAGCACACCCAACGCCCACGCCCACCGGGCGCAGGCCATCTAACCGCCACCACCACCCCGGACAAGCCCGCGATACCCCATCGCGGGCTTGTCCTTTTTCAATGACGCCGCTCGCGGCTTCGCGCAACCGCGCGGCGCGCGTGCCGGGAGAGGGCCGGCGGGCATCTTCCGGGGGCATGCCGCCCGCGAAACGGCGCGGGTCCACCGACGCGGGACGTCGTTTCACGCCGCGTCTTGGTAAACTCCCGCCTCGCCGCGAAACACCTCCCACGAAAGGTCTGATTCATGTCCTCAAACCCCGCTGCCCACGTCCCGCCGCCCCCGCCGTCCAACGGCCTGGGTGTCGCGGGTTTCGTCTGCTCGATCCTCGGCGTGCTCACCTGCGGGGTCCTGGCCTTGATTTCACTGCCGCTGAGCTTCTTCGCGCTGTTCAAGCGGCCGCGCGGCCTGGCCATCGCCGGCTTCATCATCAGCCTCTTCGCCTTCATCCCGCCCGCGATCCTGGGCGTGGTTTTCGGAGCCGTGATTCTGATCCCCGTCGCGGCCATGCTTGGGATGTCGTCCTTTGAAAATGAGATCGCGACCTACGCCGCGTCTCAGGAGATTTACGCGTACTATCAGAACCACGGCGTGCTGCCCGATCAGAGCATGGTCGATCAAATCACCGACGCGCACCGCACATTCAGCAGCAATCACGCGCCCCGCTTCACCGCCACCGGCCCGACCACCTTCGAGCTGCTCCTGCCCGGCAAGGATGGTGCCTGGGGCACCGCCGACGACTTCTCCAAAACCTTCGACGTTACGCAGATGCAGGCCCCGTATTCGCCTTGACGCTCGCCGCTTGCGGCTTCACGAGATTTCAAACCACGCGCAGCGGCCAACCGGCCGGCCGCCGGCACGCTTCGAGGCGCATGACCGACCCCCCGTGGATTGACTGCCGGCATGACGATTCGAGCCTTGACCCTCGGCTTCTCGCTCGCCCTGCTGATCGCCGGGTTCACGCACTTCAATGACGCGGTGATCCAGCAGACGATGTTCATCGGCAGCTTCCTGCCGATCAGCCTGTTCGGACTGCTCCTGCTGGTGGCGCTGGCGGGCAACCCGTTGCTGGGCCTGCTGCGCGTCAAGCCTTTAACGGCCGGGGAGTTTGCCATCATCGCGGCGCTGGGTCTGGCGGCGTGTGGCCTGCCGGGGTCAAACTTCTGGCGCTACCCCGTGTCGTTTGTCACCATGCCGGGCCGGCATTACGCGGTGAACCCCGCGTGGCAGGCGCAGGAGATGATGTCGTATGTGCCCGGCGGCTCGCCGCGCGTTGCGCCGGGGCAGGTGTATGACCCGATAGCGCTGGCGCGGGGCATCGTGGCGGCGGGCGAAGCCGAGGAGGCCTCGGCCGGCGGGGCGGTGTGGCAACGGGCCACCGCCGCGGAACGGGAGGCGATTCGCGTCGCGGCCGTTGCCAGAGCCTCGTCGGCGATGCTCCGCGAGCAACTCGCCCAGGCGCTCAACCAGGCCTTGCAGGAGCCGGGCTTCGCCGCCGCGAGCGGGGTCGCCGAGCCGAAGCTCCCCGACGATCCCGTGCGCGCCGAGCATGCGCGGCTGGCGTATCACCGCGGGTTGCTGGACGCGGCGTTCCCCGACGCGCTGAGCCCGCCCCCGCGCGGGGGGCCGATGCTCGTCGGTCACGGCCGACCCGACGACCCGGTCACCCAGGCGATGTTGATGGGCAAGTCCGACCCGCAACTGCTGCCGGACCTGGCCCAGGTGCCTTGGGTCGCGCTGTGGTCACCGCTTAGGTTCTGGGTCGGCGCGGCGTTGCTGCTCGGGCTCGCGTCGCTCTGCCTCGCGGTGATCTTCCACCCGCAATGGGCGCACCGCGAGTTGCTCGCCTACCCGATCCCTCGGTTCTGGCAGGAGGCGACGGCGCGAGGCCCCGGCGCGTGGCTCCCCGATGTCGCCCGCACGCCGCACTTCTGGGTCGCTTTCGGCCTCGTGCTCGCGATCCACCTGCTCAACGGCCTGCACGTCTGGTTCCCGGAGGTCCCCGATATCCCCTTGCGCTTTGATCTGCGGCCGCTGCGCACGCTGTTTCCCAACGCCTCGCGGGTTTCGCTTAACGCCAGCGTCTTCTACCCGTACCTGTTCTTCACCGTGGTCGGCTTCGCGTATTTCCTGCCGCGGGCCGTGTCGCTGAGCCTGGGCGTATCGATGATGCTGTGGGTGGCGATCGGGGCCGTCCTGGTGTCGATGGGCACTTCCGTTTCGTACGACAAGTTCAGCGCGAACAACACCAACGCGTTGCGGCTGGGGTCGTATCTGGGCATGCTCGCGATGATCCTCTACACCGGGCGGCGGTATTACGGGTCGGTGATCCGGGCCGCGGCCCTCGGCCGGCCGACGACCGAGCAAACCCCGCCCGCGTCGGTGTGGGCGCTGCGCGTCCTGGTGGTGTTGGTCTTGCTGTTGCTGGGGGTGCTGTACGGCGCGGGGCTGGATTGGCCGTTGGCCTTGATGCTCATCGGGGTGTGTCTGCTGGTCGTGGTGGTGACCAGCCGGGTGGTGTGTGAGACGGGATGCTTTCTGGTGTCCGGGCCGTTCATGCCCGCGGCGGTGATCCTCGGGCTGCTGGGCTACGAGGCGGTCGGGCCGACGGGGTTTGCGGTCAGCGCGTTCGCGGGTTTTTTGTTGCTGGGCGATCCGCGAACCGCGGTGATGCCGTTCGTCGCCACCGCGCTGCGGTTGTTTGATGCGCGTGGCGAGCCCGCGCCGCCCGGCCGCACACAGGGGATGGGGCGTGTGGCGTGGCTGTTCGCGGGGGTGGTCATCTTGAGCATGGTGGTGGCGGGCGTGGCGACGATCGGCCTCAAGCACGAGCGGGGCGTGCTGGCCACGACAGACAGCTACGCGATGAACCATGCGCCGACCTCGATGTTTCGCAACGGGCTGGGGCCGTTGTCGGAGGCCGATGCGCTGGGCACGCTGCCGGAGGTGGTACGGGTGGAAGGTTTGGCGCGGCTGGCGGCGATCGAGATGGTGCCGGGCACGCTGCCGTGGCTGGGGCTGGGGCTGGTGTTGGTGGTGGGTTGCGCCGCCGCCCGTTTCCGCCTGCCTTGGTGGCCGCTGCACCCGGTGATCTTCATCGTCTGGGGCACCTGGGCGTTGCAGAACATGGCGTTTTCGTTCCTGGTCGGCTGGGTGATCAAAACGGCGGTGCTCTACTCGGGCGGGGTCGCCCTCTTCGGACGACTCAAGCCGTTGATGGTCGGGCTCATTGCCGGCGAACTGCTCGGCGGGCTGGTCTGGATCATCACCGGCACGATCTATTACTTCGATACCGGATTGCCGCCGCAGCGCATCTTCATCCTGCCGTGAGGCACCCAATCATCCGGTGTGGGCACTTCAATGCCCATGTAAGCCCCCCGACCCCCCGACCCCCCGACCCGCACCCATGCCCGAACCCGCCTCCCCCTACGCCTCCCGCGGCGGACTGAAACTCGAAGCGGCGCTCGACGCCTTTCGCCTCGACGTCACCGGCTTCACCTGCGCCGACCTGGGCTGCTCCGTCGGCGGGTTCACCGACTGCCTGCTCCAACGCGGCGCGGCCAGGGTCTTCGCGGTCGATACCGCCTACGGCCAACTGGCGTGGAAACTCCGCCAAGACCCCCGCGTCACCGTCATGGAACGCACCAACGCCCTGCACACCGACCCGCCCAAAGAAGCGGCGCATGACTGTGATCTGGTGGTGATCGACCTGGGCTGGACGAAGCAGGACAAAGCAATCCCCGTCGCGCTGCGATGGTTAAAACATGCTCCGGAGGCGCGCGTGATCACGCTGATCAAGCCGCACTACGAGTCGGGCCAGCATCAGATGGCCGAGCAGGAGGCCGACGCCGAGTCGCAGCGCGTGGCGGATGAAGTATTGCCCACGCTGGGTGTGGAAGTATTGGGTCTGATCCGCTCGCCGATCCGCGGCGGCAAGGGCGGCAACATCGAACACCTCGCCCTGCTGCGGCGCCCCTGACCAGGCGAGGCGTAGCTCGCCGGCTATGCCACCGCGCTTGTGCGTTGACCCTCCTAGCCGGCGAGCTACGCCTCGCCCGGTGCCTTGTCAATCAACGAATCAACTCAGGGCTGCGCGGGCGGCATCGGTGGGGCGGGCGCCGGCTGACTCGGCATCGTATGCACCGGCATCGGGGTGCGGACTTGCATGCCCCAGAATAAAGTCGTGACCACACACATGAACACCAGCCCCAGCAGCACGATGCCGCAGACCAGCGCAACGTTCCGCCCCGCGGCACCGCCCGGCCGTTCGATCCCCACTTCGCGCAGGTCGCTGCCGCACTCGGGGCAGCTCAGCGCGGTCAGGCCCTTGACCGAATACCCGCACTTCCCGCAGACCGCTCCGTCGCCGCCGCGTGCCTTGCGGCCGGTGAGCCCGAGGATGATCAGCGTCACCCCCGCCGCGATCAGCACGAGCAGAACGAGAATGATGAGAAGGCCGATGATGCTGATGCTCGGTGACATGCGGGCATTATGCCGTGCGCCGCGGCGGGGTCCAAATCATCGGCCGCGGTGGCCCAGCAGGATGCTTGCCAACCCGCCGAGTACCCCGGCCAGGCCGCCCGGCTCGGGGATGCTCAGCCCCGCGTCGTACAAGGCCGTTGCAAACGACAACTGCGTATCGTCCCAGTGCGCGGCCATCAGCGCCAGATCGAATTCGTTGACCATCCCGTCGCCGTTGAAATCGCCCTCGATCCACGTCGCGCCGGACGCTTGCCAGTGAAGCGCGAGGGTGTTGAGGTCCTCCCGACTCACCGACCCGTTGAGCGATGCATCGCCCGGCGTCGCGCGGGTGACGCGCACGGCGTCACCCGCGTAGGTCACCGCCAGCGCCTGCCCGCCGTTGCGCAATACGCCTTGCACCTGCGCAAACGTGCCGCTTAGCGCGTCGGCGGCGATCACGTCGAGCGGAGCCAGAGGCGTGAGGGATGCGGGTTCGAGCAGCGTCAGGTCGAGCGTGCCTCCGGCGAGCGTCAGCGCTTCCGCCACATCGAGGGTGCTGTTATCACCCAGTGAGAGCGTCGCGCCGTGATTGACGGTCAAGGCGCGCAGCCGCACCAGCGGCGCGGTGAAAGCCACCGCCGCGCCGTCGGCGACCTGCACCGCCAGGTGTTGTCCGGCTGCGCCGGACTTGATGGTCCCGCCGACCGCATCGGTCTCGAAGCGCACCGTCCCTTGCTGGATGTCGAGCGTTGCGCCGCTCTGGTAGGCCTGTTCCCCGGCGAGGATCAGCGACGCGCTGCCGGTCTTGGTGAGGGTGAGGTTCGGGTTGAGCGTCTGGAACGCGCCGTGGTTGGTAAAGTCGCTCCAGGTGTTGAGCACGCCGGTGTGGGTCAGGTCGGTGTCGGTGTGGAGAGTGATGTCCTGTTCGATCCACACGCCGCCGCGGTAGGTCTGGGCGTGGGTCGCGGTAAGCCACGTGCCGCCGGGTTGTTCGGTGAAGACCATGTGGCCGTTGATGCCCGGGCCGGCGGTCGCGTTGGGTCGGATGTGTTCGGGCAGGGATTGGGTGTGGTGGGTGAGCAGCGTGGCGTGTCCGAGGCGGATCGCGCCGTAGCCGGACTCGACGGTTCCGTTCTGCGTGCGATCGGCGACAAACTGCTCGGCGAGTTCGAGCGTGCCGGTGCCGTCGCCATAGACCCAGAACTGTCGGGTGAAGTAAGCGCTGTTGATGAAGTCGAGTTGGGCATCCTGGCCGATGAGCAGTCGGCCGCCGGTGATGAGCGTGAGCAGGATGTCGTTGGATTTGTCGGCCGTCATCAGCTCGTTGAAGCGGACGGTCGTGTTCGCGCGGCTGCCGAGGACGATGCTGTCGTTGAAGTTGTTGGCGGTGACATCGCTGAGCAGGTCGAGCGTGCCGCCGCCCTGGAACTGCAGGCCCTTGTTGAGGTTGGCCGCATCGATGCGGGGCGCGACCTTGCCGGAGAACCTTACCTCATCGGCGAGGTAGTCGCTGTCGACGAATGTCGCGGGGTCGGCGTTGTTGATCTGGACGACCTGCGCCTGGGCGGTGACGGCCAAAATGCCTGCGACGACGCAATGCAGGATGATCTTCCTGTCCATGAGTAGAATTTTATGCCCGCACCGAGGTTCCCACAAGGGCCAACCGGGAAACAACACACCGAGCTGGACCGCGTCTTCTGCCGCGGTATGCTTTACCACCCTCCCACGGCCTGCCACATTTTCCTCCCCATCCGATCTCCACCATGCTCCAAGCCCACCACCGCGCGATTGTCTTTGACTGCGACGGCACGCTGGCCGACTCCATGCCCGCGCACTGGACGGCTTGGCACGCCACGCTCAAGTTGCACGGCCTCGATCAGTACCTCCCGCACGAGCGATTCATGGCGCTGGGTGGCGTGCCGGCGCACCGGATCTTCGAGATGATCGCGGCGGAAGCGGGCGTCACGCTCGACGCGCAGACCATGGCTGCTCAGAAGTATGAGGCGTATTTTGAGTCGGCACACCTTATCCAGCCCATCGCGCCGACCGTCGCGCTGGCCCGGCAGACGAAAGGTCGGCTGCCCATGGCGGTGGCGACCGGCTCGACGCGGCTGGGCGTGACCCGCACGCTCGAAGCGATCGGGATGGGCGAGTTCTTCGATGCGGTGGTGTGTGCCGATGATGTCACGCACCCCAAGCCGCACCCCGAGACGTTCCTGCGGGCGGCCGAGCTGCTGGGCGTCCCCGCGGAGAGTTGCCTGGCGTTCGAGGACACCGAGGTGGGGATGCGTTCGGCCCGCGACGCGGGGATGGACGTGATCGACGTGAACGATCTGTTGGCGGAGGGGTCGCCGCACGCTTGATGACTGGGGTGACTCAACGCTTTCGCGAAGCCGCAAGCGGCGGTCAGTGGACGCCCTGTTCGCCGAGCCAGCGCTCGGCGTCGATGGCGGCGCGGCAGCCCATGCCCGCGGCGGTCACGGCCTGGCGGTAGACCGAATCCGCCACGTCGCCCGCGGCGAAGACCCCCTCGACGCTGGTCGTCGATCGGCCGGGGTCGGGCAGCGTGATGTAGCCGACGTCGTCCATCTCGACCTGGCCTTCGAGGAAGTCGGTGATGGGCTTGTGGCCGATCGCGAGGAACAGCCCGCCCAGCTCCATCTCCGATTCTTCCTGCGTCTGGTTGTTGATGAGCTTGACGCCGGTGATTTTGTCGTCGCCGAGCACGTCGGTCACTTCGGTGTGCCAGTGGAACTCGATCTTGTCGGTGCGCTTGGCGCGCTGGGCCATGACCTCGCTGGCGCGCAGCACATCGCGGCGGACGAACATGTGGACCTTCGAGGCGTACTTGGCCAGGTAGAGCGCCTCTTCCATCGCGGTGTCGCCGCCGCCGACGACGCCGAGGGGCTGATCGCGGAACATGGGCAGGGCGCCGTCGCAGACCGCGCAGGCGCTGACCCCGCCGCCGCTGGTCGCGAGGCGCATCTCGTTGTCGAGGCCGAGCCACTTGGCCTTGGCGCCGGTGGCGATGATCAGGGCGTGGGCGTGGTATTGCGTGTCGTCGTGGGCGGTGACCTTGAAGGGTCGTTGGGAGAGGTCCACCTGCTTGACATCGAGGAAGCTGGGGGTGAACAGCCCGCCGCTGACCTCGTCCTTCGCCTTGATGCCGTCTTCGGTGGCGACGCGGGTGTCGAAGCGCATGGCTTGTTCGTAGAACTTGATCATCATGTCCGGGCCGCTGACGCCCTCGGGGAAGCCGGGGAAGTTCTCGACATCGGTGGTGAGCA
>CAZTLX010000192.1:0-8410 GCA_964614575.1 uncultured Phycisphaeraceae bacterium | reverse complement strand
CGTCCCGCGGCGGCGGGCAGGGCGAAGAGCAGCGCGGCGAACGCGGCGGCGGCGATCATGATGGACTGACGCATGGGGTGCTCCGTTTCTAAAACGCCCAAGGTTATCCCTCCGGTTCCCTTCGGGTCCCGCGTCGTTCGCGGGTTGTCGGTGTCGTCGCTTCATTATCGCGGCGGTTCACGCCGACGTCGCGGGGGAGGCGTGGTTTTTCGCGGTTCCGGGAGGTTTGGGCGATGCAAAGTTGCGAATCGGGGCGGAAATCGCCCGGCGAACGCTGCGGAGGTGAGTCAGAGGTGCCGAAGTGGGACGGGCAAGACGCCCGTTCCACCGTCTCCACACGTTCTGGGAATGTCGCGCGATCGCGCAACCCCAAGCCATCAAGTGTGCCGGGCATGGCGTTGCGGTAAAATCCCCCGAGCGTTGGCTTGGCGCGCTCGGCATCCTGGGGTTCGATGCCGATGGGCGTGAGGTGTGAAGCCGATCGTTGAACACGTTGATTGACGGAGAACCCATGCCCCAACCCACCACCGCCTGGCTGCCGTTTGTCCTGCTCACCATCGCGAACTGGGGGCTCTATGGCGTGTTCCTGCACAAGGGTCAGGTGCTCATGGGCGACCCGGCGCAGGGGCGTTACAAAGCGTTTCTCTTCGTCGGCATCGCGTACTTCCTGGTCGCGGTGCTCGCGCCGCTCGCGCTGCTGCTGATCAACAAGGCGACCTGGCAGTTCACCGGCGGGGGGATGACCTGGTCGCTGATCGCCGGCGTCGTCGGCGCGATCGGGGCGTTCGGCGTCTTGCTGGCCTTCGGCGGGGGCGGCAGCCCGGCGGTGGTGATGTCGCTGATCTTCGCGGGCGCGCCGATCGTGAACGCGGTGGTCGCGATCAGCATGGCCGGGCAATGGAAACAGATCAACGCCCCCTTCGTGGCGGGCATCCTGCTTGCCGCGCTGGGCGCGTACCTCGTCGTCACCTACAAACCCGCCCCCGGACAACACGCCCCGCCGCCGGTGACGCAGATCGAACAAAACAGTTCAGCCGCAGATGAACGCGGATGAACGCAGATATGCTTAGCCACAAATAGCACAAGAAAATGGCATGCCTGATACGGTAGTTTTGTGACTTTTTGCCTTTTCTGTGGCTCATAAAATCTGCACCATCT
Source organism: uncultured Phycisphaeraceae bacterium (assembly GCA_964614575.1). Classification (GTDB taxonomy): domain Bacteria; phylum Planctomycetota; class Phycisphaerae; order Phycisphaerales; family Phycisphaeraceae; genus JBGTLW01. The sequence goes on along the minus strand of CAZTLX010000192.1, from coordinate 7,252 downwards.
GCGCAACCTGTGGTTAGCAGCCTTTCGCCTTGATCCGCGTCCATCCGCGTTCATCCGCGGCTAGAAACATGCCCGAGTCCCCCGACCAACTCGCCGCCCTCCGCAACCTGCTCGCCACCCTGCGCGAGCACAACAACCGCTTCTACACACCACGCCTCGCCGCGGCCGGGCTCGATGAAAACGTTGCCTCGCTCGACGATTTCTTCCGGGGGTGCCCGCTCACCACGAAAGATGAGTTGGCCGCGGATCACGCCGCCCACCCGCCCTACGGCAGCAACCTCACCTTCCCGCTGCACACCTACACCCGCTACTGCCAGACCTCCGGCACGACCGGCCAACCCATGCGCTGGCTCGATACCAACGACTCCTGGCAGGCGCTGCTCGACTGCTGGAAACAGGTCTATACCGCCGCGGGCTGCTCACCGGGCGAGCGCGTCTTTTTTGCGTTTTCCTTCGGGCCGTTCCTCGGCTTCTGGACCGCCTTCGAGGCCGCGACCCAGCTCCACTACCTCGCGATCCCCGGCGGGGGCATGAGCAGCGCCGCCCGCCTCCAGACCCTCTTCGCCAACCACGCCACCACCCTCTGCTGCACCCCCACCTACGCCATCCACCTCGCCCAGGCCGCGGGCGCGCACGGCTACGACCTGCACCGCTCACCCGTCGCCCGCATCATCGTCGCCGGCGAACCGGGCGGCTGCCTGCCCGCGACCCGACAGCTCATCACCGAACTGTGGCGCGGCGCCCGCGTGGTCGATCACCACGGCCTCACCGAGGTCGGCCCCGTCACCTACGAAGACCCCGACCGCCCGCGCTGCCTCCGCGTCATGACCGAACGCTACCTGCACGAAGTCCTTGACCCGCAGACGTCGCAGCCCGTCGCGCCCGGCGAAGAAGGCGAACTGGTGCTCACCACCCTCAAGCGCACCGCGTGCCCGCTGCTGCGCTACCGCACCGGCGACCTGGTGCGTGCCGATGCGCAAGACCCCGCGCTGCTGGTCGGCGGGATCCTCGGCCGGCTCGACGACATGGTCACGGTGCGCGGCGTCAACGTGTACCCCGCCGCGGTCGAGCAGCTCGTCCGCCAGCACCCCGGCGTCGTGGAGTATCAGGTCACGCTCGACACGACCCGGCCGATGGCGCAGCTCTCGCTGCAACTCGAAGCCGCGGAAGACACGCCGGAAAAAACGCTCTGTGCCGCCGTGGCCGCGACCCTCCGCGACGCGCTGCAGCTCCGCGTCGAAGTCACCCCCGCCGCCCCCGGAAGTTTGCCGCGATATGAGCTGAAGGCGAAGCGGTGGAAGAAGGTTTAGCCGCGGATGAACGCGGATGAACGCGAATCAAGGCGGATAACATTGACCACAGATGGCACAGATGACACAGATACAAGACAGTCAGCCCCAGGAAGTCACAGAAGGCACAGAAGGCAAAATAAACAGAAAAGACGATGACGACATCATTTTGTGTCTTCCTGTGGCAAATTGAGGTCTGAGCAATCTGTGTAATCTGTGGTTAACTGACTTTCGCCTTGATCCGCGTCCATCCGCGGCTAAAAAGACACCCATGCCCACCCCCGCGGTGCAACTCGAACAGGTGACCAAGCGTTACGACGACGATGCGCCCGCGGTGCTTGATGCGATCGACCTGACGATCGAGCCGGGCGAGTCGGTCGCGATCGTCGGGCCCTCGGGCTGCGGCAAATCAACGCTGCTCAACCTGCTCGGCTCGCTCGACCGCCCCACCGCCGGGCGCATCCTCCTCGATGGCACCGACCTCACCGCGCTTTGCGAAAAACAACTCGCGCCGCTGCGGGCCACGCGGCTCGGCTTCGTCTTCCAGGACCACCACCTGCTCCCCCAGCTCACCGCCCTCGAAAACGTCCTGCTCCCCACCCTCGCGCTTTCGGGCAAACGCCAACCCGACGCCGCGGAGGTCGATCCGCCGGCTCAACGTGCGCAGCAGCTCCTCGCCCGCGTCGGCCTCGCCGAGCACGCCGCCAAGCGCCCCGCGCAGCTCTCCGGCGGGCAGCGGCAGCGCGTCGCGATCGTCCGCGCCCTCATCAACCAGCCCGGGCTGCTGCTGGTCGATGAACCGACCGGCGCGCTGGACCGCGCGGCGGCGGACGAGGTGGTCGATCTGTTGGCCGCGCTCAACCATGAGCAAGGCGTCACGCTCATCATGGTCACCCACGCCCAGCGCCTCGCGGCGCGGATGGCGCGGACGCTGCGGCTTGAACAAGGCCGATTGCATGCCGAACATGAATGACAAATAACGAAACCGGCATGACGAAATAGTCGGCATCTCGTGTTCGTCATTCGGATTTGGTCATTCGTCATTCGAGAAAGCGGGGCACTTCGTGCCACCCGCTAAACGACACGACGCGAGCGATGTTTAACCTCCCCCGCCTGATCCAGCGCTCCCTCACGCACGATGCGCGCCTGCACGTCGGCGTCGCGGCGGGGGTCGCGCTGACGTGCGCCATCATCACCGGCGCGCTGGGCGTGGGCGACAGCGTCCGCCACACGCTGCGCACCACCGCGCTGCAGCGGCTGGGCAACATCACGCACGCGATCACGCCGGGCGATCGGTTGTTTACCGATGGCCTGGCGGAGCAACTTGGGCCGATCACCGAGGGCGAGGTGTCGGCGATCTTGAGCTTGCGCGGCATGGTGGGCCGCGCGGATGGCGGCGGCCGTGCGCCCGATATTCAAGTGGTGGGCTATGACGATTCGGCGTCGGGGCTCGTGGGCCTGCCTCCCCATCCGCCGGCCAACAACGCCTACATCAACACGCATCTGGCGCATCGGCTTGATGTGGCGGTGGGCGACACCTTGATCGTGCGGATCGGCGATCCGCGCGCCATCCGGTCCAATCTGCCGATCGATAGCGGCGACCCCGCCACCGTGTTGCGGGTTCGTATCGATCGCGTCCTGCCCGATGCGGAGGGCGGCCGATTCTCGCTCGCGGCCGAGCAGTCCGCGCCGCAATCGATCTTCCTCTCCCGCGCGTGGCTTGCCGGCCTGCTCGGGATCGACGGGCGGGCCAATATCATGCTGGCCTCGTCGCTGCCGGGCGCGCAGTCGCCGGCGTTGGCCGATGGAAAGGACTACCACATCCCTTTGGAGCTCGACGACGCCGAGCTGCACTTTTTTGGGCCGACAAAGGATGTGCGCCAGCTCGATACCCCGCGCGTGTTCCTCGACCGCTCGATCACCGAGGCGCTCGATCCCTTAGCGGAGCGAAGGGTGCTGACCTATCTGGCCAACACGATCGCGCACGGTGATCGGCAGACGCCTTACTCGATGGTCATGGCGGATGATCGGCTGGAAGGGGTGCGGGATGGGCAGATCGCGATTAATGAATGGTTGGCGGATGATCTGAGCGCATCGATCGGCGACACCGTCACGCTGAGCTATTACCTGCCCGAAGCCGGGGCGAAACTGATCGAGGCCCGCGCGAGCTTCGAGGTCGTGCGGATCGTGCCGACCAAGCGGCCCATTGAAGACCGGTCTCTGGTGCCCGATTTTCCCGGCCTCAAGGAAGTGGAGCGCATCAGCCAGTGGGACGCCGGGCCGGGCATCGACCGCTCGCGCATCCGCGACAAGGACGAGGCCTACTGGGATGAGCACCGCGCAACGCCGAAGGCTTTTATCACCCTCGCCGACGGCCAGCGCCTCTGGGCCAATCAATACGGCAGCCTGACGGCGATGCAGTTCCAACCGACCGCGTACGAGAACATCCTGAGCCGGATCAATCCCGACGCGCTGGGCTTCTCGCCGCGCGACGTGCGCGCCCAGGCCTTGCGCGCCAGCGGCGCGACGGTGGACTTCGGCGTGCTGTTCCTGTCGCTGTCGATGTTTGTCATCATCGCGGCGGGTCTGCTGACCGGGCTGCTCTTTGCCTTCGGCGTGGAGAAGCGCGCGGCGCAGATCGGCACGCTGCGGGCGATCGGCTTCACCCCCCGGAAGGTGCGGGCGTGGTTGGTGGGCGAGGCGCTCGTGGTGGCGGTGATCGGCGCGGGGGTCGGCTTGCCGTTGGGCGTGGGGTACGCGGCCGGGCTGGTGGCGTTGCTTTCGGGGGGCGGTTGGCAGGGCGCGGTGGCGGGGACGGGCGTGGTGTTTCACATCACCCCCGGAAGTCTGGTGATCGGTGGCATGAGTGCGGTGTTGATTGCGCTCGGTGCGGGCGCGTGGACGCTGCGGGCGACGATGCGGCAGCCGGCGCGGGTATTGCTTTGCGGAGGCGGTTCGTCGGTGAGTGAGCCTTCGGGGCGCAAGGCGGTGGTCGCGCTGTTCCTGGCGGGCGGGGCGGTGGTTTGCGCGTTGGCGTTGGTGATCGCGGCCCCGGCGGGGACGGGTCCAAAGGTCGCGGGGGTGTTTTTTGGCAGCGGTTCGCTGCTGCTCGGTGCGGGGTTGCTGGCGGTGTTCGCTTGGCTTGCGCGGCCGGGGGATGTTGGTCATCGCGGAGGGCGCGGAGGCGCAGAGGACGCGGAGCAAGCGAAACAAATCGATTCATCCGCTCCGCGCTCTCCGCGCCTCCGCGCCCTCCGTGATAAGACACTTTCCTTCAGTTCTCTGGGCCTGCGCAACGCGACGCGGCGGCGGGGGCGGAGCCTGGCGGGCGCGGGGCTGATCGCGGCGGGGCTGTTCATCGTGGCGGCGGTGGTGGGTTTTGCGCCGTCGCTGCCGAGCGACTACGCCCAGCGCGACAGCGGGACGGGCGGGTTCGCGCTGATCGGGCAGACGACGCTGCCGATCACCGTCGATCTCAACACCGCCGCGGGGCGCGATCGCTTCGCGCTGGAAGAAGATGAGTTGCCGCCCGGCTCGGTCGTGCCGATGCGGGTGAGTGATGGGGATGATGCGAGTTGTCTGAATCTGAATCAGACGGCTCGGCCGCGGGTGCTCGGGGTCGATGCGTCGTTATTCAAGAAGCGCGACGCGTTCACGCTCTCGACCGACGACGGCTGGGCGGCGCTGGATCGGTCGCACGACGACGGCTCGATCCCCGCGCTGGCCGATGCGAACACCGCGCAGTGGGCGCTGCACCTGGCGGTGGGCGAGGTGATGACGATCGAGCGGCCCGGCGGCGAGCCGATCAGGCTGCGGCTGGTGGGCACGATCGAGAACAGCATCCTGCAGGGCGGGCTGGTCATCAGCGAGGCGAGCTTCCGCGCGGCGTTCCCGGCGGTCGAGGGTTATCGCCTGTTTCTGCTGGACGGGATCGAGCCGTCGGAACTGGAGGAAAGGGGCGCGGTGCTCAGCGGGGTGATGGAGGATGTCGGGCTGTCGCTGGAGCCGACGGTGGATCGGCTGGCGCGGTTTAACGCGGTGCAGGCGACGTACCTGACGATCTTCCAGGCGCTGGGCGCGCTGGGGGTGACGCTGGGGTGCGTGGGGCTGGGGATCGTGGTGCTGCGCAACCTGCTGGAGCGTCGGGCGGAGCTGGCGATGATGCTGGCGCTGGGTTTTTCGCGCGGGCGGCTGCGGCGGGTGGTGCTGATCGAGCACCTGGGGGTGCTGGCGGCGGGGCTGGTCATCGGCGCGGCGGCGGCGGGCGTGGCGCTTCGTCCGATGTGGGCCGAGGCGTCGGCGTCGATGTGGCGGCCGCTGGGCGCGACGCTCGCGGCGTGCGTGCTGGTCACCGCGGTGTCGGTCGGCTGGGCGACGCGCGTGGCGCTGCGCGGGCGGTTGACCGAGGCGCTGCGTGGGGAGTGACCCCCGCAAGGCGTGCGGCCAGCGGCGAGGCAGGGACACTTCGTGTCGCCCGCTGAACAACGATTGGGATGGTCCGTTTAGCGGGTGGCACGCAGTGCCCCGCTCCTACCTTGGTAGATCGGCGCGGAGCAGGTCACCGAACAATGTGCCGCGCCAGCCGGTGAGCAGCGGAGAGTCGGGCAGGTCGGTCGTGCTGGGGTTACTTCCGGGGCTACTTCCGGGGGAGCTTCCGGGGGAACTTCCGGGGCTACTTCCGGGGGCGGGGGCGGGGGTGGTGTGTCGGACGAAGGCGGTGAGGTCGCGTTTGGTGACGGCTAATCCGGGCGCGATGCCGCGGCTTTCGCAGAGCGTGTGCATCGCGGACCACAGGCGATCGACGCGTTTTTCCTGGGCATCGGTCAGCCGGGGCAGGCGGGGTGCCTTGGGCGGCAGCGGGGCCTGCTCGCCGGCTTGCAGCGCGGCGAGCAGCGAATCGCCGAAGTCCTCGCGCACCGGCCGCGGCAGGCCTTTGACCTGCGTGAGGTCGGCGGCGGAGGTGATCGGCGTGGTCGCCAGCGCGACCAGCACATCGTCTTTGATCAGCATGCGGGGGGGCATGTCCTCGGCCTCGGCGACCCGGGCCCGCCACAGCAGCAGCTCGCGCAGCAGCGCCTGCTTGCGTCGGCCCAGCGCGCCCACGCCCTTGGCGCGCAGCTTCTGCGACAGCGGGTCGAAGCGGTAGAGCGCGGGGTCTTCGAGCGTGGCCAGCTCTTCGCGCAGCGCCGCGCGGTTGCCCAGCGCTTCGATCCGCTCGACCAGTTGCTCGCGCAGCCGCGGCAGGTAGCGCACGTCGTTCGCGGCATACTGCTTTTGCACGTCGGAGAGCGGGCGGTGGTCCCACTGGCTGAACTTGAGGCCGTGGCCCAGGTCGCCGCCGGTGTGATGCGCCACGAGCTTGCTCAGCGACGCGGGGTACCGGGGCCGATCGTCGGGCTCGGGGCCGTCGCCGTCCGGGGCCGAAACGGGGACCGTCCCCTTTTCCGTTTCCGGGGGCGGGGCCTGGGCGAGGCCGGCGGCGATCTGCACATCAAAGAGGTTGCGCGGCGTCTGGCCGAGGAACCGCATCGCGGGTTCGAGGTCCTGGCGGCCGGCGTGGACGATCTTCTCGACCGACGCGTCGGCCAGCAGCGCCCAGAACCCGGCCAGGTCCAGCCCGGCCAGGGCGTCGATGAGCGTGACCCGCTGGGCGGTGGCGACCTGCAGCACGCAGAACTTCGGGTAGAACGACTGTTCGCCGATGAACTCGGTGTCGTAGGCGAAGCGGCCGGCGGCGCGGAGGGTGTCGATCAGCGCGTCGAGCGCGGGTTGATCGGCGATCAGGTCGGGCGCATTGGCGGGGACCATGGGGTGGTCGAGGATGCGGGGCACGTCCGCGGCCGCGGCGTCGGCGTGGGCCGCGGCATGGTTGCGCATGCGGTGCGGCGGGCGGTAGTAGGTGCGCTTGGTCTGGGAGGAAGAAGCGGAACGTGACATAGGCAGACCAGTGTAGTGGGATGGAA
>CAZTLX010000191.1:512-8415 GCA_964614575.1 uncultured Phycisphaeraceae bacterium | reverse complement strand
TGGGACATGGTCTGCGACCTACGACCCACCCCCGGAAACAAGTCGGGCGGCGGCATTTCCGGCGTTTCCGGAGGTTCCGGGGGTTCCGGGGGCGGGGGGACGATCACGGTCGATGGTGAAGTGATCTCGAAGGATGGGAAGTTTGTGTTTGAGGGCTGGCCGGGACAGGCGTGAAGCATACGCCGCACCCCCGGCAACCGTGCCCTAGACCATGACTCTGCCAGACGGTCGGTCAAGCTGCGCAGCAGGGGGTGTTGCCGGCCGGTTGATGCCCGATCTTCAGGCGCGGCTTCACACGACACGACGTTCGTCTTTATTAACCTTACGAGCCGCGCGTGAAATCGCTTAGCCAATGTACCAGTCGCGTGTCTCCTGCTTGATCCAGAAGATCAGCAGCGGGATCGCCGCGGGCAGGCAGCAGAAGCTGGTCATGCTCAGGCAGATCATCACGAGGTTGTAAACCCACGTGCCTTTGCGTCGGGGGAGGAAAAACGGCAGCACATACAGCACCGCGAGGATGCCACCCAGCGCCAGATACACCCCGCCCATGATCGCCGCTTCGGTGGTATCGGCGGGCTGGTTCGAGGCGATCCCGGCTTCGGGGTCAACCAGCAGTTCGGGCATCATCAGCATCAGCGTGCCCAGGCCGGCGACCATCAGATAAAGCGCCAGCATGAAGCCGCAGAAAATCTTGAACCACAACACCACCCCCGGCTGGGACGAAGGGGTGGTGGTGGATGATTCATCCCAAGGGTCGAGGCGCAGGTTCATCGGTAAACCCCATTTGGCGAATGGGCATGAGCATACCGCGTCGGCAAGCTTGGCGTGCGGTGTCCCGCAAGCGAGACTTTGCGGGAGAAAATTCTTAGCCCGGCGCGAACCAAAGGGGGTAATCTAGCGTCTGTAAAGGCAAGACTGGGCCGGATTTGCGGGCCGCTGGGCACGCTGGACGACAAAACGAATGGGGCATGAGTCAATACGCCCCTAAACAAAAGTTTTGCGTCCGGCGGCCGTTTCCGGGGGCAGCGGGTCGCAAACCCGGCCCAAACGGCATGGCTTGCGGAGATGTGACGCCTATGCTCGCCAAAACCCTCTCGGAACTGATTGACCAGAAGATCACCACCGCCCGGGAGATCGGCGAGCTGGCCGGGGTCTCGACCTCGACGGTTTATCGCTGGATCGCCCGGCAGAGCCAGCCGGACTTCGACTCGATCCGCCTGCTGCTGCGGCACCTGCCCAGCCGGGCCGGGCAGGAGGCGCTGCTCGGTGTCTTCACCGCGGGCACCGACTGGTCGGCCACGCATCAGGAACTGAACCTCGATGTCAACAGCGACGGCCGGGTCGATGCCGACGATGCGCTTGACGCGTCGATTGAAGCGGTGAAGGCGGCCGGTCGTTCTCTGGCCCAAGTCCGTGCCGCCAGCCGCGGCCAGATGCTCGACTCCGAGCAGACGCTTGACCTCATCGCCCAGCTCAACCACGTCGTCCGCCATTGCACGATCACCCAGCGTGTGCTGATCGAACTGAGCGAACAACGCCGCAAACGCAAGCTCAAGCTCGCCGAGTGATGCGCGGGCGCGCTTTTCTTGACAAGGTATGCTCCCCGCATGCGACGCCTGCCCGGGTTACTGCTGTGCCTGCTCGCCCTGCCGGTCGTCGCGGCAGATGACGCGGAGCCGGTCAACAACGCGCACCGCACCGGCGCGTTCGCCGTCACCCTCACCGAACGCTCGCCCCTGAGCAGGCAGGCCCGTCTGCAGGATCGGCTGTTCATCGACCGCCTCGGACCGCAGCACGCCAATTACCAGATCGCCGAGGAGGCCTTTGCGGTCGTGGTGCCCGATGCGTACACCGCCGAGGAGCCGCACGGCCTGATCGTGTGGGTCAGCCCGAACGACTCGGGCCGCCCCGCGCCCGACTGGCCCGAGGTGCTCGCGGAACACAAGCTGCTGTGGATCGGCGCGGATGACGCGGGCAACGAGCGCCCAACGTGGCAGCGCATGGGCCTGCCGCTCGATGCGCTGGCGTACATGCAGCAGCGTTACAACCTCGATGCAGATCGCATCTACATCGCCGGCGTCTCCGGCGGCGGGCGTTGCGCCTCGCGCCTCGCGGTGACGCACCCTGACGTCTTCAACGGCGCACTGGCGATCGTCGGCGTCGATTTCTTCGAGCCGATCGAGGTGCCCGGCAAGCCCGGCTTCGTGTATCCGCACTTCAAACGCCCGCGGGCCAGGCTCCTGCAGCACGCGCGCAAGAACCTTCGGCTGGTCATCCTCACCGGTGAGCACGATGCGAACCGCGAGCAATGCCTGTTCTTCGCGGCGCAGTATCGTCGGCAGCAGTTCGAGCACCTCGTGGCGGTCGAAGCGCCCGGCATGGGCCACGAATACCCCACCGGCCCGATCCTCTCGCAGGCCCTCGCCAAGCTCGACGCCCCCCTGTTCGCCGCCCGCGCGAAGGCCGACGAGCCACCGGATGCTCAAGAAGGTGATGCCCCCGCCGCCCCGCCAAAAGCCGAGAAATCGCCCGCGCAGGAGAAGCTTGACCTCGCCCGCAATTACGTCGCCGCCGGCCAGTTCGACGCCGCCCGGCGCGAGTTGCAGTCCATCCTCGCCGAGCACCCCGACACGCGCGAAGCCGCGCTCGCCCGCATCATGCTCGACGCGATGGTCCGCTGATCGCCCCGTCCGCCACGCCCCCGCCCCCTACTGCTCGTCATTTGATCAGCGTCAGCAGGAACCGCGTCGGCTTGATGGCTTCGAGGTCGTGCTTCTCATCCGACGGCATGATCAGCCAATCGTTCGCCCGCATCTGGCGTTGCTCGCCCGCCACGCCGAAACGCAGCTCGCCGTCGAGCACCTGCACCGTCGCCACGAACGGCGCGTGGTGCTCGCTGATCGACTGCCCCGCATCCATCGCGAACGCCACCACCTTGCACGCGTCGCTGTGGACCAACGGCTTACTCACCACCCCGCCATCCACCACCGGCAGCAGCTCAAGCAGGTTGGTAAACGCCACCGCGTCGGTCGAGAAGATTGCTTTGGCCATGATGGGTCCTTTCATTGCCCCGCGTCGCGCGGGGTCGCCATGATAGACTGCCCGGATGCCCGTGAAGCCGATCACCCGCTGCGCCTGGGCGACGATGGGTCCCGCCAACGGCCGCGACCTGATGCTCGCCTACCACGACACCGAGTGGGGCAAGCTCTCGCATGATGATCGGCACCTCTTCGAGATGCTCATCCTCGAAGGCGCTCAGGCCGGGCTCAGTTGGCAAACGATCCTCAACAAGCGCGAAGCCTACCGCGAAGCGTTCGACCGCTTCGACCCCCGGAAAGTGGCGGAGTATGACGCGCGGCGCATCAACAAGCTGCTGACCAACCCCAGCATTGTGCGTAATCGGCTCAAGGTTGTGTCCGCCGTCCGCAACGCCAAGGCGGTGCTCGAGATCCAACGCGATCACGGCAGCCTCGACGCGTACCTCTGGTCGTTCGTCGGCGGCAAGCCGATCATCAACCGCCCCGCCTCGCTCAAAGACATCCCGGCGAAGACCGCCGAATCCGACGCGATGAGCAAGGCGCTGAAAAAGCGCGGCATGAACTTCGTCGGCTCCACGATCTGCTACGCCTTCATGCAGGCCGTGGGCATGGTGGACGACCACACGACCGACTGTTTCTGCAAGACCCAGCGCCGCCGCGCCACTCCCGTTCAGCGGGCGGCACGAAGCGCCCCGCTTGCCCCGGTGCGGCGGGATGACGCGGCGGTTGCGCGAAGTCGCAAGCGGCGAACCCCCGCCCATTAGCCCATGACGCGCTGCGCCTCGACGTAGCCCTCGGCGAAGTCTTCGGTCAGCTCGAAGCCGCTCTCCTTGAATACCGCGAGCATGCGGCGGTTGCGCGACGTCGTCGCGGCGTAGATGCGCTTCACGCCCCACTTCTCCGCGATCTCCAGGGAATACCGCGTCAGCAGTGTCCCCAGGCCCTTGCCCTGCCACGGGTCGGCGACGAGGATCGCGTACTCCGCGTCATCCAACGTCGCGCCGATCACCAGCCGACCCACGCCCAGCATCTTCTCCTGCCCGTCGATCTCGGCGATCACGACGATCGCCATCTCGCGGTCGTAGTCGATGTGGCAGTAGCGCGTCGCGAACTGGTGGGTCGTCTTGCCGATGGTCGATTGGAACCGTTCGCGCAGCGACTGCGGCGAGCAGTCGTCGATCAGGCCGTGCCAGATCGGCTCGTCCTCGGGGCGGATCGGACGCAGCGTCACCGTCAACCCGCCTTCGAGCGTCTCCTGCCGGATCAGCTCCATGGGGTACGGCCGCAGCGCCAGGTGGCTGTACGCGTCGTCGGGGTCCAGCGGCGAGCCATCGGTCATCACCCGCGCATCGACCGCGATCACGCGCTGCGGCCCGACGACCAGCGGGTTGATATCCAGCTCCACGATGTTCGGCGACTCGGCGATCAGGTACGAGAAGCGGATCGCGATCTGAATCAGTTGATCCATATCCACCGCCGGCATGTCGCGGTAACCGGTCAGCAGCTTGTACGCCCGCAGGCTCTTGAGCATGTGCCGCACCAGCGATTCGGTCAACGGCGGGAAGCCCAGCGCCCGGTCCTGCCACACCTCCGCCGTCACCCCGCCCACACCCAGCAGGATCACCGAACCGAACACCGGGTCCTTTTTAGCGCCCAGGATCATCTCCACCGAATCGCGCTTGGAGATCATCGGCTGCACCGCGACGCCTTCGATCGTCGCGTCCGGCCGGGCCGCTTTCACCTTGCTCATCATCGCCTCGAACGCGTGCCGCACATCCTGCTCATCCTTCAGGTCCAGCGCCACGCCGCCCACATCCGTCTTGTGCGTGATGTCCGGCGAGAGGACCTTGATCACCACGGGATAGCCGATCTGCTCGGCCAGCTTCACCGCCTCGTCCGCGCTGGCGGCCGGCTCGGCCGAGGCGACGGGGATGCCCGCGGCCTGCAGCAGCCGCTTGGCGTCGATCTCACTGAGCGTGTGATCGGGTCGCGCCAACACCTCGTGCCGCACCGTGCGCAGCCGATCCAGGTCAACATCCTCATCCGCCTCCACGTCGCGGGGCATCTCGTACTGCAGCTCGATGTTCCGCGCATGCTTCACCAGGTGCATCAGCCCGTTGACCGCGCGCTCGGGCGTCGAGTAGGCCGGGATGTTCGAGGCGTTGAGCAGGTCGCGGCCGGGCAACACCGCGTTGCCGCCGACCCACGCGGTCACCACCGGCTTGCGGCTGCCGCCCGCCGTCGCCACGATCGCCTCGGCCACCGCCAGCGGATCGGTCATCGCCTGCGGCGTGAGGATCACCAGCAGCGCATCGACGTTCGCGTCGTGCAGCACCAGCTTCACCGCCTCCGCGTAACGCTTGGGCGGCGCATCACCCAGCACGTCCACCGGGTTGCCGTGCGACCAGAACGGCGGGAGCACCCCATTGAGCTGTTCAATCGTCTCGGGCTTGAGCCGCGCCAGCTCGCCCCCCGCCTCGATCAGCGCGTCGGTCGCCATCACGCCCGGCCCGCCCGCGTTGGTCACGATCGCCATCCGACCGCCCACGCGCGGCACCCGGCCGCGCGCCAGCAGCTCGGCGCAGTCGAACATGTCCTCGAAGTCGAACACACGCTCGATGCCCGCCCGCTGGAACGCCGCGTCGTGGACATCGTCCGCCCCCATCAACGCGCCGGTGTGCGACGCGGCGGCGGCGGCGGACTCGGCGAATCGGCCGCCCTTGTAGGCGATGATCGGCTTACGCTTGGTGAAGGCCTTGGCGGCGGAGACGAACCGCCGGGCGTCGCGGATCGACTCGATGTAGAGCATGATCGCGTCGGTCTGCGGGTCCTGACCGAAGTAGTCGATCAGGTCGGGGAAGCCGACATCCATCATGTTGCCGATCGACACGAACGCGGAGAAGCCGACGTTCTTGCGGATCGCCCAGTCGAGGACGCTCGTGCCCAGCGCCCCGCTCTGGCTGATAAACGCCAGCCGGCCAGGCTTGGGCATGCCCACCGTAAACGCGGCGTTAAGCCCCACGCCCGGCGAGATCACCCCCAGGCAGTTGGGCCCGATCGCCCGCATACCGGGGTAGCGGCGGACCTCTTCGAGCAGTTCCGCTTCGAGGCGTTTGCCCTCGTCGTTGGCCTCGCGGAAGCCGGCGGTGAGGATCGCCAGGCCCATCGTGCCCGCCTCGCCGCACTGCCGAACGATGGGTTTGACCGTCGGCGCGGGGGTGCAGATCACCGCCAGGTCGGCGGGCTTGGGCAGCTTATCGACGCTCGGGTACGCCGCGATCCCCTGCACGCTCTCGCGCATCGGGTTCACCGGATAGACCACGCCCTCGAACGTGCCCACCAGGTTGCGCAGCACGGCAAAGCCGACGCTCGATGGGTTATCCGAAGCCCCGACCACCGCCACGCGCTGCGGGCGGAAAATACGATCCAGTTGGTTCAAGCTCATCGCACACAACATCCTTGCCGGGTGGCTGCCTAACAGCATAGCCCCAATCGCCCGCGGCGTGGTTAAGGCCCGCCGGGCGGCGCGGATTCAGCGGTCCTGCAGCCCCCGCCCCGCGAGGATCCGCGGCAGGCACCGCTCGACCCGTGCCGCCCGCGTGCTCGATTGCTTGGCCCCCGCGATGTGCATGAGATACCCCCGCCGCCGGCCGGGCGTCAGCGCCGCGAACGCCGCCTTCACCTCCGGCCGCTCGGCCAGCACCGACGCCAACTCCGTCGGCACCGCCCGCTCGTCGATCGGCTTAAGTTCCACCCTCAGCCCCGCCCGCTCGACACGGATCGCCTCCCGGATCAGGGCCTTGAGCGCCGGCGTGCGCTGCGCAACCTCGGCCACGCAAGTAAACCGCACCAGCCGCGCCGCCTGCGTGTTCGGCCCCGGCGTTTCGAGGATGCCCTTGGGGTCCTTGAGCAACGCCCCCTTCATGAAACCGACCGCGCAGTAATCCTTCAGCGCATTGAGCAACACCACGTTCGCCCCCTCCAGCGTATAGCAAGGCACCCGCCACTTGACCGTCTCGGCCAACTCATCAAACCCCAACACCACCCCCCGCAACGCGGCCAATTCCGCCGCCCACTGCTTCTGCTTACGCAGGTAGCCATCGACTTGGGAGGATTGAGCGGTCATGCGTAGGCGTGATAACACTGTACAGACACAAAACACCGACATTACCCATCTCAGCGCCGCATCATCCACGTCACATCATTGCGCAGCGCGAACGCATACACGTGCCGGCGGAGGTCGCGGGTGCGGCCGGGTTCATACTTGAAGGCAATCTGTTCGGGGGCGGATTCGAGGACCTCGTAGGTCAGCTTGTCCTGGCCGGAGCCGGACCAGGCGAAGAGGAGGATGTGCTGGCGGACGAAATCGACGAGCTGTTCGAGGCGGGCGAGGCCTTCTTTGTCGTAGTACGGCCGCGCATCGTCGAGCGAGCGGAGGACCCGCGGCTGTTCGAGGCTGGCGTCTTCGAAGACCTTGTCGCCGAGCTGGCTGGGCACGGCATAGGCCGGGGGCAGGGCCGCGGGTTCCGCGTTTAGGGCGGCGGGCTTGGTGGTCGCGGCGGCACACGCGGTGAGCAGCAGCGCGACGCAGGTGAGGGCGGTGAGGGGGAAGGTCGCGACGCGAACGAGCAGGGCGGGTTTCATGAGGGGGGTTCCCGGTGATGCGATGCGACAAGTTTAGCCGTTGGCACCGGGCGATGCACGGGTTGTGGGCCGCGGCCTGGTGAAGACATGTGCCCGGCGACCCCTCTGGCCCCTCCCCCTTGAGGGGGAGGCTGGGAGGGGGTGCGGCCGCCACGCCTGCGGGAACCTTCACGTCAACCGGGCGGTTGACGCCCCCCACCCCACCCCCCCCCCCCCCCCCC
>CAZTLX010000191.1:0-502 GCA_964614575.1 uncultured Phycisphaeraceae bacterium | reverse complement strand
GTTGACGCCCCACCCTCCCCTGACCCCTCCCTCAAAGGGAGGGGGAATGGAATGATCGGGAAGCACCCTCCCCTGACCCCTCGCTCAAGGGAGGGGATTTGGAAGTGAGCGCGAAGCCGCGAACGGCGGATCAGGCTTCGCCGGCGACGGTTAACGTGACGGTGCCGTTTCGGCCTTCGTCACCTTCACCGGAGGAACAACTGCCGGAAGAAGTTCCGGGGGAGCTTCCGGGGGAACTTCCGGGGGAACTTCCGGTGGCGGCGTGTTCGATGTGGAGTTTATTGGCGCGTTGGGTGGTCCAGTCGGTGACTTGGCCGTCTGGCGCGTTGGCGGGGTCGTCGTGGACGGCGAGGTGTCGGTAGCGGTTGTCGCGCTGGGCGGGGGTGAAGCCGGCGTCGCGGATGAGGTGGCAGAGGAACGCTTCGGTGAGGCAGTAGGTGGTGCCCGCGGCGGAGACGACGTTCTCCTCCATCATGACGCTGCCCATGTCGTTGGCACCGTA
>CAZTLX010000190.1:3004-8484 GCA_964614575.1 uncultured Phycisphaeraceae bacterium | reverse complement strand
GCTGGGGGGGTGCTTCGGGGTCGTCGCTCGCGGTCGGGCGGAAGTCCTCCAGCGGCGGGTGCTGCACCGGCAGGTCGGCTTCATCCACCGCACGCACCACGCCCGTCGGCTCGCCGTGTTCATCCAGCTCGTGCAGGATGGGGAACGGCTCGCCCCAGTACCGCTGCCGGCTAAACAGCCAGTCCCGCAGCTTGTACTGCACCCTCGCCCGGCCCAGGCCTTTGTGCTCCAGCCATTCGGTGATCCGTTGCTTCGCTTCCGCGGTCGGCAGGCCGTCGAGCGAAACCTCATCGTTCGCGCTGTTGAGGTTCACTCCATGAGCGGTGAACGCCGTTGGGCTTGATTCCTCCTGCCCCGATTCACCCTCGGGCTTGACGACCCGCACGATCGGCAGGCCGAACTTCGTCGCGAAGGCATGATCACGCTCGTCGTGCGCCGGCACCGCCATGATCGCGCCGGTGCCGTAGCCCATCATCACGTAGTCGGCCGTCCAGATCGGGATCGGCTGATTGTTCATCGGATTGATCGCGTACGCGCCGGTGAACACGCCGGTCTTCTCCTTGGCGTCCGCCTGCCGATCAACGGCGGTCTTGGCCTTCGCCTGCTTGATGTAAGCATCGACCTGGGTCCGGTGGTCGGCCGCGGTGATCTGCGGCACCAGTTCGTGCTCGGGCGCAAGGACCATGTATGTCGCACCGAAGAGCGTGTCCGGGCGGGTGGTGAAGATGCTGATGATCGGCGTCTCGCCCGATTCGTACACGCCGTCCACCGCGAAATCGACCTGCGCCCCGGTGCTCTTGCCGACCCAGTTGCGTTGCAGCAGCTTCACCGACTCGGGCCATTCGACCCGGTCCAGATCGTGGATCAACCGCTCGGCATAAGCGGTGATGCGCAGCATCCACTGCCGCAGCGGCCGCTTGACCACCGGGAAGTTGCCGCGCTCGGAGCTGCCGTCGTTGGTGACCTCTTCGTTGGCGAGCACGGTGCCCAGGCCGGGGCACCAGTTGACCTCGACCTCGTCCAGATAGGCGAGGCGGTACTCATCGAGCAGGCGGCGCTGCTGGTCGGGTTCCAGCTCGTGCCACTTATGTGCGTTGGGGTCGCCGATGCCGCCCAGCGCTTCGAGGTCCTCGGTCAGGCCGGAGTAGATCAGCTCGCCATCGATGCCGACGTAGTAGTCCTCGTTTTCGAGTTTGCGTTTAAGCTCGGCGATGGGGCGTGCGGCCTGCTGGATCGGGTCGAAGTAGCTGTGGTAGAGCTGGAGGAAGACCCACTGCGTCCACCGGTAATAGCCGACGTCGGTGGTCGCGAGGGTGCGGTCCCAGTCGTAGCCCATGCCCAGGCGCTTGAGCTGGCGGATCATGTTCTCGACGTTCTGCTCGGTGGTGGTGCGCGGGTGGGTGCCGGTCTCGACCGCGTATTGCTCGGCGGGCAGGCCGAAGGCGTCGAAGCCCATCGGGTGCAGCACGTTGCAGCCGGTCATGCGCTTGTAGCGGCCGATGATGTCGGTGGCGGTGTAGCCCTCGGGATGGCCGACATGGAGGCCGGCGCCGCTGGGATAGGGGAACATGTCGAGGACGTAGAACTTGGGCCGGGCCTCGTCGAAGCCGGCCTCCCCGGGGTTGGGTGTTTTGAAGGTCTGGTCGGTGGCCCAGCGCTGCTGCCACTTGGTTTCGATGGCTTGAAAGTCGTATTTCATGGGGCCGCGCAGTGTACTGCGCCGCCCCGGTTTCTGCCGCTGGCCGTTTCCTGCGGCCAAGCCACGAGCCGCGTCACTGGTTCGCGTTTCGCCCCGCCCAGGTGATCTTGCCCAGCCAGTAGAGGTACGACAGCAGCAGCAGGATCGGCAGGCCGAACACGGTGAACAGATAGAAGACCTCCTCATCGATGCCCCACGCGCGGTACGGCCGCAGGTCGATCAACTCGAAGAGCACGAAGAACCCGAGCAGCACGGCCCAGCCGATCGCCGCCCAGATCGCCAGCAGCCACCCCAGGCAAAGCGTCCCCTGCATCGCCAGCGGCAGCAGGTTGCGCTTGGTGCCCAGACGCGCGGACGTGCCGACGACCGACGCGCTGGCGAGCATGATCATCCACGCGATCAGCGTGGTGATGCTCAGCGTCATCAGGCCCGAGAGGATGAAGTCATCCAGTCCGGATGAGAAGTGTCTTCCGCGGTCGAGCATCATCATCAGCCAGAGGAGCGTGAACCCGACGGCGTTCACGGCCGCGATCAGCAGCAAGTCGATCAGCAGGTACACCGCCCGACCGCGCGTGGGGCTGAGCACGCGCAGCTCGCGGCCCAACGCCGTGGGCTGAACCAGCGCCCGCGAGCTTGCCCAAAACCAGTCGTGAAGCGTGACGGGTCGGCCCGGCCGATGCAGCGTGCGCTGCCGGGGGCTGTTCGTGGTGGACGCGTCCAGCGCCCGGCCGCACTCGGGGCAACCCGCATCCCGCGCCAGGCCTTGCAGGCTGTACCCGCAACCCTCGCACTGCGGCGGCCAGAGGCAGACCGCGCCCCACCCGCCCGAAGCAAACGCCCGCAGCACCGACACGATCAGCAGCACCGACAGCGCGCACCAGGTGAAGACGATCGCCACCTCCGGGTCGCGCACCAGCCAGGGCAACTGATCCCACTCCTTGTCCGTATGCCATCGCCACCGCTCCAGCGCGATGCCCAGCCCGCCGAATGACACGATGTAAAGCACCTCGTGCGGCGTGACCAGCCACGTCCGCGCAAGCGACCGCCGGAAGCTGCGGCCGAACGGCTCGACGCGGGCGGCCCACGCGGTCATGCCCCACGCGACCAGCAGCGTGACCGCCTCGATGAAGGCGATGAAGAACGCGGTGGCGATCAGGCCGACGGTCAGCGATTCGGCATCGCGGGTCAGGTCGTCGTAGATCTCCGCGAAAAGCAGCCGCAGTTCTCTGAACACGCCACCGAGGCCGCTGCCTGGGGCCGAGTTGGCCCACGCGGTGAGCAGGAACACTGCCAGCACGGCGAGCAGCCCGCCCAAGACATGCACGCTATACGCCGCCGCCAGCGGCACACGGTCCAGCCGGCGGGCGACCGGGACGGGGCAGACGATCGCCGCCAGCGGCGCGAGCAGCACCATCCCCGTCGGCCAGCGTCGGTCGTCCCACGGATAAGGCGTCGGGTCGGGCATGGGCAGAGAATACCGCAGACAGGAGACGGCAGATCACGAAACCCCGTTTAGCGGGTGGCACGAAGTGCCCCGTTTGACCCGGCCGAAGATCGCCCGCTCACCCCGCCCCCTACGCCCTGCGACCTTCCCCACGCCCACCCACCTGCTATCATCCCCGCCCATGAGTCAACGCCGTGCCGATATCGCTTCCGCCGCCGCCGCCGGGCTGCGTTCCTTCGCGTCCACCATCACCCAGACGCCGGTGCTGATCGGGTTCGACGGCTTCGTCGATTCGATCATCAAGGTCGTCGAGCAGCGCGAGAGCCCCGATTCGTTCGACGCGATCCCGACCATCGACCGCTTCGGGGCCAGGATCAGCGCCGCCGCGGGACACAGCGCCAACTTTGAGCTGGTCACCACGCTCAAGAAGCTGGGCGGAAACGGGCCGATCATGGCCAACGCGATGGCGAACGCCGGCCTGCCGATCACCTACATCGGCGCGGTCGGCCACCCCGACCTGCACGAGGTCTTCAAGCCCTTCGCCGACCTGGCCGAGGTCCACGCCATCGCCGAGCCGGGCATGACCGATGCGCTGGAGTTCGACGACGGCAAGCTGATGCTCGGCAAGTACGACCACCTGCTGCAACTGGGCGTGAAGGAGCTGCAGAACACCGTCGGGCTCGACGCCTTCCGGGGGTGGGTCGAACGCTCACGCCTGGTCGCGATGATCAACTGGACCATGATGCCCGGCACCGAGTCGATCTGGGAGGCGATGATCGAGCGCATCCTCCCGGCCGTGCCCGCCGAGGTGGGCGGCCAGCGCCGGCTGATCTTCTTCGACCTCTGCGACCCGGCCAAGCGCGAGGACGACGACCTTTGCCGGGCGATGAAGCTGCTCACCCGCATGAACGACCACGCGGACGTGCTGCTCGGGCTGAACCTGGCCGAGGCGAGCCACGTCGCCGAGTGCCTGGGCGTGGCGATCGTCGGCGACCCCGAGGCGGCGATCGAAGCCACCGCCGCCGCGCTGCGCGAGAAGCTGGGCCTCTTCGGCGTGGTGGTCCATCCACGCGGCGGCGCGGCCGCGGCGGTGAAGCACGACGACGGGGTGAAGACCGCGACCTTCGCCGGGCCGTTCGTCAGCAAGCCCAGGCTCTCAACCGGCGCGGGCGACAACTTCAACGCCGGGTTCTGCCTCGGCCTGCTCGCCGGCCTCCCCCTCGACCAGTGCCTGGCCACCGGCACGGGCACCAGCGGCTACTACGTCCGCGAAGCCCACAGCCCGACGCTGACCCAACTCGCCGGCTTCCTGGACGCGCTGCCCGAGCCGCAGGGCAGTTAAAAGCGGAAAAACGGAAAAGCGGAAAAGCGGAAAATGAATCCAAAGCCCGCCGCTCGCGGCTTCGCGAAACCGCGCCGCACCCGGCAGCACCCAGGCGCGCCCCGCTCGCGCGAAGCCGCCAGCGGCGTCAACGGCTCGAATCACCGCTTTTCCGCTTTTCCGTTTGTATCTCTGCCTTGAAAACACTTGGTCAGGGAGCGGTAAGGGGTTATGCTGCAAACCAGCGTTTCGCACGAAACTTGTTGCCACACCTGGGATAGGCAGACTCGGGGTCTGTCTAACCCACAAATTCCGCAGTTAGACGGACCCGCCTAATCAACTGATATCTTGCAGAGATATTTACATGCCAACAACTGACGTCGGTTATGTGAATCGTAACAATCAGGAAGTTGTTCGGCAGACAAATACTCCTGGCAATGACCATCTGCAGTATATCTATGTACTTCGGTGTAATCAGGCGACATGTGGTTGCGAGTATGGAGCAAATGGGTCAGACATATGGCAGCGAAAATGCCCGGTGTGTCAGGATGGCCAACCGGGACTACCTGTACCTCTTGAATGAACGTGCGAGATAACCATCGGCGGCAGTTGACCGGCGCAATCCGCGATAGATAATTGGGTTGTCGGTTGAAGGCCTGCTTCCGCGGGCGGCCGGCAACTGAACCTTTACGTTAGGCGATATGCCTGTAACTAGGGACCAACATTTCCGCCGCAAGGAAGACCGCTTGCTCAAGCATGAGCGTCGTATCGTGGCGTCTTCATCGGTGCCGCGTTCGTAAGCATCCTGATGTGGGTCGGCTGGTTCATTAAGATTCAGGAAGCACCTCGTACTAACGAATACATTGACTACGCATTCGGTGCTGGCTGGTTTTGGGCAGCCATCGCCAGTTACGCTCAAGCCACACTCGCTCACATTCGTACGATCAAAAGGTATCGCCAACCGGATGCCGCCTAACCTGCTTTGTAGGTCCGGGCCTGCCCGGACGCGACTCGAA
>CAZTLX010000190.1:0-2994 GCA_964614575.1 uncultured Phycisphaeraceae bacterium | reverse complement strand
CAGCGCGTGGCTGTGGGCGGCGAAGCTGCCGGAGCAGGGCCCGCCCCCGCAGCCGGCCGGCCGCTTCGCGCCGTATAGCCCCCTCCGAGCGTCAGGTTTTCCACCGCTGTCCACACGGCTGCCGACAGGTTGTCCGACAGGGTTGCCGGGTAGAATGGGAGCGGCGAGCATGAGGCTCGCGTCCCCGCACGACTCCGCCCGCCAAGGAAGGCCCGTCATGACCGCCAATCCCGTAACCGCTTCCGGTGGCAAGACTTACCGCCGTCGTGACCGCGACTTCGACGACCGCCACAAGACCGAGCTGCCCAAGCTCTTTGAGAAGCTGCCGCCCAACGCCGTCGAGGCCGAGGCCGCGCTGCTCGGGTCGATGCTCCACGACTGGCGCGTCTGCGGCGAGGTGTTGCAGGTGGTCAAGTCGGCCGACGACTTCTACCTCGGCAAGCACGCCGCGATCTATCAGGTGCTCATCGAGCTGTACGACCAGCACCAGTCGATCGACATGGTCCAGCTCAACCAGAAGCTGGCCGACAAGAAGATGCTCGAGCAGGTCGGCGGGCTCGACTACCTGCTGGAGTTGTTGGAGAGCGTGCCCTCGGCGGCGAGCGCCGAGCACTACGCCCGGATCGTGCGCGAGAAGGCGGTGCTGCGGGGCCTGATCGACTCGGCCGGGCGCATCCTCTACGACGCGTACCACTCCGACCAGCCGGCGCAGGAGTTGTTGGAGATCGCCGAGAAGCAGATCTTCGACATCGCGCAGTTCGGCTCGACCGACCAGGCGGCGGAGCTCAAGGACCTGCTGCAGGAGACGTTCGATCGGCTGGAGGCGGACGACGGCCGGCTGATCACCGGCATCGGGACGGGCTTCTACGAGCTGGACGAGATGACCAACGGCCTGCAGCCGGGCGAGATGATCATCATCGCGGCGCGGCCGAGCATGGGCAAAACGGCCTTCGCGCTCAACATCGCCGAGCACATCGGCGCGACCAGCAAGCAGCCGGTGGCGGTGTTTTCGCTGGAGATGTCCAAGCAGCAGTTGGCCCAGCGGCTGCTGTGCTCGCGCTCGGGGGTCGATTCGCACAAGCTGCGCCGGAACATGCTCAGCCGCGACGACTTCGCCAAGCTGTCGCTGACGGTGGGCGAGCTGTCCGAAGCGCCGATCTACATCGACGACACGCCCGGCCTGTCGCTGCTGGGCCTGCGGGCCAAGTCGCGCCGCCTCGCGGCGCGGCACGACATCAAGTGCATCGTCATCGACTACCTCCAGCTCATGTCCGCCCCCGGAAGTGAATCACGTCAGCAGGAGGTGTCGAACCTCTCACGCGGGATCAAGGCGCTGGCGCGTGAGCTGAGCGTGCCGGTGCTGTGCCTGTCGCAGCTCAACCGCCAGGCGGAGCAGCGCGAGGGCCACCGCCCGCGGATGAGCGACCTGCGCGAATCCGGCTCGATCGAGCAGGACGCCGACGTGGTGATGATGCTGCACCGCGAGGACTACTACCACAAGGGCGACGAGGAGTACGTCGATACCAATCAGGCCGAGGTCATCCTCGCCAAGCAGCGCAACGGGCCGACGGGCACGGTGAAGCTGGCGTTCCACGGCCCGACGACGCGCTTCAACAACCTCGCGACGCACAGCGGAGGCGGGGGGGATTACTAGGCGTGCCGGTTTCAGCCGGCATGCATGCCGACTAAAGTCGGCACGCCGAGCAATACCTAGGATCGGACGACTTCTCGTCACGCCCGGTGCTGTTATCATTCGCCGCTTTGCTTGATCCTGTAACGACAACCCGGAGCCGTCATGGCCGCTGCCAGTCCCAAATCGACCGCTAACCACCCCAAGCACCCCAAGAAAATCGTCCTCGCCTACTCCGGCGGGCTCGACACCTCGGTCATCCTCCCCTGGCTCAAGCACCGCTACCCGGGCGTGAAGCTCGTCGCCTTCGCGGCCGAGCTGGGGCAGGGCGACGAGCTTAAGGGCATCGAGAAGAAGGCGTACGCCTCCGGGGCCGACGAGGTGGTGGTCAAGGATTTGCGCAAGGAGTTTGCCGAGGAATACTGCTTCCCGCTGCTGCGGGCGCACGCGGTGTATGAGACGGATTACCTGCTGGGCACGAGCATCGCCCGGCCGCTGATCGCCAAGCACCAGGTGCTGGTCGCGAAGCAGACCAAGGCCGACGCGGTGGGCCACGGCGCGACGGGCAAGGGCAACGACCAGGTCCGCTTCGAGCTGACCTACAAGGCGCTGAACCCGAAGCTGGCGATCATCTCGCCCTGGAAGGATCAGGCGTTCCTCGACGACGGGCTGACCGACCGTGAGACGGCCATCGACTACGCCAAGCAGCACAAGATCCCGATCGATCAGACGACCAAGAAGATCTACTCGCGTGACCGCAACCTCTGGCACATCAGCCACGAGGGCGCGGAGATCGAAGACCCGGCCAACGAGCCGAACTGGGCCAACTGCCTCTCGATCAGCGTGCCGGTCGAGAAGGCGCCGAACAAGGCGCAGTACGTCGAGGTCGAGTTCGACAAGGGCAACCCCGTCGCGGTCGATGGCAAGAGCTTCCGGGGGGCGGCGCACGAGCTGATCAACATTCTCAACAACGTCGGCGGGCAGCACGCGGTCGGGCAGACGGTGCTCACCGAAAACCGGCTGGTCGGCATGAAGAGCCGCGGCGTCTATGAAACGCCCGGCGGGACGATCCTCTACGAAGCCCACAAGGCGCTCGAACAGCTCTGCCTCGAGCGCGACCTGTACCACCACAAGCTCCAGCTTGCGCACCGCTACGCCGAGCTGGTGTACTACGGCCAGTGGTTCCACCCGCTGCGCGAGGCGATGCAGGCGTTCATCGACGAGGCGAACAAGGTGGTCACGGGCAAGGCGACGGTGAAGCTCTACAAGGGCCGGGCGCTGGCGGTGAAAGCCGAGTCGCCCAAGAGCCTTTACGACACGAAGCTGGCGAGCTTCGCGATGGCGGGCTACGACGTGGCCGCGGC
>CAZTLX010000189.1:0-8507 GCA_964614575.1 uncultured Phycisphaeraceae bacterium | reverse complement strand
AACCGCGAGACGCTGGAGATCACCTACCGCGGCAAGAACATCTCCGATGTGCTCGACATGACCATCGAAGAGGCGCTGGGCTTCTTCGACAGCTTCCCCGATGTCAACCGCCTGCTCACCGCGCTCAACGATGTCGGCCTGTCCTACGTTCAACTCGGCCAAGCCAGCACCACGCTTTCCGGCGGCGAGGCGCAGCGGGTGAAGCTGGCGACGGAGTTGGGCAAGCGCTCGACGGGCCACACGCTGTACGTGCTCGACGAGCCGACGACCGGCCTGCACTTCGACGACGTGCGCAAGCTCATCGGCGTGCTCGACCGCTTGGCCGGGCCCGTCGATGGGGACGAGGCGACAGGAGGCAATACCATTGTCGTCATCGAGCACAACCTGGATGTGATCAAGTGCGCCGACTGGATCATCGACTTAGGCCCCGAAGGCGGCGATCGCGGCGGCACGCTCGTGGCGCAGGGCACCCCGGAGGAGTTGGCCGAGCACGCGACCAGCTACACCGGCCATTTCCTGCGCGAGCACCTGCCGGCGATGGCGGTTTAGGTTGGGTTGGCCGATATCATGGTGAGTCATGACAACCGTGACCCGTCAACTTCTCGACCAGGCCATTGCGCTGGCTCCGACCGACCGAGCCCGGTTGGTCGAAGCAATCCTCGACAGCTTCGCCCCCGGCGTCGCGTCCGTCGAAGCGGCGTGGCAACGTGAAACGGATCGGCGTGTTGAGGCCTGGCGTGCCGGGAAGTTGGAGGACGAGCGGTCGAAGCGGTGTTGAAGCGGGTCAACTGATTCATCGTTTGACACCCCCCGGCCCCCGCTTACCATACCCCTCTCACCCCACGCGGACCCGCAGAAACGACCATGCCCACCCCGTTCCAGATCACCGTGGTTACCCCCGCTGCCGAGGTGCTTGACCAGCAGGTCGAGTACGCGTCGATCCCCGCGCACGACGGGCAGGTCGGCATCGCCCACCTGCGCGCGCCGCTGCTGACGGCGCTGGGCTACGGCAAGATGACCCTGAAAACCGGCGGCAGCGAGCAGGCCTATTTCATCGGCGGGGGGTTCGCGCAGGTGAAGGATGACAAGCTCACCGTGCTCACCGACGAGGCGGTGCCTGCGGATCAGTTGAACCCGCGTGACGCCGAGGCGGCGCTATCCGACGCCCTGGCCCTGCCCGCGTCCCCCGAGCCCCAACGCGAAAAGCGTGAACGAGCGATCGCGCGGGCCCGGGCGATGGCGGCGCTGGCGCACTGATCCATCCGATCATCGCCAAGCAACAAAATCAACCAACACAGCCGGGCCGTTACGCGGTCCCGGGATCGCGTCGCGATCCGGCTATCCCGCGCGAAGATGTGTGAGGTTGCGGGCTCGCGGTATCATCCCCCGCATGAACTTCTGCGTCATCCTCCCTGCCGCGGGGCTCGGGCAGCGCTTCGCTGTCGCCGCCGATCCGTTATCCCCCGCAAACACCCCGCAGACGTCCAAGATCGAGCGGCAGCTCCACGGCCGGGCCGTGTTCCTCCGCGCGATCGACCTGTTCGTCCGCCGTCCGGATGTCGGGCAGGTCATCCTCGCGGTCAACCCCGACGCGATCGACGACTTCCGCTTCAAGTGGGGTGATCAACTCGGGCTGCTCGACGTCACGCTCATCGCCGGCGGCACCAGGGAACGCTGGGAGACGGTGCAGCTCGCGCTGGGTCACGTGCGCGAAGGCATCACCCATGTCGCGGTGCATGACGCGGCGAGACCGATGGCGAGCAAAGACCTGATCGACCGCGTCTTCGCCGCCGCCGAGCGCTACGACGCGGTGATCCCCGGCTTGCCCGTCCCCAACACGCTCAAGCGCGTCGAGGAGGTCGATGCCCCCGCGGAGGAGCGCGACTACATCGACGACATCCTCAGCGAGCCGGACGCGCCGCCGGCGAAGGAGCTGCGGATCATCGAGACGGTGCCGCGGCGTGACCTGTACGAGGTGCAGACGCCGCAGGTCTTCGCTTTGAACCTGCTGCGTCGGGGCTACGACCTGATCACGAAGAAGGAATTGGACCCGTCGGGCATCACGGACGACGCGAGCCTGATCGAGGCGCTGGGGCGGACGGTGCGGATCATCGAAGGCGAGCCGACCAATTTCAAGCTGACGCGGCCGGGTGATATGGAGCTGGCCGAGGCTTTGGCATCGCGGCGCGATGCCGCGGGCGCGAAGGAATTGGCCTCGAAGAGGCTGTTTGCGGATGAGGAGGATTAGTCATCCTGCGGTTGCCCGGAGTCGGTGTCTGCAGGATTGCCCACGGTCTTGACGGCGGGATCGTGATGTGCCGCCTGGTGGAACATGCGGTCACGGTTTAGTGGAGCCGTGTGGTGGAGCGAAGGTTTGCCCTTCGCCACAGGGCCATCACGACCAGAAGCCCGATCCCGCCGAGTCCGGCGGAAGGGAGGGGGATGGCGATCGGTCGGGTGAGGTGCTCAAGGTCTGTTTGCGATACCGCGTTCTCGGTTAGCGCTGCGGGGTCCGGGGCAGACCAAGTCACCGCCGCGGGGTTGAAGGGGGCGGTGTGGGGATCCGCTGTCGGTGCAAGCCACTGGGCTGAGCCTGAGCTCGCGGGCTGCTGCAGCACGGTCGCGGCGGCGATGCCCGCGAGGCTGATGGTCACGATGAGGACCAACCCGCCCAGCCGCCGAATACGGCATCTTCCCGACGCGCCCGCGTCATCTGATTCAAGCTGATGATTTCCAAGCATGACAAAGCCCGCCTCGTTTCCCACCGAAAACCCGAAACCCACTCACGGCCACGCGAAAAGGTCACCGGTATCGCTGGTGTCCATACCCTCGCTCGTTCACCTAGGCTGCCCGGCGTGCTCCGTCCGGGTAATTGACGGCCTTGGTGCGAACGTCCGTCCTTGGCCTTCCCGACGCGTCAGACATGATCTTGCGTCGGCCACCGGATTTACTCCACTTAGCCTACCAATCTCTGTCAGCCGGTCAATGAAAATTCCAAGCCAACCACAAATTTACAGGGTCTTGCGCGGGGATGATATGGGGTAGATTCGGAGGCTCAAAAATCGCGGACACAGCGGAAGCCGTTGTTGGTCGTCGCCGAGTCGGGCGTATTGCCGGTGCGGGCTCCGACGCGGTAGCGGTTGCAGTAGGAGCGGTGGCAGAGGTAGCTGCCGCCTTTCTGCACCTTGTGGGTGCCGGTGTCGGCGCCGGAGGGGTTATCCAGCGGGGGCAGGTTCTGCTCGTAGGCCTTTTTGCCGTTGGGCTGATAGCCACGCTCGATGAGCTGGTTGAGGTGCAGGTCGGCGGAGAACCAGTCGCCGCTCCACTCCCAGACGTTGCCCGAGCAGTTGTAGAGCCCGTAGCCGTTGGGCTTGAACGCATCGACCGGGCAGGTGCCGAGGTAGCCGTCCTCGGCGGTATTGGTGGTCGGGAACTTGCCCTGCCAGACGTTGCACAGGTGCTTGCCGCGGGGTTCAAGCTGATCGCCCCAGGGGAAGACCTTTTGTTCCAGACCGCCGCGGGCCGCGTATTCCCACTCCGCCTCGGTGGGCAGACGCTTGCCCGCCCATCGGCAATACGCGATCGCGTCGTTCCACGACACGTGCATGACCGGATGATCTTCCAGACCCTTGAGGTTCGAACGCTCGCCGAACGGCCGATTCCAGCACGCGCCCGGCACCGCCAGCCACCACTCCAGCCCGACCACCGCGTTGGTCTTCCGCAGCGTCTGCGCGTACTTCTTCGGCACGTGCAGGTGAAACACGAACGACCAGCCGAACTTCTCCGACTCGGTCTGGTAGCCGGTGTCGTTGACGAACGCTTCGTACTGCGCGCCGGTCACGGCCGTGGCGTCGATATAGAACGGCCGGATCGCCACCTCGCGCACCGGCCCCTCGCCGTCCTCGGGGAACATCTTGTCGTTGTCCGCGCCCATCAGGAACGTGCCCCCCGGAATTTGGATCATGTTGTCCGTTGATCCGGAGTTCGCGTGGGTGATGTTGTCCGATGTCGGCGTCAGGGCCGTGACACTGGGATCGACGCAGCTCTTGCGTCCCGGCTCGACGGGCGTCGCCGGTGCCTGCGCCTTGCTCGGCGTGCAGCAGCTTTTCTTTGCCGGTGGCGTCGTTGAGGCTTGGGGCAGTTCCATCACGCACATTGTAAAGCATCGGGAATCCGTCGCGGTGATACCGCCTCACTCCTTCGCCCCAAACACCAGCACCCACGTCACCTGCATCGTCCAGGCCATCACGATCGCGGGCATCATCAGCAGGCTGAAGATGATCTTGTTGCGGGCCCATTCGTCGGCGTACGAGAAGGGGTTGGGGATCGCGGCGGTGGCCAGGTCGTCCTGCGTGATGCTCACGCGGGTGATGAACCCATACCCGAGGTACGTCAGCGCCATGACCCAATAGAGGGCGTGATACGCGGCGTGAAACGGCCAGAAGAAATAGCACAACGCGGCATACGGGCCGACGAGCAGGGCCAGGGTCAGCAGCCAGCCAAGGGCGAGTTTGAGTATCAGCATGCGTTTTTTTCTAGGCGGGGTGAATTGGCCAGGTCGGGTCGGGGCAGCGTTTCAGGGGGGTAGGGGCCGGGCTCTTTCTGACGTAAGTATAGGGGAAATCATGACTTGTGTGGACATCGCGGGATGGCGCGCCTAGAGTCAAAGTGGAGTGGGGGAGGGTTGGGCATGTGCCGGCCCCATTTTCGGCGCACCGTGGCCGACGGAATTCGGCATCGAAAGGGCACATCATGCTTTGGTGGGCACTCGTTTTCTTCCTCTTTGCCATTGTGGCCGGTGTGCTGGGGTTTTCCGGCATCGCCGGCGCAGCGAGCACGATCGCTTGGGTCCTGTTTGTCCTCTTCCTGATCCTGTTCGTGGTTTCCCTGATCGCCAACGCGGTCCGCGGCCGAACCCCGGATGTGGTATGAGGCACTGACAAGCGGTTGACGGAATACGCGGGCGGTGGATGCCGCCCGCGTCTGCCCTGGTCGCCTGAGCCTGAGCATGAGTCTCACGGCGGCCCGGAATGCGTACTGAAATTCACTCGTGCTCCACGGTTGTATGAATAAAGGAGCAACTTGCCATGACGACAACTTACACCCCATTGCATCCCACCGCCGCGGGTATCTCACCGCAGGGTCTGCCCGCCGATCAGGCGAACATCCTCGAAGGTCTCGCGCAGACCTGCTTCGACAGCGCCGAAGGTTTTCGCCAGGCGTCCGAAGAGATCACCGATCAGCCGCTGACCAAACTCTTTCGGGAGTTGTCTGATGAGCGTGCGCTGTTTGCGGATGAACTCAATCGCCTCGCGACCTACAAGGGTGGCGATGCGGCCGGCGAAACCCGGAGCCTCGCGGCCACCGCGCACCAGTGGTGGATGGCCGTCCGCGCGAAGATCGCCCGCGATGACGTGTTCGCGGTGCTCCAGGAAGCGGAGCGTGGCGAGGATGTGATCAAGGCGAAGTATGAAGACGCCTTGGAACGCCTGCCGACCGGTTCGGCGCTACATAAGCGCGTCCACGAGCAGTACGAGCAGGTCAGGTCCGGCCACGACCGCGTGCGTGATCTGCGCGATCTGCAGAAGAAGAAATCCAAGTGACCGACACGGCGGCGCGGGCAGCACCCGTGCGCTGATCGACAACCTTACCCCAACTCGGCGTCCGGTGTTTATCATGAATGCCGGGCGCTGTTGTTTGTGCCGACGGCCGTGGGCGGCTCCGTGCGACCACAACGCCCAGGACGAGTGGTGCGGCAACGCATCACGCAAAAGGCCCGACGCTGCGAGCGTCGGGCCTTTCGTTTACGTCGTTGCGAGTCCGCCGATCGTTTTACGCCTCGGCTTCCGCCTCGGGCATCTCGATCTTGCTGGGGGTCAGCGTCTTCTTGCCTTCCTCGGCCTCGGCGACGGTGCCGGTGACCGTGACGCCTTCGACCGCTCCCTTGCAGATCTTTTCGTGCTTCTCTTTTGAGGCGATGTAGTAGGTAGTCTTCTGCTCGCCCTCGCCGACGATCAGCACGCTCTGGCACGCGTCGCCCTCGCCGAGGTCGCACTTGGCGCAGGTCATCGTGCCGGTCAGGGTGACCTGCTCAGCCGCCGCTTCCGGGGCATCGGGGGCCGCTTCGTCCATCGCGTGGGTCGCGAGAGAGAATCCACAAATCAACGCCACCAACAGGGCCAATCCGAACGGTTTCCGCTTCATGATGCTGCTCCCAAAAGGGATAGAGGGGGTCCTGCCGGGATCACCGGCACACCACTATTGCACCAGCCTCGCTCGCGGAAGTCAAGCCAATGTTCAGATTTGGTTAATCGCGGCCCGGATGAGCCTGCCGCGGTCGGGGTGCGGGTGGCCCGACCGCTGGCGGTCATGGCTTCACCCGTTCCCGCATTAACTTGAACTGCGGCAGCACGGGGGCTTCCGGCGTATCAAACGGGCTGGCCGCGAGGGTGTCGCCCTTGAGGTGATTCTTCGAGACGTTGACCGGGCGGATGGCGGCGAGCTTCTCGTCGAAGCCGACGATCAACTGCACCTGCACCCGCGACGCGTCGATTTTGTAGAAGGAGTCGTTGAACCACTGCCAGCGCGTGTCGCGTTGCCAGGCCTCGGCCGGGATGGTCGCGGCCAGCACCTGCGCGTCGGGCTGCAGCTTTTTCCAGGCCTCGGTGGCTTTGGCGATAATCGCCTCGCGGTCTGCGCCGGTGAAGCGGTCCGGCGGCATCTGATTCGAGGCGATGATCTGCGCCTCCAGCGAGCGGGCCATCGCGGCCACCTCCGCACGAGCCGCGGACAGACGCTCGACATAAGGCCCTGCTTCTTCGGCACCGAAGGCTTCGATCACCTTCAGCTTGTCCTCGGCGAAGCTGAAGCGTTGCTCGATCCCGCTCTCGGGCCCGAAGAACAACGGCTTCTGCTCGTTCACGCCTTGTTCGGCCAGCTTCATCGCCTCGGCGATATCCGCCTCAAAAGCGCCGGGCAGCGTCGCCTTGTACGCCATCAGTTGCTCGGCGAAGCGGCCACGTTGGCTCTGAAAATAGTTGAACTGCTTCTCCATCTTCACCCCGGCGTCGGTCTTCTGCTCCACCAGCGGCAGGTAGGTCTTGGCGATGCGCTGCACCTCGCCCAGCGCCGCGCCGTCCTCGCGGATGACCTGGGCCATCGTGTCCGGCTGTTCGGCCGTGGCCTGAAAGTTGCCGTAGCGCCGCGCCAACTCCTGCAGCAGCGCGAAGTCCTCGTCGTACTTCGGGTAGTTGCCCATCCCCGCCAGTTTGCCGAGCCGGGCCTCCTCGGCCACCAGACGCGAGCGCGTCGCGCCCAGCGTGTCGGCCAGGGCCTTGGCTTCGCCGACGACGGGTTGTACCTGCGGGTGCTCGGCCGGCAGCGCGTCGAGATTGCCTTGGGCCAGCTTGAGTTTTTCGTCGGCCCGGTCCAGTGATTGCAGCGCCCGTACCACGTCGGCATGCACCACCGACGCGGCGTCGGCGTCCAGCTTCGCAACCCCTTGGGCCGCGGCGTTACCGGCAGCCTGCGCTTCACGCAGGTGGAAGCGTGCGTTCTTGAGTTGCTCCTCCTGCTTGTAGTGCAGCTTGGGCGCGTCGGCCGGCGCGGGCTTGGCTTCGGTGGGGGGCGCGGGGGCATCGCCGGGCTTGTCCGCCGGCGCTGGTGCAGGGGCCGGGGCATCGGGGGTGATGATCGCGGTGATCTGCGCGTGGCGTGCGGCCGCGGCGTCATGCCGGGCTTGCTCCGTCTTCACCGCGTCGTCCTCGGCCGGGAGCTTGCCCAGGGCCTCGGCCGACTGACCCAGCGCCTGCTGCGCCGAGTCCAGCCGCATCTGCGTGAGCTTGAGTCGGCTGCCCTTGGCCGGGTTCGCCGCCGTGCCCGCGGAACTGGTCGCGGCGTCGAGGTCGGCCTCGGCTTTCTTGAGCTGGGCCTCGGCCTGCCGCAGCAACGCCTGTTGATCGGCATCCAGCGCCGCGTAGGCCGGCACGGCCCAGGCCGCGACCACCACCGCCGCGACCGCCACGATCACCGTCCCCACTCGCGTTGCCGCCCGCCCTGTGCTGACCCATCGCTGCATCATGATGCCTCTCCGATTAAGAAATTAGTCGCGGCGCACCGCGACGCCATAGGACCCGAGTTGTTTAGCCTCCCCGCAAACCGCCGAGGTGTCAAGACCTTTGTCACGATTGATTAGCGATTCAGTGCGATCCAACCCCTGAATCACCGGTCACCCGCGGCTTGCCTGATGGCCCGGGGCTCCCCTCGGACGAATCAAGCAAACGGATAGCGCGGAGGATGCGGAGGCGCGGAGCACGCGGAGATCAAGGCCGGGTTAACCACAGATGGTGCAGAGGACGCAGATGCTGATTGGCCACAAGAAAGGCACAAAAGCCACAAAACAGATCGGACCAAAACCTTTTTTGTGCCTTTTGTGCTTTCTTGTGGCTAGCTCGCCTGGCAGATTCAATTCCGAAGCGCAACACCGGGTAAGCAAAAGTGAGGCATCA
>CAZTLX010000188.1:0-8523 GCA_964614575.1 uncultured Phycisphaeraceae bacterium | reverse complement strand
AGGCGCAGGGTCTTTCGGGTTTGAAGGGCCACCGCAGCGTCGGCGGCTGCCGCGCCTCGATCTACAACGCCATGCCGATCGAGGGCGCGCAGGCCCTCGCTGATTTCATGGCTGAGTTCGCGCGGGTGAATGGGTGAGGATCGGAACAGGACTGAGATGAAGGGTCCACGGAGCGCGGCGGTTAGGCGTCAGTCGCCATATTCGTCGCAAGCGCTGGCACGTAATCGTCGAAGTTCGCAATAAGGGGCGGGATGCCGTCGGGCAGTGCAGCCCAGAAGAACTCAAACCAGATCGGCTCGTGCTTCCCAGCGGATGTTTCCGCATGCCGCCATGACTCGCGCACTTCGCCATCGAATCGTAAGTGAAAAAACCAGCGATGCTGCAGCTCGTTGCGCCCACAATCCGACATGTCTCGTTCATCACGGGCGATCAGCGAAACCAGCTTTAGCTCAGTCAGTCCAGTTTCTTCCTGAGCCTCACGCAACGCTGCATCAGCGGGGTCTTCGCCGTGCTCAACGGTGCCGCCGGGAACCTGCAGCCCCGCGTCAGGAAAATCAACGTGCCGAAAGATCAACAGCCGACGTCCGGAGGTGATATAGGCGTAAACACGGTGTCGAGTTGACTGTTGGGGCATCATGTATCTCGTCTTAATCGCCAACCCCCTGAAAACCGCCCGTCCCGGATCAGCCTCCAAACAGGCAAGTTAGTGCCCGCCGCACCGCTGCATAAACCAGATGTTTCCGCCGAACTTCATCGTGCGGGTTTGAACTGCGAAGAACTGCTGGACACCGGCATGAATCCACGCGGCAGCTTCCGGCAACGGCATGGTTCCTTGCTCCACATGCGCGATGACGTTTGTCTGGGTGAGCAGGTAGGCGGTGAGCTGATCCGCGGTCATCTGCTCGTCGTGACGGAACCCGTCTTTGCCGGCGAGGGTGAATCCGTGCGGCTCAACCAGCGCGTCGGTAATGCCGCCGACATGCCGTGGTGGGGCGGGGAAGCGGGCAGGATACACCTCCCACGCCCATTGCCGAAACGCCGGGTCTTCGGCCATCTCGCCATTGAATCCGCTGTTGTATATCACCAGCCAACCGTTCGGTTTGAGGGTCCGCGAGGCCTCGGCTAAAAACGCTGGTTGATCGAACCAATGAAAAGCCAGGCCAACGGTCACCAAGTCGAAGCAAGTATCGGGAAACGGCAGGCGTTCAGCGGACGCGACCCGGAAGCGTACACCGGACTGCGGCCGACACTCGGCCAGCATGTCAGCCGAAATATCGACCGCATCGATCTCGTTGGCGATGGCGGCCAGCGCCTGCGTGGATTGCCCGGTCCCGCAGGCCACATCCAAGGCTCGCGCCACCCGGTTCACGCCCGTGAACGCGGCTATTTTCTCGATCACCACCGGATGAAAATAAGGCCGCGCCGCCGCGTACCGCTGCGCCGCAGGCCGATGTACAAACAAATTAGCGATCTCGTCAGCCATGTGCCGTCTTGCGTAAATCGGCTTTTTGCCGGCCACCTGTATTCGCCTTCCCCGAGGGGCAGACTCCCGACCGGAAAGTCTAGTGTATTTCTTCCAGCGACTTGCGGAGGCCGACTTCGCCGGTCAACTTCGCCGATGTTTAGCCGGCGGATCGGCAGACGCTTCCATGGTGAGGCAGTAGTCGGTGAAACCCAACGCGTGCCAGAATGCGATGCCGCCCTGATTGCCCGCCAGAACGTCCAGGCGCAGGCGAGGTGCTTGCGCCCATTGGTGAGCACGCAGCCAATCCATCGCGGCACGCCCGAGGCCTTGTCGGCGGTGATGGGCGGCGATGTAAAACTGACGGATATAGACGTGATCGCTCTGCGGGCGGTACAACACGTAGCCGACGACTTGCTGCGCGATGGTGAAAACCGTGGCTCGATATTCACCTTCAAGCCAGCCGCGCATCCTTTCGGTCAGTTGCTGCACCGACATCGGGTTGCGATGACCCTCATCGTCGATCAACTGCTTGTTGAGCAGGGCGAGCAGGGGGGCATCGGCTGATGTGGCGGCACGAAAGTTCATCACAAGACTCACACCCGATCACGTATCAACGAACCATGGCCAGCACGGCGTCACCGATCGGAGTCCGTGGCGCAACGCCACTTTGACGCGGGCGTGTCCGGGCAACCACCGGCCGCGGTCAACGGTCACGCTGGCAGTATATCTTTCGTATCGCTGTCGCCTCTGGAAGAGGCGTTCGGTGGCCGCGGCGGTCGTCGGGTCGGCTTGAATTCTGCTCTCTCAGGGGGAGGCGTTTGAGACGGACGCACCGCCCGCGGCCGGAGGAACCGCCCCGCTGAATACGGGCGGCATATGCGGGCGGCATAGAATCGGGCATAATGTGGGTCCGGTGGCCTGCACCACCCCGCTCGACGACAAAGCACCTCTATGGCTATTCGCATTGCGCTGCATCATCGGACGTCCTACCGTTACGATCGACCGGTTCGGCTGGGGCCGCAGACCGTGCGACTGCGGCCGGCACCGCACACGCGCTGCCCGATCGCGGGTTATTCGTTGAAGGTCGAGCCGACCGAGCATTTCCTCAACTGGCAGCAGGACCCGCAGAACAACTGGCTAGCCCGGCTGGTGTTCCCCAAGCCGACGACGCGCTTCGCGGTGACCGTTGATCTGGTGGCCGACCTGTCGCCGATCAATCCGTTCGACTTTTTTCTGGAGGCCTATGCCGAGCGGTGGCCGTTTGTCTACGAGTCGGCGCTGGCGACGGAGCTGCGGCCGTACCTGGAGCTGCTGCCGGAGGATGGCCGGCAGTTGGGGCCGCTGTTCGCGAAGCTGGTGAGCGAGACAGACCTGACGCCGGGGCCGACGGTCGATGCGTTGGTGGCGATCAATCGGCGGATCAACCGGCAGCTCAACTACACCATCCGCATGGACCCGGGCGTCCACCCGCCGGAGCAGACGCTGGAAGCGGGCATCGGCTCTTGCCGGGACTTCGCGTGGCTGCTGGTGCAGGTGTTGCGGAAGCTGGGGCTGGCGGCGCGGTTCGTGTCGGGGTATTCGATCCAACTGGTCGCCGACGAGAAGCCATTGGAAGGCCCGGCGGGCGTGGCGCAGGACGTGGTCGATCTGCATGCGTGGGCGGAGGTGTTCTTGCCGGGGGCGGGGTGGGTCGGGCTTGACGCGACCAGCGGGATGATGTGTACCGAGGGCCACCTGCCGCTGGCCGCGTCGCCGGACCCGACCGGAGCCTCGCCGATCGCCGGGGCGCTGGAGCCCTGCGAGACGGACTTTGATCACGCGATGACGATCGCGCGGCTGCACGAGGACCCGCGCGTCACCAAGCCTTACACCCAGACGCAGTGGGAGTCGATCGATGCGCTGGCGCGGGAGGTGGACCGCCGGGCGCAAGCGGCGGACCTGCGGCTGACGATGGGCGGCGAGCCGACGTTCGTGTCGATCGATGATTACGAGGCAGCGGAGTGGAACACGACGGCGGTGGGTCCGCAGAAGCTGGCGCGGTCGATCGACCTGATCAAGCGGCTGCGGGCGCGATTCGGACAAGGCGGTCTGCTGCACGTGGGGCAGGGCAAGTGGTATCCGGGCGAGCCGCTGCCGCGCTGGGCGATGGGGCTGTACTGGCGGACCGATGGGCAGGCGATCTGGACGCGTGACGAATGGCTGGCCCCGCCGGACGCGGACCTGGGGCACACGATGGATGACGCGCAGCGGTTCGCCGCGGCGCTGTGTCGAAGGCTCGGCCTCGATGCGGACCTGTTGATGGAGGCGTGCGAAGACCCGGTGCATTTCGCGCTGGAGGAGCGCAACCTGCCGCACAACTTGGCGGTGCTCGACAGCAAGGTGGCGAAGGAAGAGGATCGGCAGCGGTTGCTGCGGGTGTTCGGGCGGGGGCTGGACGAAGCGGTCGGGCTGGTGCTGCCGATCCGGCGGAGCAAGGTTGATGAGCGTGGCGCAGGTGCGGGGCGATGGGTCTCGGGGCCTTGGGTGTTCCGCGATGGGGGCGATGCGGCGCGGCGGGTGATCCTGGTGCCGGGCGATTCGCCGGTGGGGTTGCGGCTGCCGCTGTCGTCGTTGCCTTGGGAAACGGGGGATGATGAGGACGCGGTGACGCAGCGCGACCCGTCGATCCCCCAGCCGCCGCTGCCGAGCAGCGCGCGGTTTGCGGAAATGTCGGCAGCGGTGGCCCGGGGCGGCCAAGCGCCCCCCCCCGCGCGGCCGGCGACCGCGAAGCCGCGCGTCGAGCGGGGCGTGGTGCGTACGGCGATGACCTTCGAGCCTCGTGACGGCGTGCTGCGGGTGTTCATGCCGCCGACGCATGCGGCGGAGGATTATCTGGAATTGATCGCCGCGCTGGAGGAGACGGCCGCGGAGCTGAGTCTGCCGCTGATCATCGAGGGCTACACCCCGCCGCACGACCCGCGGATCGCGGTGCTCAAGGTGACGCCGGACCCGGGGGTGATCGAAGTGAACGTGCAGCCGGCGCGCGACTGGGACGAGCTGGTCAATATCACCAGCGGCCTGTACGACGACGCGCGCCGCGCCCGGCTGGGCACCGAGAAGTTTGCGATCGACGGCCGCCACACCGGCACCGGCGGGGGCAACCACGTCGTGGTCGGGGCCGCGACACCGCTCGACTCGCCCTGGCTGCGCCGGCCGGACCTGCTCAAGTCGGTCATCACCTACTGGCTCAACCACCCGTCGCTGAGCTACCTGTTCAGCGGGCTGTTCATCGGCCCGACCTCGCAGTCGCCCCGTGTCGATGAGGGCCGGCCGGATGCGATCTATGAGCTGGAGATCGCCCTGGCGCAGATCGCGCCGCACACCGATCGCGACGGCCCCACGCCGCCGTGGCTGGTCGATCGCGTGTTCCGCCACCTGCTGACCGACATGACCGGCAACACGCACCGCGCCGAGGTGTGCATCGACAAGCTCTACTCGCCCGACACCGCCACCGGACGTTTGGGTCTGGTGGAGTTTCGCGGCTTCGAGATGCCGCCGCACACACGGATGAGCCTGGCGCAGATGCTGCTGCTGCGGGCGATTGTGCTGATGCTATGGGAGCGGCCGTACCTGCCGCGGCCGGTGCGGTGGGGCAGTCAGTTGCACGACCGCTTCATGCTGCCTCACTTCGTGATGGACGACTTCGACGCGGTGTTGCACGAGCTGCGCGTCTTTGGGCTGCCTTTTGAACGGCAGTGGTTCGTGCCGCACGAGGAGTTCCGCTTCCCCGTGGCCGGGCGCGTTAGCGTGGATGATGTGAGCCTGGAGCTGCGGACGGCGATCGAGCCTTGGTATGTGTTGGGCGAGGAGCCGGCGGGCGGGGGGATGGCGCGCTATGTCGATGCGTCGGTGGAGCGGCTGCAGGTGCGGGTGCGCGGGATCGATGTGGGCAGCGACACCGAGCGGTTCACCTTCGCGGTCAACGGCATCGAGCTGCCGCTGCGTCCGACGGGCGTGCACGGCGAGGGGGTCTGCGGGGTGCGGTTCCGCGCGTGGCAGCCGCCGAGCTGCCTGCACCCGACGATCGAATCGCACAGCCCGCTGGTGTTTGATGTGATCGACAAGTGGCACGGCCGGGCGATCGGCGGGTGTACCTACCACGTCGCCCACCCCGGCTGGCGCAACTACGACACCCGCCCGGTCAACGCCCTCGAAGCCGAAGGCCGACGCAAGGCCCGCTTCTTCGCGCACGGCCACACGCCGGGGCCGATCGACCTGCGCACCGCATCGCCCAGCCCCGAGTTCCCCTACACGCTGGACCTGCGCCGCCAATAAGCGGCGACGCTGAATCGAAACCCCTTTCGGGAACTCTGATTAACCGCCATGCCATCAAGGCCGCCAAGATAGGCCATCATGTTAAGCCAAATCATGTCTTGACTTGGCGGACTTCGCGTCTTGTATGTTGCACACTTGGCGGTTGAATATGTTTTGGGGCTATTGAGAAGTCATACGAAACCAACTGATTGTCGTGCGGTAGCATTGATGCAGACATCGAGCAGGACGCGGAGACGCTTAGGACGCGGAGCAAAGATCTGTAGAGATAAAAGTGTAGGGTTGGCGCAAACTTCCAGCCTCCGCGTCCTCCTTCACGCCGCGCCCTCCGCGATAACGACTTGCCTGACCGCTGTGATGAGATCACCCGGTCATCCGGTAAACCGGCGATGCCCATCTTGTTTTTGGGATGGGTATCACTTGATATTTCGTGCGAGGCCGATGGCCTTCGACGCGCCACACGCCGTCTTAAACCGGCATCGGTATCAGGCGAGCACCGGTTTCGGGGATGGATCGGCCTGCTGATCGGGCGACGGGTCGGGGTCGGCGTCGGCGTCACGGTCGGCGGCGGCTTCTTCCAACGCCGAGCGGGCCAGGCCGATGCCCATCTCTTCGTGGAGGTAGTGGGCCGAGTCCACGCCGGCTTCACGCAGTTGTTCGACCTCGTCGGCGTAGCGGGCCATGGCGACGATGTGGCGGTCGTAGCCGGTTTCGCGCAGCAGGCGGGCGATGGCGATGACCTCGGTCGTGTCCTGCAGGGCGATGACGACCAGCTCGCAGGTGTGGGCCATGTCGAAGCGGGCGTAGAAGTCGGGGTCGGTCGCGTCGCCGCAGATGACCTGTCGGCCCTGTTCCTGGCGCTTTGTCGCGAGCACGGGGTCGGCGTCGAGGCCGATGACGCCCTCGCCGTAGCGCTGCCGCAGCGTGTCGTAGGCGGCGGTGCCGACGCGGCCCATCGCGATGACCACGGCGTGGACCGGCTTGTCGAAGTGGATGTGCTGGTCGTCGGGCAGGCGCTTGCCGCTCTCGAAGCGCTGGAGCCGATCGGCCCAGCGCGCGAACAGGGCGTGCGCCCGGCTGTTGAACGGCGCGGCGAGGACGAAGCTCAACGCCAACGCCAACGCGATGACCACCAGCCATTGACCCGTGATCCACCCCGCCTGCACGCCCACCGCCCCGACGATCAGCCCGAACTCGCTGAAGTTGGTCAGCGGCAGGGTGCTTAGCGAGGCGGTCCGCGCCCGCAGACGGAACCGGGTCATCAGCCAGAAGAACAGGATCACCTTCATCGGCAGCAGCAGCACCAGCAGCGCGGCGATGCCCAGTTGTTCGAGGTTGGGCACGCCCTCGAGACCGATCGTGAGGAAGAACGCGACCAGGAACAGGTCCTTGAGACTCATGAGGCTTTTGGCCAGCTCGTTGGCCTTGGCGTGCGAGCCCAGCAGCAGCCCGGCGATCAGCGCGCCCAGGTCGGGCTTCATGTTTACCAGCTCGAAGAGCTGCGTCGAGCCGACGACCAGCAGCAGCCCCATCAGCAGCACCAGCTCGCCGTGGCCCGTGCGGTCGAGGATCAGGCGCAGGGGGTAGCGTGCGAGGGGCAGGGCCAGCAGCAGCAGGGCCCAGGGCGAGGGCATCTTGCCGGTGGACGCGGTGAGGAAGACGATGGCGAACAGGTCCTGCATGATCAGCACGCCGATCGCCTCGCTGCCGTGGCGTGACGCCATCTCCGACTTTTCCTCCAGCACCTTCACCGCGAAGACGGTGCTGGAGAAGCTCAGCGCGAAGGCGACCAGCAGCGCGGTCCAGGGGCCAAGGTCGGCGAACATGCCCAGCCCGACCCACGCCAAAGCGAACACCCCCGCCCCGATCGCCGCGGTGGTGATGAGCATGTGGACCGACGCGACGCCCCAGACCTGCGGCCGGGCGAGGCTGCGCAGGTCCAGCTTCAGGCCGATGGAAAACAGCAGCAGGTAGATGCCCAGGTCCGCGATCTGATCCAGCGTCGCCGAACCCTCGACCCCCATCATCGACAGCACAAACCCCGCGCCCAGGAAACCGATCAGCGGCGGCAGGCCCACCTGCTTGACCAGCAGCCCGACCAGAAACGCCATCACAATCCACAGTGGTTCCATGAACACCTGCCTCGAAAAAGAACAAGAACACCGCCCCCGCGCGCGCAAGCCTGCCAAGCCCCCCGAGTGGCCTATCGGCCAGCCCGGCGCCTCAACATCGAAAGATGTCGCGCATCGTGGTCAGCGGTTAGTGGTTAGCCGTTAGCATTGAGCCGTGAGCCGTGAGCCGTGAGCCGTGAGCCGTGAGCCGTGAGCCGTGAGCAATGAGCGGTGAGAGGTTAGCCGTTAGCGGTCAGCTTCTTCCCATCTCCCTCCCTTGAGGGAGGGACTAAGGGAGGGTGCCCCTCTCCGCTGTTCGCTCTTCCGCCTCCCGCCTCGTCGTCGTTCTCGTACTCGTTCTTCGTTCTCGTACTCGAAGCCCGTTTGTTGCGCGCCAAGCTCGCCAAGAGCGCGGAGGTCAGGGGGCAGGGTCAGGGGTCAGTCGTGTCGGTCCGCGCCTGCCCTGACATGTAGACTCAGCCCCAACCCAGCGACCGGGCAGGCCCGGACCTACGACGAGGCAGAATCGAGGGTTGCAACAGAGCCGGTGTCAAAAATAAGAATGTCCCCTTTTCCGTCCCCCCTTGACGGACGCGTCAAATAATCCCACTCAGATCAACAGAAAATCATTGTTCT
>CAZTLX010000187.1:0-8526 GCA_964614575.1 uncultured Phycisphaeraceae bacterium | reverse complement strand
GCGGATCTCGGTGAGCAGTTGCACGTCCGCCGGGGGCACCGCCGGGGCCGCGGCCGCCAGCTCCTGCTGCTTCTCAAAACGTTTCTTGGCGTTGTTCATCAGCTTGATGACCATGAAGATCGCAAACGCGATGATGATGAAATCGATCGTCGTGTTGATGAAGTTGCCGTAGTTGATCGCCACTTGGCCGACCATCTCGCCCGCCTCGTTGAGCGTGCCTTCCTGGATCACCAGCACCTGTTTCTTAAAGTCCACCCCGCCGGTAAGCAGGCCGACCGGTGGCATGATGACATCGGCGACCAGCGACGACACGATCTTCCCGAACGCCGCACCGATGATGATGCCCACCGCCATATCGACCACGTTGCCCCGCATCGCGAACTCACGGAACTCTTTGATCAGGCTCATGACATGATCCCTACCCGTTTCGGGTACTTAGGGTGAGTTTGGCGGTCGGCACGCGCCGGGCCGCACCACAGATCAAGAGTTTAACACCCCCGCTGACCCCGTGTCGGGATCGGGTGGGGTGGCGGGCGCGCTGGCCGGGGTGTCCCCGGCAAACCATGCGGGCATCATCGCGACGGCGGCATCGGGCGCGTTCGCGGGTTCGACCCGTTGCTTGCGCCCCAGCAGGATCATCGCTTCGCCGGTCAGGCAGGCGTAGCTGGTCAGCGTGCGGTGCAGCAGCCGCCCGGCGTCGGTCCCGGCCAGGTGCTTCTCCTGCCGGCGAGCTCGATAAGCCGTGGTTGGCCAGAGCAGAGGCCACATGATCAGGAAACCGAGGATGCTCTTGAGCTTGCGCCCTACCGCGTCAAACCGCTCCAGCGGCAGGCCGTGCGCCTGCATCTGATACAGCAACACCGGCAGGTGGGGCGGATAATTATGGAACGCGAACGAGCGATCGGCGGGCATATCGAAGCCGATGAACGATCGCCGGACCTTGAAAAAACCCGTTAACAGGAAGTGGCCGCGCGAAGAGATGTTGCAGATATTCGGCGAGCAGATGATCACACACCCGCCCGGCCGCAGCACTCGCGTGGCGTGGCGTAACGCTGCGTCGTGGTCCGCCAGGTGCTCGAACACGTCCAGAAACAACACCGCGTCAAACGAGGCGTCCGCGTAGGGCAGCCCCGCAAGGATGTCCACGCCCTCGTCGATCGCTACGGACGCGGACGAATCGGGGTACCGCGTGAAATTTGTCCCGCGCACTTCGAACCCGGCTCGTTGCAGGATTTCAAGCAACGCCGCGTCGCCGCAACTCACCTCCAGGACCCCCCCCCCGGCAGGGACCGACGCATGGATCAATTCGGTGACCCGGCGATCTCGTAAATGATCAACATCGGCCATTATTCTCCCGGAATACTAACCCATCAAGCCGCCGGCTGCTGCATGCTCAGGCAATGCAACGCCCCCAGCCCGACCACCAGCCACTCGGCGCGGATCGGCACGACCCGATAACTCGGTAGCGCCTGTTCGATCGCGCGCAAGGCCGTGTCATCATCAGCCTGACCGAACACCGGCACGAACACGGCCCCGTTGCTGATCAGGAAGTTCGCGTAGCTGGCCGGCACCGGCCCCTTGCCGCCGGGCCCGAAGCGGTCGGCCGGGAAGTCGTACTCGATCGTCTCGGGCACGGGCAGCTCGACGATGTCGAAGCGGTTGCCGTCCTGATCGCGGGCGGCCCGCAGCGCATCGAGGTTGCGTTGGAGCACCGCGTGGTCGGGGTGATCGGCCGGGGCGGTGATGATCGCGACGCGATCGGGCGCGACGAAGCGGGCGACGTCGTCGATGTGCCCATCGGTGTCATCGCCGGCGATGCCGCCCGGCAGCCAGACGAAGTGGGAGACGCCGAGGGTGTCGCGGAGTTTGGTTTCGATCTGCGCTCGGGAGAGGTTGGCGTTTCGATTTTCATTGAGCAGGCACTGCTCGGTGGTCATCAGCGTGCCGCGGCCGTTGACCTCGATGGAGCCGCCTTCGAGGATCAGCTCGTGGTTGACAACGGGGATGCCCAGCCGCTCGCCCAGCTTCGCAGGCACCACATCATCCAGATCGCGCTGTTCATACTTGCCGCCCCAGCCATTAAAAACGAAGTCGTGATAAATCAGCGGCACCCGAACGCCCACATCCTCTGGATGTGGGTCTGAATCCTTGCGCACCACGCTGATCGGCCCGAAATCGCGGACCCACGAGTCGTTGGTGGCGATGCCGAATTCCGCGGGTGTGCGCACCGGCGTGACTTTTGCCAGCTCCGCCTGAAACACCGCGAACTGCGCGGCCGCGCGATCGAAACAGCCCGGCCACGTCTCGGGGTTGTGCGGCGGCACGAGCCAGACGCACGACTGCTTCGCCCACTCCGCCGGCAGGATGTAGTCCGTGGTCTTCATGATTGATTGAGGTCAATGAAACGCATCACGGTTTCGTAGATGCAGAACAGCGCGACGAAGAACAGCGCGATGGCGAACGCCGGGCGTTTGGCGCGCACGTGGCTGATGCCACGCCACACCGCGAACGCCCCGGCCAGCAGCAGCAGGATGGTCCAGGTCCACCACTCGTTCACAGCGTTCCCCCGGAAGGATCGTCCAGCAGGCGGTGCGTGATCCCGCCGTAGGCGTCGATGCGCCGGTCGCGGAGGAACGGCCAGCCGTGACGCCACGATTCGATCTTGCTCGTATCGATCTCGACGACCAGCGCACAAGGTTCGTCCGCGGGTGCTTCGGCGATCACGGTGCCGCCGGGGTTGACGACGAACGAGCTGCCCCAGAAGGTCAGGTCGGCCTCGGTGCCGATGCGGTTGACCGCGGCGACGTACACGCCGTTGGCGATCGCGTGGGACTTCTGGATCGTCTGCCACGCCGCCTTCTGCTCGGCCTTGTCTTGCGGCGTTTCGCCGTGGTACCAGCCGATGGCGGTGGGGTAGAGCAGCAGCTCGGCGCCGGTCATCGCGGTGAGCCGCGCCGCCTCGGGGTACCACTGGTCCCAGCAGACGAGCATGCCGACGGAATTGCCCGCGACGTCGTGCGTGCGGAAGCCGCCGCCGGGCACTTCCGGGGGATCGCCGGGCGTGAAGTAATACTTCTCGTAAAAGCGCGGGTCATCGGGGATGTGCATCTTGCGGTAACGGCCGGTGATCCCCCCGGAAGGAGAGATCATCACGGAGGT
This sequence comes from uncultured Phycisphaeraceae bacterium, assembly GCA_964614575.1. Classification (GTDB taxonomy): domain Bacteria; phylum Planctomycetota; class Phycisphaerae; order Phycisphaerales; family Phycisphaeraceae; genus JBGTLW01. Next base: position 5,367 of record CAZTLX010000187.1, on the reverse strand, counting down.
ATTGTGGTACACACCGGGCGCGCGCTTCTCGAAGAGCGAGGCGCTGATCCACGCCTTTAATTGCTTCGCGAGGTCGCCGAGGCGGTGGGTCGTCGGGCCGGGGATCGGCTCGGCCAGCGCGAGGCGCGACTCATCCTCGATCTGGCAGAAGTAATGCGAGACGAACAGCTCCTGGGTCACCAGCAGCGTTGCGCCGCGGCCCGCGGCGTCGCGCATCAGCGCCTCGGCCGCGGCGAGGTTTTGTTCCGGGGACGCGTCGATCGGCGAGGCGTGCTGGATCAGGCCGAGCGTCAGGGGTTTGGCGTCAGGCATGGGCGGGATTGTAGGGCACACCCATTCGCGTGTTTAGCGGGCGGCACGAAGCGCCCCGTGTCTTGATTCGCTCAATCAAGGCAGGGGGCAATTCGTGCCGCCCGCTAAACGGTCAGGGTGCGGATGTCGCCGCTTTGCGTTGCACGGTCTCGATCTGATCGACGATCTTGTCTTGCAGGTCTTTGAGCGTGCGGTTGGAGAGCGGGGGCTTGAACCCATTGAACAGGACGGCGAAGGCGATCACGCGGTGCTGCTCGGGCTTGGCGTCGTCGGGGAACACGAGGTAGCCCGAGAGCGTGGAGACCCCGTTGAGGTAACCGGACTTGCCGAAGACCCATGACCCCGCATCGAGGTCGGCGAATCGGCCGCCGAGTGTCCCCACACCGACGAGCTTGCCCTCTTCGGTGCGGCCGCTGAACGACAGCGACTTGCGGAAGGTGTCCGCGTGCTCGGATTGGTGCATGTGTTCGAGCAGGCGGACGAGCAGGCGGGCGGTGACGCGGTTGTCGCGCGACATACCCGAGCCGTCCGCCACCGACGCCACCGCCGAACGCGGGCCCAGCACGTTGCGCAGGTAGATCCGCACGGCCGCGGCCCCGTTCTCGAACGACCCCGGCGAGCCGGTCACCTGATGCCCCATCCGCTTGAGCAGGGCCTCGGCAAAGAGGTTCTGCGAGTTGCGGTTGGTGCGTTCGAGCACCAGCGGCAACGTCGTGCGGATGATGTGCAGCGTCTGCCCGGGCAGGGGCGCGGCCCCATCAGCGGGGCGATGCACCGCATCCACCGTCACGCCCTGCTGCGCTAAGCGGTGTACCAGCAGGCGGGCGAAAAAGTCCGGCGGGTCGTGCACGGTGACGGGGATGCCCTGGGTGGGTTGGTGACGCACCGAGCCGTGGAACGTGAACTGATTTTCCTTGAGTTTTCGGCTGATCCAGAACGAATCGTCGCGGCCGGTCTTGGCGCGGTTGGTGGTGTCGAGGAAGGGGGCGTCGGGGAACAGGTCGATCTCGGGCGCGAGGCCGTTGCTGGTCGGCCGGGGGATCACGTCGATGCAGTTGTCGTGGAAGTTGATCCCCGCGACCTCGGCGCAATACCAGCGGTTGAGTTGGTCGATCGGCCAGCTCGGGTGGACGAACTGGCGGTCGAAGATGCGGTCGTCGATCACGATGGCGGCGAAGCGCTTCTTGCCGGTCTTGACCACCGCGTCGACCCAGGCGTCGAGCAGTTGCTCGGCATCGATGCCCAGGTGCTCGCGCAGCAGCTTCGGGTCGCCCAGCGCCGGGTCGCCCGAGCCGATGATCATCAACGCCCCGGCCTGTGCGAGCTTGGGGTCGTAGGCTCGGCCGTGGTAGTCCTCGGGTGAGACCTCGATCAGCTCGGTGGTGAAGACGAACCCCGGGCCCAGCAGCTCGGTGGCCGCGGCGGTGGTCAGCAGCTTCATGTTGCTCGCGGGGATCATCGGCTCGTCGGGGTCCAGCTCGATGAGCCACTGCCCGCTGCTCAGGTCCAGCGCGGCGACGGTGTATTGCGTCGGGCCCAGGTCCGCGCCGCGCAGCAGGGAGCGGGTCAGGGCCTCGGCGTCCTGCGCCGCGGCCGGGGAGGCGACGGTCAGCACGCACAGCGAGACGAAAACCGCAGCGCTGCGCAGGGGTGGTCCGGCGAACTTCCGTGTTCGTTTCATGCGGGTCAGTTTACCCAATACGCCTCCCGCCGCAGGGATTTGAGGCGGTAGGTGATGCCGTCGGGGCTCTCATACGCGACCATGACGTGCCGCAGGTCCGGGTCGGCGGCGAACCAGAATTGATCCGGGCCGACGGTCAGGTGATGCGCCGCGATCTTGCCGAAGGGCAATTCAAGCTCCGAGACGCCAAGGTGCTCGACCGCGGTTTGCGTCGGCTCATACGCCGACCACTTCGTGGTTGTCTGCTCCGGCAGCAGGGCAAGATTCATCGGCTCGGGGTTGTCGAACGGATACCCCCGCAACACCAGCGGCAGCGCATCGTGAAACACGAGGTTTGCCGCCGGCTCGTACGCCCCCGTGCGATGCCCCTCGTTCGGGAAGTAGCTGAACTGGTGCCACGTTAACTCGCCCTGATGGTTGACAAGCTGCTTGAAGCTCGCCCCGCAGTCTTCCATGCTGCCCATGTCCAGTTTCAGGCACTTGAGGTCGTCGGTGCCGACGTACACCATCGTCGAGTAGTGATAGGTGTACTTCTGCGTCGGGATGTCCTCGCGGGCGTGGAACTTGAACACGCTGCGACCGCTGCCGTCCGCCGACTTGGTTTTGGATTCGGGGTCGGCGTGTTCCTTGTTAGTCATGAGCTTGGCGGTGTACCGGCGTTCGCTGCCGTAGATCGTGCGGGTCGCTTCGTACTCGGCGATCTCGGCCTTGCCGTCGAACCAGACGGGGTCGTCGCGCCATTCGCGGGTGAAGTGGTCCAGCGGGTTGGCGGGGTCGGCGTCCTCCGCCACCACCCACGGCAGCAGGACGCCCGAGGCGGCGACCAATCCGACAGCGAGGAGGAACAGATGGATGCGTTTCATGTGACCATCCTAGCGCCGCTCCGCAATGAATGTGGCCTGATTCGTCAACGGTTCGGCCGTTCAAGCGAGGGCGGATGCGATATCCTATGCCTTCATCCCACCGATGAGGAGACCGATCTTGCCCGCCAACGATACGAACGCCAGCCCCCGCGTCGGAAGCTTCCACCCCACTGATCCGTTCCTGCATGCCGCGGTCGATGCGCTGCACGATTCGCCGATGCAGCAAAAGTTCCGCGCGATCCGACCCTGGCCGGTCGGCGTGGTGTTCATCGAGCACCCGGGCATGACCGAGGACGATATCCGCGGCCACTTTCGCCTCATGCGCGAGCTGGGCTTTACCGCGCTCAAGCAGTGCCAGACCTGCCGCGGCACCGACAACAAAAAAGTCATGCACATGGCCCTCGACGCGGGCATCATCCCCTGGTGGTTCGGCGAGGCGGGCTGGGAGACTCCGACCCCCGAGCTGCTCGATGAACTGGGCATCGACCGCGACATCACCCCCGAGGCGTTACGCGAGAACGAGGCGTGGCTGAGCCGGCAGGAGCGGGTGATGCGCGACCGCATCGACGAGCGCGGCAGCGGGCGCACCACGCTCAAGCCCAAGGCGAACACGGGCGACGCCGCGAAACTCGCCGAGCGCGCGGCCGTGGACGTGCCCGGCGTGCAGCCGCGGTTCGACTACGGCATCCCCGACGACCACCGCGACTACTTCATCGCCTGGCTCAAAAACCAGTACGGCACCATCGACGGGCTCAACCGCGCGTGGAACCTCCACCACTGCATGATCGGCGGACCCAAATCCCAGCCGGACCACAACCTCTCCGGCGACGACCCGCCCGCGGGCTGGACCAGTTGGGAGCATCTGGCGTCGGAGGTCTGCGAGGTGGTCAACCACGAACGCCGCGAGTACCGCCGCATCCGCGATGTGCTGCGCTACCACGCCGACAACTACCTCGAATGGCTGCGGCAGCGGGTCGATGCGTCGCTCGAAGCCGACCCCAACGCGCCCGTCCGTGCGGGTGGCGAGATGGGTCTGTTCCTGCCCTTCGCGTCACGCGGGACCGACATGGAAGGCATCGCGGAGCTGATGCGCGAGCGTGGCTCGTTCTACCCCTCGTTCCACTTGGCCTGGCACTTCGAGGAGACCGGCTTCGAGACGGTGCGCCCGATGTACATGCAGTCGAGCATCACCACCGACTGGTTCAAGGGCGGGTGGAACGCGACGTGGGAATCGACCGGCGGGCCGCAGCAGATGACCGGGCACAAGGCCCCGTTCGTGCCCAAGGTCCGCGACAAGGTGCCGGGCTTCACCGTGGACGCCGGCGTGATGACCCAGCTCATGCTCTCGTGGATCGCCGGGGGTTACCGCGGCTTTGGCATCTGGTGCTGGTCGGTGCGCACCGCCGGTTGGGAAGGCGGGGAGTTCGGCCTGCTTGACCGCAACAACCGCCCGACCGACCGGGCCGTCCTCGCCGGGAAGATCGGCCAAGCCTGCCGGTGCCTGCGCGATGAGCTGTGGCAGGCGCGCAAGGAGCCGGTCGTCGGCATCTTCCAGGACTGGGATATGGAAGCGATCTGGGCCGCGTCGAGCCTCGGCGGACGCGACCTGTTCAAGACCCAACCCATCAACGCCCGCATCGGCGCGGCCCGCGCGATGATCAACGGCAACGTGCCCTTCGAACACGTCACCGCCAGCGATTTACGTCACGGCCTCGCCGCCCGCTACCGCACGATCCTCCTCCCCGCCGCGCTCGCGCTGGACCCGAAGCTGATCGAAGAGCAGTTAATCCCTTATGTCGAGGCCGGCGGACGCGTCATCCTCGACGCCCCGGGCGCGTGGTTCGATACCTTCGGCCAACTGCTCTCGACCGACGACGGCTCACCATTCGAGCGGCTCTTCGGCACACGCATCGCCGACTACCAGTACTCGCGCCCCGGCAACCGCGTGTGGTCGGTCGATGGCCTGGCGATGGAAGGCTGCACGTTCGACCTGCAACCGACCCGCGCGGAGGTCGCGGCGTCATTCGACCACCGCACCACCGAACAGCCGCGCCCGGCGATCACACGCAACAAGCTCGGCGCGGGCGAGGCGATCGTGCTCGGTTTCGAGGCCACGCTCATGTGCAAGGCCGCCGGAAGCGAATCCATCGAGGCGCTCTTACGCAAATACGCGACCGCCGAGATCGATCTGCCTTACGCCTGCGACGAGGCGCTGGTCTATCGCCTCGCCACGCCGCAAGCGGATCATTACTTCCTGCTCAACGACGGCGAAGCTGTGAACGCGAAGTTACGCGCGCCGGGCTTCAGCTACGCGCGTGCCGAAGACCCGATCACCGGCGAGGCGATCGACCTGACCAAGCCGATCGCCATCGCATCGCACAGCGGCCGCTGGGTGCGGGCGGTGAGGGGTGAAAGGTCGTAGGGGCAGGTCGTAGGTCGTAGGTGAAGCAAAAATAACATTCGCGCCCTACACCCTACACCCTACACCCTACACCCTACACCCTACACCCT
>CAZTLX010000186.1:0-8534 GCA_964614575.1 uncultured Phycisphaeraceae bacterium | reverse complement strand
ATCGGATTGGCTGGAGGTGATGCCCATGAGGCGGGGGTCGGTGTGCGGGGGTCGGGTTCCGGGGTCGGGTTCCGGGGGTCGGGTTCCGGGGGTCAGGTTCCGGGGGATCAGGGGCTGGGGTGGGGAGGATAGCAGCGCGGGGGTGCCATCGGTGATCAGGGCTCTTGAAGTGCTCGTTGGAGACTTGCCGTCGGATACCCCGCCGCAGCTCCGCTGCGCTGCGCATCGGCGGGCTTGGCGGGTGATTCTTCCACTTCTTGTCTCCTCCTACCTCCTATCTCCTATCTCCTATCTCCTGCCTTCCCAAAAAAACACCCGCCCGGTCACACGTTCGACCGAGCGGGCGGTGGGGTCTATTTAGTTGTGTGCGTCACTTGGAGCCGATTTACTCCGAGGCGGGCAGGAGCACGGCATCGATGACGTGGATCACGCCGTTGGACGCGTAGATGTCGGTCTTGATGACGTTGGCGCTGCCGTTGAGCTTCACGCCGTCACCGCTGGCATCAACCTTCACGGTCTGGCCCTGCAGCGTCGGCACCTCGGACATGGTCACGACTTTCTCGGCCTTGACCTTGCCCTCGGCGACGTGGTAGGTCAGGATCGAGGTGAGCTTGTCCTTGTTCTCGGGCTTGAGCAGGTCCTCGAGCACGCCCTCGGGCAGCGCGGCAAACGCCTCGTTGGTCGGCGCGAACACCGTCAACTGGTTGTCACCCGACAGGGCCTCGACCAGGCCCGCGGCCTTGACCGCGGCGACCAGCGTGCTGAACTGCTCATCGCCCGCGGCGATATCGACGATGGTCTTCTTCTCGGCCTTCTTGGCCTTGTCGTAGCCCTCGCCGGCGGTGGCCGATGGCATGAAGGTGGCGCTGGCCGCAAGGGCGGCGATGGCGGTGACGGCGAACAATGTGGTCTTCAACATGGTGTTTCCTTTCAGGAAAACGGTTCTCGAATCTTCCCCCGTCCTTGTCCCGGCCATCGCCCGACTCAGGCGACGCTCCGCCGATCATTCCTTGCGATCGGACCGGGCATCTGCTTCGTCCCCGGATTGTTGTGCGTCAACGGCAGCCACACCCCCCGGCACGGCCAACGTTGAGCATGTCCATCAGTTTGCGGCGTTGTTTAGCGTCGTCCGCGAAGCAACCGCGGAACGCGCTGGTCATCATCGTCGCGCCGCTCTTGTTGATGCCGCGCATCTTCATGCAGTAGTGCTCGCCTTCGATGATGACTGCCGCGCCGCCGGCCTTGGCGTGCCGCATCAGTGCATCCGCGATCTGCTGGGTGAGGCGCTCCTGCATCTGCGGCCGACGCGCCAGAATTTCCACGGTGCGGGCCAGCTTCGAGAGCCCCACCACACGACCCGCACCCGGCAGATACGCGACGTGCGCGGTGCCGACGAACGGCAGCAGGTGGTGTTCGCAGAGGCTGGTGAACGGGATGTCGCGGAGGATCACCGGCTGATCGCTGTCTTGTTCGAAGGTTCGGCTCAGGTGCTCGGCGGGTGATTGCCCCAAGCCGCTGAGCATCTCGGCGTAGGCCTTGGCGACCCGGCGGGGCGTGTCTTCGAGGCCCTCGCGGTCGGGGTTTTCGCCCACGGCGAAGAGGATCTCGCGTACCGCGGCTTCGATCCGCGGCAGGTCGAACCTCGCCGCCGCGCCGGCGAAGGTCACGTCGGTTTCGCCGTCGTGCCGGTCGAGGCCCGGTTCCCAGCCCTCGGCCGGCCGATGGCCTTGGAGGCGGGCGGTGGGGTGGGCTTTGGCGATCACGATCGGCTCCTGGGGTTAAAACGTGCAAAACGTTCAGACCATTAAAGCCGCGATATGGACGGGGTCAAGGGCGGTGTTCCAAATTTCTCAAGAATTCCGTAGAATCCTCGGTTGCCCACGCGAAACGGCCGAATACTATTTGCAGGGGTGCCCCGGCTGAACGGTCAAAACGTGCAGTGAATTCGGGCTGTCGAGCCAACCGACCGGGCCAGGAGTCAGTTGCCGATGAAAACCAGCCTCTCCCCCAAAGACCTCGCGTCGGCGGTGGGGGTCAGCGAGTCGTCGCTCAAGCGGTGGGCCGACGACGGTCGCCTCCGGGTCACGCGGACGGCCGGGGGCCATCGCCGGATCCCTATACAGGAAGCCGTCCGCTTCGCCCGCGAAGCGCGCATGCCGATCCTGCGCCCCGATATCCTCGGCCTGCCCGAGCTGGCCGCGGCCCGCAAGCTCCGGTCCTTCCAGGCGATCGAGCTGTCGCTGCACGAGAAACTCTCGGCCGGAGATGTGCTCGGGTCCCAGGCGATCCTGATCGACCTTTACCTCGGCGGGCAGTCCATCGCGTCGATCTGCGACAGGCCGATCCGCTCGGCCATGACGCTTATCGGCGAGCAGTGGCAGCACGGCGAGGAGGGGATCTTCATCGAGCACCGCGCCACCGACATCTGCCTCCAGGCCCTGTCGGTCCTGCGCTCGCTGATCACCCGCCCCGCCGAGCCCGGCACGCTCAACCCCGAGGAAGACACCCGCCCGGTCGCGCTGGGCGGCGCGCCCTCCGGCGACCCGTACCTGATCCCGTCGCTGATGTGCGCCTGCGTGCTCGGCGAGTTGGGTTTCCGCTGTGTGAACCTCGGCCCCGACACGCCGCAGAGGGTGCTGATCAAAGCCGTGCAGGCCCATCACCCGCGGCTGGTCTGGCTCGCGTGCAGCTCGGAGGACGCCCGGCCCAGCGACCGGTCGCTGATCGAACTCAACCACGACATCAAGGCCCGGCACGCGACGCTGGTCATCGGTGGCCGCGTGCTCGAAAGCCACCCCCTCGCCGGTGCCGACACGCCGATCACCTGTCGGACCATGAGCGAGCTGGAAAAATTCGCCCGCGGCCTCGCCTCCACCGCGTAAAACCCAAGCCGCCTGATGAGCCGTCAGGATACGATAAAGGTCTTGTGGTTTACTCCGCGTCCTCCGCGTCCTGGCGGTTCCCGGCTGGTTTAGAGAAACTGCCAGTCGCCCGCGTACAGCGTCCAGCCCCAGAGCGCGGCGTTGGTGATGGCGTGGGACCAGACAATCGGACCCAGGCCCTGCCGCTTATCCTCCGGCAGCGAAGGCCGGTTGGTCCACCACAGCAACGCGCACCACACCAGCCCGCAGACCACGCACCCGGCCCAGTCGCGCGGCAGGTGGTTGAGCGTGAAGATGGTCGTCGAGGCGAACACGCCGAAGAAAGTGAGCTTGCCCACCGGCGTCGCGCGGAATTGCTCGACGAACACGCCCTCCTTCACCCCCGCCCTCCGGCCCCAGTCGGTGTGCATCAGCCAGTCGCCGATCACCGGCAGGTCGCAGAGCAACTGGATCACGCCCACGCCCGTCTTACGCATGTTCGACAAACCCCGCAGCACCGCCGAGCGCGTGAACAACTCCTCGAACATCGGCACGATGATCGACATGCCCAGCAGGCGCAGCACCAGCGCGAACCAGAACAGCGCGGCCGATGCCTCCCACATCGGCCCGAAGGTCTCGTCCTCGGCCAGCGGTCGCACGGCCTTGTCGCCCTCGAAGAGCAGGTTGTAGCCGTACCCCAGCACGACCCACGCGGCGCACAGCCCCAGGCCGGTTGGCACCGCCAGCCAGTGGAAGCGCCAGTTGAGTTCGGGGATGAGCCGGCGGTAACGCCACAGCAGCCACGCGACAGCGCCGCACTGCACGAGGTAGAGCGCAGCGTAGAGGCCCAGCGCCGCGTCGGCCACGAAGCCGATGACCGCGAAGAGGCTGATGTATACGAAGAACGGCGTGAGGCGAGGGTGCCAGGGGCTCGCCGCCATCCACGCGTCGAGCCGTGGCAGCGCGGCGTCGGCAGACTCGCGGGGCGTCGGGGGGGTGGTCGGGTCGTGATCCGGCACGGGTTTCCCTGAATGATGAAGCGGGTTAACGGCGGCGAAGATCGTAACCTAACCGCCCGTGCCCCGCCCGCAGCAGTCATTACACTGGGCCCCATGCAGGACGCGCGACCGAACATCATCTGGGTCTTCGGCGATCAGCACCGTGGCCAAGCCCTCTCGTGCCGGGGCGATGTCAATGTCCACACGCCGAACATCGATCGGCTGGCCCGCGATGGCGTGCGGTTCGATCAGGCCGTGGCCGGGGCGCCTTGGTGTACGCCCTTCCGCGCCGCCCTGCTCACCGGCCGCTACCCGCACCAGGTCGGCTGCCCGCAGACGCCCTCGCGGCTGGACCCGGCCATCCCCACCCTCACCGAGCCCTTCAAGCAGGCCGGCTATCACACCGCCTACGTCGGCAAGTGGCACCTGGGCGGGTCCAACGGCTCGGCCATCATCCCCCCGACTGCCCGCGGCGGGTTCGACTACTGGCTCGGCTACGAAAACAACAACGCCCAGTTCCACACCTTCGTCCACGGCAGCGGCTGCGAAGAACCCTACCGCCTGCCCGGCTACGAGACCGATGCGCTGACCGACCTGTTCATCGACCACCTGCGCGAACACACGCGCCGCGTCGGCGACACCGAGCCCAAGCCGTACTTCGGTGTGCTCTCGGTCCAGCCGCCGCACAGCCCGTACCTTGCCCCCGAAAGCTGGGCCAGACGACATCACCCCGCGAAGATCGAGCTGCGGCCCAACGTGCCGCGCGGCTCGTGGATCGAGGACCGCGCCCGCATGGACCTGGCCGGGTACTACGCGATGATCGAAAACCTAGACCATAACCTCGGCCGCCTGCGCGACGCATTACGGCAGATGGACGCCGACCGCCAAACGATCATCGTCTTCTTCTCCGACCACGGCGACATGCACGGCAGCCACGGCCAGTTCGCCAAATCCTCGCCTTGGGAAGAGTCGATCCGCATCCCGCTGATCATCGGCGGCGTCACCGGCGCGGAACAGACACGGGGCGAAGCGGCGTGCGACGCGGTGGTCAACCACGTTGATATCACCGCGACCACGCTGGGACTGGCGGGCTTCACGCCCCCCGCCGCGATGATGGGCCACGACTACTCCGCAAGCGTGCTGCCGAAGCAACACCCTCACTACCGCGAGCCCGGCGACGAGCCGGCGTCGGCCTACCTGCAACAGGTCCCGCGCAAGCAGCACGCGCACTCGGTCAACGTCTCCTGGCGGGCCGTGGTGACGCGCGATGGCTGGAAGTACGCCGCCCAGCCCGGCCACGACTGGCTGATGCACGACCTGAACGCCGACCCTTACGAGCTGGCCAACTTCGCGCACGACAACGCGTTCAGGCGGCAGCGCGCCCGGCTGCACGCGATGCTCGCCGCGTGGATCGAACGTACGGATGATGATTTCGAGCTGCCCCCGCTGGATGGATAAGCCTTGAACACACGCCTGAACCTGCTGTTCCTGTTCCCCGATCAATGGCGCTGGGACTGGCTCGGCTGCGAGGACTCGCCGTTCGGCAAAGTGCCGGTGCGCACGCCGAACATCGATGCGCTGGCCGCCCGTGGCGTGCGTTTCACGCAGTGCCGCACCAACAGCCCCGTGTGCGCCCCCGCCCGCGCGTGCCTCGCACAAGGCGTGCGCTATGAACGCTGCGGCGTGCCGGGCAACGGCTACAACACGCCCGTCGATCGGCCCAACGTTTTCAAGGCCCTGCGCGACGCGGGCTATCGCACCGCCTGCACCGGCAAGACCGACCTGCAGAAACACGGCCTGCACAAAGGCCTCGACGGCTGGACCCCGGCGATGGGTCAGCTCGGGTTCGTCGAGTCGGCCAACCAGTGCGGCAAGTGGGACGCGATCAGGTCCGGCTCCACGCAACCGGCCGACCTGTACATGGCCGCCCTCCACGCCACCGGCTACCTCGGCACCCACCTCGAGGACTACCGCCGCCGCGACACCGACCGCAAAGCCAAAACCCTCGCGACCTACCCCACCCCGCTGCCCCGACACCTCTACACCGATGATGTCACCGGCCAACGCGCGCTGGATATGCTCACCCGCTGGCCGACCGACCCGACCGGCGAGCACCCGGCACCGTGGATGCTCTGGGTCAACTTCCCCGGCCCGCACGAGCCGTTCGACCCGCCCGCCGAGCTGAAGCGGCGGTACGACGGCGTCGATTTCCCCGGCCCCGTGGCCGTGCCCGACGACGCCAGGCCGCAGGACCACCAACAACTCCGCCGCAACTACGCCGCGATGTGCGAAGGCATCGACGAGTGGGTCGGTCGCCTGCTCGACGCGGTCGAGGCGCGCGGCGAGCTGGACAACACGCTGATCGTCTTCGCCTCGGACCACGGCGAGATGCTCGGGGACCACGGCCTCTGGTACAAGTGCGTCTGGCATGAGCCGAGCGTCCACGTCCCGCTGATCGTCGCGGGGCCGGGCGTGCGTCAAGGCGTGGTGAGCGATGCGCTGGTGGAGCTGATCGACATCAGCGCGACGCTGCTGGATGCCGCGGGCGTCGCGCCGCTGCCCGAGGCCGATGCGCAGTCGTTTGTGCCGGTACTCCGCGGCGAAGCGACCACACATCGCGATCATGCGCGCTCGGCTCTGGATAAGTGGCAGATGGTGTGTGAAGGCCGGCACAAGCTGGTCCGTACCCAGGGCGAGCCGGACCGCCTGTTCGACCTGCACGCCGACCCGGCCGAGCAACACGACCTGGCTGCCGACCAGCCCGACCTGGCCCAGGCCCTGTCCCGACGGATCGGGGGCTGATCTCCGCGGGCAGTGCCAAAATGGCAGCATCAAGCCCGGCGCAAACCGCGCAATATCCTGAAAATCATGCATTTAGAGATTCGCCGCTGGCAAGCCGTTTGCGTCTGAGGGGATAGGCTCGACAATCATCGTCTGCGCCTTGCGTGGGCGAGGTGGTTCAAGCCGGAGATGCATGAGATGGCCGTGAAGTTTGAGGACTACTACCAGACGCTGGGGGTTTCGCGTGACGCGAAGCCCGAGGAGATCAAGCGCGCCTACCGCAAGCTGGCGCAGAAGCACCACCCCGACCGCAACAAAGAGGCGAACGCCGCGGCAAAGTTCTCGCAGGTCAACGAGGCGTACGAAGTCCTCAAAGACCCCGAGAAGCGCAAGCTCTACGATCGGCTGGGGCAGAACTGGAAGCAAGGCCAGGACTTTAGCCCGCCGCCGGGCTACGAAGACATGTTTCGCAGCGGCGCGCGCACCGGGGCCGGCCCAGGCGGCACGCGTTACGAGTTCCATACTTCCGGGGGCGGGGGCCCTTCCGGGGGGGGGCATTCGCAGTTCTTTGATATGTTCGAGCAGTTGTTTGGCGGGGCGCGCTCCGGGCGCGTGAATGTCGATGACTTGTTCGCCAGTCGCGCCGATCCGTCCGCCGGCCGCGGCCGCGGGGGCTTTGCCGGCCGCGGCGCGGGCGGGCCGCATACCGCCGCGCCGATGCACACCGAGCACGAACTGTCGGTCTCGCTTCACGAGGCGTACCACGGCACGACACGCTCGCTGCAACTCCAAGGCCCGCAAGGCCGACAGACGATTGAGGTGAAAGTGCCCGCCGGCGTCAAGCCCGGCGCGAAGGTCCGCCTGCGCGACCAGGGCCTGATGCTCCGCATCCAGATCGCGCCCGACCCGCGCTTCGCCATCGATGGCAACGACCTGACCACCGACGTCAAAGTCAGCCCCGCCACCGCCGCGCTCGGCGGCAAAGCGGAAGTGCCCACGCTCGACGGCCCGGTCACCATGACCATCCCCCCCGGCACCAACTCCGGACAACGCCTGCGCCTCAAGGGCAAGGGCCTCGGTGACGGTGATTTGTTCGCCCGCGTGATGATCAACGTGCCCAAGACGTTGAGCGATAAACAGCGCGACGCCTACCAACAACTGCGCGAGCTTGAGACCTGACCGAGGCGTGGGCACTTTGGTGCCCATGTCCGGTGCTCATGAGTTCAAGCATTGAGAGACCATCATGGATTTCAATCAACTCACCCAGAAAACCCAGGAAGCCGTCCAACAGGCCCAGAACCTCGCCGTCGAGCTCGGCCACCAGGCCATCGACGCCGAGCACCTGCTGCTGGCGCTGTGCCGACAGCCCGAAGGCCTCGTGCCGCGCCTCTTCGATAAGCTCGGCCGCCCCGCCGACGTCATCGCCACCGAACTCGACCGCGAGTTGCACCGCCGACCCAAAGTCAGCGGCCAAGGCGCCGCCCCGAACCAGCTGGCCATCACCGCCCAGCTCCAGCAGGTCTTCGTCGATGCCGAGAAGCAGATGAAGCGCCTCAAGGACGAATACCTCTCGGTCGAACACGTCGTCCTCGCGCTGCTCGATAAGCCCGACACCACGGCCGCGGGACGCATCCTCAAGCAACTGGGCATCACCCGCGACGCGTTCCTCAAGGCGCTCACCGACGTGCGCGGCAACCAGCGCGTGCAATCCGCCAACCCCGAAGCGACTTACGAAGCGCTCTCTCGCTACGGCCGCGACCTGGTGCAGATGGCGCGCGACGGCAAGCTCGACCCGGTCATCGGCCGCGACGAAGAGGTCCGCCGCGTGGTCCGCATCCTCTCGCGAAAGACCAAGAACAACCCCGTGCTCATCGGCGAGCCGGGCGTCGGCAAG
>CAZTLX010000185.1:0-8624 GCA_964614575.1 uncultured Phycisphaeraceae bacterium | reverse complement strand
CGTCGATCAGCGAGTGACGGCAGCCGTAGAGGTTGTCGAACTTGGACTTGGTGACCGAGTCGTTGACGTTGATGGCGGGGAACAGGAGGGTGCCCTTCTTGGCCATTTCGTAGAGCCGGTGGACGCCGGTGGTGGTTTCCTCGGAGACGCCGTGGCAATCCGCGGCGACCTTCTGCCAGCGCTTGGGGTCTTCCTCGAAGCAGCGAGCGAGGGTCTTGAGGACTTCCTTGAACTCGGCGTTGTCGGTGGTCTCGGGGCCGGGCACCTTGCCGGCTTTTTCGAACTCGACGCCCTTGTGGATCAGCAGGGTGGCGTCGCCGCCGTCATCGACGATCTGCGTCGGGCCTTGCCCGTTGCCGTAGTCGAGCGCCCGCTCGGTACACCACCAATATTCTTCGAGGGTCTCGCCCTTCCAGGCGAAGACGGGCACGCCTTGCGGATCGTCCACCGTGCCGTGGGGGCCCACGACGACGGCCGCGGCGGCGTGGTCCTGCGTGCTGAAGATGTTGCACGAAACCCAGCGGACATCGGCGCCGAGTTCGACGAGGGTTTCGATGAGCACGGCGGTCTGCACGGTCATGTGCAGGCTGCCCATGACACGTTGGCCCTTGAGGGGTTTGGTGGTGCCGTACTCCTCGCGGCAGGCCATCAGGCCCGGCATCTCCTGCTCGGCGAGCCTGATCTCTTTGCGGCCCCACTCGGCGAGGTTCAGGTCTTTGACCTTGAAATCGAAGGGGGCGGCCGTGTTGACGGAAGGCTTGGTCGGTGCGGTCGGGGTTGCGGTCATGGTTTTTCTCTCGGGGTTAAAGGACTTTGAAGTCGGGTGAGTAAGGTTTGGTCCGGGGTTCGAGCGTGGGGTTTAGTTTTTGGTGCCCCGCGCCAGCAGCAGGGCGGGGCCTTTGGCGTCGGGTTCGGGGGCGAGGGGGCGGCAGGTCACGCGGGTGAGGCCCGCCGCTTCAAGGTCGTGCTGAAGCTGAGTCGGCTCAAAGCCCATCGACAACTGCCCCATCTCGCGGCGGAAATCATCGCGGTCGTGTCGCAGCAGGTCGATCAGCAACGCCTGCCCGCCGGGCTTGAGGATGCGGCCCATCTCCGCGATCGCCGCGGCCGGTTCATCGATGTAGGTGAGGACGAGCACCGCCAGGGCCGCATCGCACGAGGCATCATCGATCGGCAGCGCTTCGAGGTCGGCCTGCTGCAGTTCCACGTTGCTCAGGCCGCCGAGGCGTTGCCGGGCCGCGTCGAGCATGGCCTGCGAGCTGTCGATCGCGATCACGCGGTGAACGCAGCGGGCCAGGTTGGCCGCCATCGCCCCGGTGCCGCAGCCCAGGTCGGCGACGGTCCAGGTGGCGGGCAGCAGGCCTAGGATCGCGTCGCGCTCGAAGCCCCTGCCGTACATCTCCTGCCGGGTGCGGTCCCACTGGCCGGCGGCCCCGGCGAAGAAGGCCTGGCTATCGGGCTTGCGGTCGGTCAGCCGCCGCATCAGCCGGACCTGGTCCTGGTGGAACGTGGCCCAGCTTTCGGTCTGGCGGCGGGTCAGCAGCCACAGGTCGCGTTGGGCCGGGTCCAGCTCGTCGAGCAGCATGCGGTAGAGGTTGGTCGTGCCGCGTCGGCGGTTGCTGGTCCAGCCCTCGTCGCCCAGCAGCTTAAGGTGCCGGGAAACGGTGGACTGCGGCATCTGGAGGACTTCACAGAGGTCGGAGACACCCAGCTCGTGGCGTTCGAGGAGGCGCAGCAGCCGGATGCGGGACGGGTCGGCAAGGCCGGCCATCCACTTCAGAAGGCTGTCGGGCTGGATGTTTGCGGCTTTAATCACGGAGGGGCGGGTGGGCCGGATCGTGGTGTATAACGCCCCACACACGATCCATCAGTTAATCCGGATGAAATAATACATCATTCGGCGCTCAGGTCAACTCTGCCGCAGAATCTTGTGCCGACGCAGCCCCGCTGCGCTGGCGGACGAGGCGTTTAGAGGTTTGATTTTGCCGGAAAATCATTGCCATCACTAGGATAAAACGTTAGTTTAGAGCGGTGGCGCCCACGCCTCGACGAGCCGAACGGGCTTGGGGTGGGAGGTGTGTGGATGCGTGAAGGCAGGGCAACCCCTCATGCTGGTACACCGGCATGGTGTTGTTACAGTCACACGCAGACATGACCGACCCGCGGGGTGAACCGTTGAGTAATCCAGCCAGGTGCATAATGGGAATGAGCAAAGACACGCCGGTGGTACTGGGGATTGCGGGGATGGGCGGCTTTGCCGGCGCCATCACAAACCTGGTCCTGGGTCACGGCCTGAAGACCGACCCGCGGGTCCGGCTCACGACCGTCTGCGACCCGAACCCCACCAGTCATGAGGGGCGCGACCTAGAGTTGCGTGATCATGGCGTGACGATCTACGAGAAGTTCGACGCGATGCTGGCGCACCCGGGCGTCGAGGCGGTGTGGCTGCCGGTGCCGATCGACCTGCACCGCCCGTTCACCGAGCAGGCGCTGGCGGCGGGCAAGGCGGTGATGGTCGAGAAGCCGGTCGCCGGATCGATTGATGATCTGGACGCGATGATCGCCGCACGCGACGCGGCGGGCCTGCCGGTGGCGGTGGGCTTCCATGACGTCTACGACCAGACCACGATGCCTTTGAAGCGGCGTATCCTCGCCGGCGAGTTCGGGGCGATGCGGCACGCCACGCTCATGGCCTGCTGGCCGCGTAACAGCAGCTACTTCGGCCGCTCCACCTGGGCCGGACGCCTCAAGCGTCACGGCGTATGGGTGATGGATTCGCCGGCCAACAACGCGCTGGCGCACTACATCAACATCGCGCTGTTCCTGCTGGGGCCCAGCGAGTTTGAGTCGGCCAGCCCGCAGCATGTCGAGGCCGAGCTCTACCGCGCCGCCGACATCGAAAACTACGACACCATCACCATGCGCCTCCGCGTCGAGGGCGGTGCATCGCTGCTGGTCCTGCTCACCCATGCGTGTACCCAGACGCACCACCCGCGCCTGCTCTTTGAAGGTTCCAACAAATCGTTCCGCTGGACGACCGACGGCGACGCCATCCGCGACCGTGACGCGGCCGCCACCGAGATCATCACCGCCGACTACGGCAGCCGAAGGCACATGCTCGAACGGTTCGCGCGGCTGGTGCGCGGGGTCGACGACCCCTCCACGGCGATCTCGACGCTCGAAAGCGCCCGCTGCCACACCGTCGCGATCAACGGCGCCTCGGCCGCGACGCCCGTCCGCGATGTCCCCGATGACGCGATCGAGGCGAGCACCGTCGGCGGGGGGACCGTGCGGGCGATCCGCGGCATCGAGCAGGCGTTCTATGCCTGCGCCGAGAAACGCACGCTGCTCCATGAATCGGGGCTGCTCGACTTCACGCACGAGCCCGGCCGGCTGGACCTGCGCGATTACCGCCACTTCGCCGGGCCCCGCCCCCTTGAGGCCGACGGACGTCCCGCCCCCGCGTACGCTTGATCGCGCGGCCTCCGCCGGTTTATCCTCACGCCATGCATCGCTTTGCCGCCCGCAGTTTTCGCGGCCTGTTGCTCGCCGTCTTCGTGATGGCGGGGGGGTTCGCTTGCGTGGAGTACCGCGAGGTCCGCAGCGATTGGGACAACTTCCCGCAGGACCCCAAATCCGAACAGGCCCGCACCGCGAAGCGGCAAGCCCCGACGACCTACTCGGTCCAACTCGCGACCTTTGTCGGGCCTGACCGGCAAAGCGACGTGATCAGCATGATCCGCCAGCTCCGCACCGAAACCGAACTGACCGACCTGTGGGTGGCCGACACCGGCGAGCAATCACTGCTGCAGATCGGCCGATTCCGCAGCCCCAGTGATCTGGACGCCCGCTTCGCGCTGCGCGCCGCACGCGACGCGAAGATCGATGGCGAGAAGCTTTTCCCCAACGCGCAGGTCCTGCCCATCCAGACGGGCTACGGCGATCCCGGTGTCGAACTCGACCCGCACGACCTGCGCCAGTTCGCCGGCACGCCCGATTACCACACCCTCGAAGTCGCCATCTTCACCCCCGCCAACGGCGCGTTCCGCGCGGCGGCGCAAAAGTTGGCCGATCAACTCCGCAAAAAAGACCACGACGCCTACTTCTATCACGGCCCCAACGCGTCGTCCGTCACCATCGGCCTGTTCACCCGCGACGACTGGGACCTGGTCGGCACCACCGAGGTCTACGGCCCACGCATCCAGGCGCTGCGGGCCGAGTTCCCCGACCTGTTGGTCGATGGCGAGAAACGCGAACGCATCGAGGGCGACCCCACCCAAGGCAACGAACCGTCCAAAATCGTCCGCGTCCCGTCCTTCCGCTGAACCATCACCGACCCTTCAAGCCCGCTCATGCGCAGCGCAGCGGAGCTTGAGCGGGATCAACACCCACTTCCCCAACTCCCACACCACCGCCCCATACACCGGCACCCACATCACCCACCACGCCCATGCCAAAGGCTCAAAGCCCGCCGGGTTCACCCACGCCGTGTACGCCAGCACGATCGTCAGGCTCAACCCCCACGCGCTCCACGACCAGGCCAACGGCAGCAGCGCCAGGGCCCAGAGCAGGTACCACGGATGAGCGGTGCTTGAGAGCAGCACCCCGGCGAAGAGATACACCCTCGCGGCGCGGTAGAGGTCGCAGGTAAAAGTGGCGGCCACGAGTGTCAGCAGCAGCGCCGCGAGCATCAGCCGATCCGCCGCCGGTTTCTCGCCCAGCAGGTGCTCGGCCACCGCGTGCGCCGAGCCGTTGAACGCCCACTTCTCGGTGAACGTGCGCACCGTCTCGATCATCCCGCCCAGCCCCGGCTCCCACAGCGCGAACGGCAGATACAACGCCGCCAGCATCAACACGCTGCCGCCCGCCGCCGGGAGGATCAACCGCCACCGCTCGCGCAGCGCCCACGCAAGGGGCAGCGCCAGCGGCGCGACCAGCGGCTTGACGCCGATCGCCAGCGCGAAACACACCCCCGCGCCGATCGCCCAACCCAGGCCGTGCGCCCGGTCGCGAGCCCGCATGGTCATCAGCAGCGCCGCGAGCAGCGCCGCGATGCCGATCACATCCTGATGCCCCGACCACGCCACCTCCGCGATCACCAGCGGGTGCCACCCGTACAGCACCGCCCACCACGCGCTGCGCTTCGCGTCGCGCAGCGCCACGAGCAGCAGCGCGACCACCAGTAAATCAATCACAACAAAGCCCAGCCGAAAGGCGCGTTCCTGCGGGGAGAGCGCGGCGATGCCGGCAAACACGAGCTGGCTCGTCGGCTGATAGATCGTGACCAGCGTCGGGTTGTTGCCGATGTACGGCAGCGGCGATTCGGCAGGGGGCGCGGCGTAGGGATGAACGCCGAGCTGTGCCGTCGTCCGGCCGTCGTGGACGTAACGCCAGATGTCATCGCTGAGCTGCGGCGTGGTGAAGAGCACGACCGCGAGCCGCGCCACCAGCGCCAGCGCGAGGATCATCAGCATGGCGCGGCCGGCCTCGGCCTGGCGTGATGCTTGTTGAAGCCGCCACACCAGCGCGGTCAGCCCGGACCAGACCGCCGCGGCGATCGAGCCAAAAGCGATGATCACTGCGGTCATGCGCCGACCGCCGAGCGGGTGAGGTGATCGGCGAACACGTCGGCCAGCGTGCGCTTGACCTGGTCCATGCTCGGGCAGGCGTCGCCGAGCAGTTCATGGAGGCTGGTGACCGCCCGGCCGTGCAAACCGCAGGGCACGATGGTCTGAAAATGGGTCAGGTCGTTCGTCACATTCAGCGCCAGGCCGTGCATCGTGGTGTTCTTGCGGATGCGGACGCCCAGGGCGCAGAGCTTGGCGCTGCCGCCCGCGGGGCGTTGGACCCAGACGCCGGTCGCGCACACATCGCGATGCCCGCTCACACCGAACGCCTCGATGGTTTCGATGACCACACGTTCGAGCAGGCGCATGTAGCGGCCGAGGTTCAGGCCGAAGTCGCCGAGGCGGAAGATGGGATAGGCGACCAGTTGCCCCGGGCCGTGGCAGGTGATGTCGCCGCCGCGATCGGTTTGGTGTACCGAGATTCCCAGTGTCTGGAGGTGCTGAGGCGAAGCGAGCAGGTGCTCGGCCGCGGCGCGGCGGGTGACGGTGATGACCGGCTCGTGCTCGACGAGCACGAGCGTGGGGGGCGCATCACGGGCGATGACCGCGGCGTTGAGGGCGCGTTGCCGGGCCAGCGCCGTGTCGTAGGCGAGGCGGCCCCAGTCGTCGATCACCAGCGGTGGCCTGTCGTCGTGCATCCGAGCAACTATCATACGCCCATCGCAGTTATGCAAAGGAAGCCTCTGTGCCCGAAATCCACGCCACCGCCTTTGTTGACGAACGCGCCGAGCTGGCCGACGACGTCATCATCGGCCCCAACAGCTCGATCGTCGGCCGGGTGAAGATCGGTGCGGGCACCCGCATGATCGGACACGCGATCCTCAACGGCCCGCTCACCCTCGGCCAACGCAACCTCATCTACCCCTTCTCCTGCCTCGGCTACGCGCCCCAGGACCGATCCTACAACCCCCGCCACGACGGGGCCGGCGTCGTCATCGGCGATGACAACGTCTTCCGCGAGTCGGTCACCATCAACCGCGCCACCGGCGAGAAGCCCACCACCCTCGGCAGCCACAACTACTTCATGGCCTGCGCGCACGTCGCGCATGATGTGGTCATCGGCAGCCGCAACAACTTCGCCAACTCCGCGCTGCTCGCCGGCCACGCCTGGGTCGGCGATCAGGTCAACATGGCCGGCAACGCCGCCGTCGCCCAGCACTGCCGCGTCGGCCGGCTGGCGATGATCGGCGGCGAGGCGGGCATCACCCGCGATGTCCCGCCGTTCTGCATGGTCTATTACACCCGACGCATCAACTCGCTCAACCTCGTCGGCATGCGCCGCGCGGGCCTGCGCGAGTCGATCCGCCCGATGACCATCGCCTTCGACATCCTCTTCCGCCAGGCCCACACCAACCAGTCCGCCCTCGAGATCATCCGCGACGACGAGATCTACGAAGACCCCTGCGTCCGCGAGTTCGTCACCTTCATCGAAGGCTCCGAACGCGGGCTCACGCAGTACGGCGGCGAGTTTGTCGGCGAATAAGCGCGGCGTGCCGAGGAAGCGCGGCGTGCCGACTGAAGTCGGCACGCCGCGTACAACCCCTTAGTCCAGCCGCACCTCACGGCCGGTCTCCGCGGACTCGTAGAACGCGCTGAGGATCTGGATCATGTGCAGCCCGTCGGTGGGCGTGTTGGTCGGCTTGGCCCGGCCGAACACCACCTCGACAAAGTGCTTGATGTTCGCCGCGTGCGCCCCGGACCAGTGCCCCTTGGCCTTGGCCGGGATCGGCGCGAGATCGCAAAGCGCGCCGCTCTGCTCGGTAAACACCTTCATCACGCCCTCGCTGACCGAGGCGCCGGCCTTGGTGCCGCGCAGCTCGACGAAGTTCTTCTCGACCTCGATGTTGCTGGCCCACGAGCACTCGACCTGCAGCGATGCGCCGTTGTCGAAGCGGATGAACCCGATCGCCAGGTCCTCGACATCGAACGTGCCCTCGCCCTTCGCCTCGCCGAACTGCGCGTGCTCGGAGTCGGAAGGCCCCGCCCCCTCGGCAAACTTGCGGTAGGTCGCGCCGCTGATCGCCACCGGCCTGGGGTTGCCCATCAGCCACAGCGCCAGGTCGATCATGTGGACGCCCAGGTCGATGAGCGGCCCGCCGCCCGACAGCTCCTTGGTGGTGAACCACCCGCCCTTGCCGGGGATGCCGCGCCGGCGGACCCAGCCGCAGCGCCCGGTGTACACCTCGCCCATGTGCCCGTCGTCGATGAACCGCTTGAGCCAACGGGTGTCCGGGCGGAAGCGGTTGTTGCGCATCACCATCAGCGTCTTGCCCGAGGCGTTGGCCGCGTCGAGCATCCGCTTGGCCTCGGCGGCGTTGACCGCGTCCGGCTTCTCGCAGAACACGTGCAGGCCGGCTTCCAAAGCGGCGACGGCGATCTCGCTGTGATAAAGGTTCGGCGTGCAGATATCCACCGCGTCCAGGCCCTTGACCTTCAGCAGCTCGCGGTAGTCGGTGAAGATGTGCTGCTCCGCCACGCCGTATTCCGCCGCCCACTTGGCGCACTTCTCCGGCTTGGGGTCGCACATCGCGATGACCTGCGCGTCGGGCATGTCCTTCCACGCCTGGGCGTGCGCCCCGTGGAAGATGCCGCCGGTACCGATGATGCCTACGTTTAAAACCTTGTCGGACACTGCCATGCTCCTGTTATAAAGTGCAAGAAAAAATCAGTGTGAAGTAAAGGCAGGGACACTTCGTGTCGCCCGCTAAACGGGGGGTTATACCTTCAGTTCGCCTTCGTAGCCCAGCGCGTCGGGGTAGCGTTGGCGGATCGGGTCCACGACCTGCGTGATGAACGCCTCGACCTGCCGCGGCGCGAGCCCGACGAACGCGGCGGGGTCGACCAGCGCGTCGATGTCGAGCGCGGCGAACGCGGCGTCGGCCTTCATCCGCTCCAGCAGGTCGTTGGGCAGGCCCTGGGCCTTGACGCGCTCGGCCGCGGCCTGGCTGTGGGCGCGGATGACCTCGTGCAGCTCCTGCCGGTCGCCGCCCGCCTGCA
>CAZTLX010000184.1:0-8669 GCA_964614575.1 uncultured Phycisphaeraceae bacterium | reverse complement strand
GGTGCTGGGGCACCGGTCGGCGGCGGTAACGGAGATCTACGCGGAGATGGATCAGACCAAGGCCGCGGAGATCATGGGGAGGGTGGGCTGAATTCTGATCACGTAGTGAACGCCTAAATCACAGTCGCGTTGACGCCGGGAGCGATCCTGAAATGGCGTGATCGTTTTAAGCGTTGATTTACTTTATATGCCCTACTCTGGTGATCGTTATGGAGTGAATAAGCCCCGAAGCGTTGTAAGTCCCCCTAAATGAATCGCCCGTGAATTCTTTAAGGGCGAAAGCGATAGGCATCTCAAGCGGGGTTCCCAAGGAGGTGACATGGTGCTCTATACTAACGCGAACAATCATGTCTGCAGGATTCATGATCATTAGACGTTCTGGATCGTCTTCGGCGTATTGAGCTATTTCCTTTTTGTATTCTTCGATCTCTATCTGCTTTCTCTTAATATACTCTCGCTCGGAGGGGCTCTCGTCCCATTGTGGAATGGTGAATCGAGTACCCGGCTTCCACGCGAAACGAATCACGGGGTCACCCTCGATACGGACCTGCCCTGTGGGCAGGATAGTAGCCTCAACAGATCCGACGACCATATTGCCCACATCAAACTCAAGCCAATGTCGATCAAAATCCGTAGGTGAGGGGTAATCGCGTCGTCCCTCCGCCTCCGACGCGCTTAGACTCACCTCGCCGAAAGTGACCATGTACTCCCCGCCTTCACTAAAAAACGCCAGCCTTCGATTGAGATCGGCGGCGATCAATTGGCTGGCCGTGGCCCCAAAGTTTCTCTCCCATGCGATCGCTTCCATGGCAAGCTGGTCACGAAGCGCTTCATCTGACTTGTTGCGATTGTCTTTGATTAGTAACTGCTCCCACACGGAGTCAGCTGCCATCTTGATGACGTTTGGGTCTCTGATATCCGCCATGCCAGACGGGCGGAGAAAGGCCAACAGGCCAGCTGCCACGGCGATCAGCATCAAACCAAATGCCGTGCATGTTGTGGTGGTGATCAGCTGTCGCATCACCATGTTGGGAACATGTTCCAAGGCTCGAAGCACTTGAGTGAAGTCCGGGTAACGGTTCTCCGGACGTCGAGCGGTCATCTTCTCGGAGATACGAACCAGCCTACGGTGCCGCATGCGGTCCGCCATAGACCCACGACTGCTGGAGCCTTTGGATTTTCTGGAACTACTGGACGTGGCCGTTTCTAGGATGTCGCCGAGTACGGCCCCCAGCTGATACTGGTCTGACTGCGACGTCAGTCTTCTTGATTTGCCTGTGCCCCATTTGTCAACCAGCTCAGGGCTCGCGTAGGCGGGCGTCACACCTCGCGGCGCGTTTTCGTCAACCAATAGGCCCTCGCCGAAGTCAAGCAACCACACCTGTGTTCCACTTGGCACAGCTTTCCCTGATTCTGCTCGCCATTCGATGATGATGTTGGACGGCTTGATGTCGCCATGCACAAGCCCCTCGCGGTTTGTCCCGGTCAATCGCTCTTCAATCGTGGCAAGGCTCGCAGCGATAGGAGTGATGACCGTCAATGCAGTCTCAACCGTGTCGGGTATTGATCGCCGGGGGACAGGCCTCTGCGACATCAGATCGAGCCAGCGGGACAAAGTGGTGCCGTCGACATACTGCATGATGATCACGGGCAAGCCATCGATGACCGCGATATCAAACACCGTAGGCACACACGCCGCGTCTACTTCCTCAAGGGCAAGGAGCAATTCACTCTCACGTCTCCAGCGGCTCGCGGCTGACGTATCGCCCGATACGTCGCAGAGCAGCACTTTCATCGCCCGAGAGACCTCCAGCTCCGTATCACGGATCCTGTACACCACAGACGATCCTCCCTCACCAATCGGTTCGCTGCTCTCGAAGGTGTATTTCGATCGGTAGACGGCACCATCGCGATCCGTCAGTGTGATGAAAGGGGTGTGTTTACCGGGCAACGACAATGCTCGGTGAAGCAAACGGTCCTCATCGACTGAGTTAAGCATACGCGTCAGGGTAGACCCATCTGTACGTGAACCGTCCTTTGTCATGACAGCCACTCCTTAAGTTGGTGCAGCGAGGTCTTGAGCGTGTGGTGAGTAGAACTGGTCGGCAAACGCAACTCATCGGCGATCTGTCGGATCGTCAGGCCCTCGAAGAAGTAGAGCTCCACGACGGCCCGTCCCGGCTGATCCAGGCGGGTGATAGCACGCAGAGCTTGATCCAGGCTCTCGCCGAACTCGACGGAGTCACTTTCGGCGGGGGCGAATGACGGATCGGCCTCGCCGAGCGCCGAGGCTTGGGAGCGACGAGACCGCTCGCGTCGTGCATATCGTCGGGCTGCCTGCCGGCAGCGGAGGATCACTAGACGCAGGAAGTGCTCGCGATTCTGGAAGTCGACGGCGCCGATGGCCTTGGTGATGTCCCGGGTCCACAGATCACTGAAGACTTCGTCTACCTCGATGTTCAGTTGCCGGATGCCCGACTTGCGGAACCAGTCGTCGAGCCGGCGGAAGGCGGGGCGGTAGACGAGTTCGGCCAGTTGATCCCGTGATTCCCGCTGATCGCGGGCGGCCCGGATCAAACGCGTGACGCTGGGCTCACGCCAGAAGGGGGAAGTCGTCCGCTCCATACCCCGATTCGGTCTCATGACTCATACTTTACAAACAGACTTTTCTGCCCGCATCTCTGCTGCGCCGGTACCGCAGTCTTTTGGTGCGGGTTGGTCGCGGGCATGTTCCCGGCAGATCGAGAAAGCTTTCATTTTTTTTTGATCAACTTTGGACAGCCGGCCTCCTGCGCGCCCTCTCGGGGTGAAAGGAGCCCACGATGCTGCCCGAATCCCTCGGAATCCCTGAGACTTCTGACGACCGATTCCTCCCCCTTGGTTCGGTCCCCGATTGGCTGAGGTGTCACGGGATCAGTTCGCCGAAGGGCAAGCCCCTCCACCTGGCCACCATCCACCGCTGGCGGCTGCGGGGCATCAGCGGGGTCCGGCTCCAGACCTGGAAAGTCGGGCGTGGGCGCTACACCTCCATCCAAGCCCTGAACAGCTTCATCGATGCGATCAGCCAGCCGGAGCCGCAGCCGGTGATGCGGGTGAGTCTTGCGCGGCACGCCAACCGAGCCGCCGCCGAAGCCCAGGCGATCCTGGGCGGAAGGCGGGGTGCGGCATGAGCGCTGCAGCATCCGCCCTTTGGCCGCGCCCACCCCCGCTGCCGAACTGACCCAAGCCGGATTGCTACCCGGGGATACCTAAATCGTGTTCCATACTTCTGCAGTAAACAATCCTTTTACAAGGAAAAAAAGATGTACGAAAAACGTGAAATCAATACGGCCACGGCACCCGACACCGCCACCGACCCGACCGTGCAGAACCTGGTCAGCCAGACCCGGACCAAGCCCTTTGCGTTGGTGCTCGATGAGCACTTCCGCAACGGCCTGGACCTGGGCGCGGCCCAGCGCATCGAGCAACACCTGGCCCGGGGTGTAGCCCCGGATCACCCGGTTATCCAGGGTGAGCGCCAGTTGATGCGAGAGATGAACCAGGCCTGCTTCGAGGCCGGGGTCCGGTTCCTTCAGCAATTGGCCGAAGGCCACGGCATGGTGCGGTTGATCGATCGGGAGGCGACCCACGAGCTGGCCGCGATCCACGGCGTGACCAACGCCACCCTCGGCGACTGGCGCCGGGACCAGGTGCTCAAACGGGTCAAGATCAAGCCCGGTGCGATCATCGAGGAGATCGTGGATGTCACCTTCCAGAAGGAAGATCAGGCCACCAGCCTGCTCAACAAGATGGTCGTGAGTGGTCAGCTGCGGCGTGACGGGGCGCACTACATGCCCGCCACCGGTGTGCTGACGTCCGCGGCCTAGGTTCAAGTGCCCCTTGCCCGAGTCGGGGCGGCGAGAGCCGCCCCGGCTCTTTATATCCCTCCTCGCCGGAGCACCGTGATGGAAGTCCAACCCGATCAGACCCTGCACGTCACCACCTACGACGACCTGCACGACTACGCCCGCAGCTTCGCCCGCCGGCACCACTCGTTGCTGATCGTGCTGGGCAAGCCGGGCCTGGGCAAATCGCGATGTGTACGGGCGGCGCTGGGCCGTGAGCCGCACCTCTACCTCAATGCGCATGTGACGCCGCTGGCGCTGTACCAGGCCCTCTACGAGCACCGGGGTACGCCCATCGTGCTCGACGACGTGGACAGCCTTCTGGAGAACCGGGTGAGCCTGCCGATCCTTAAGGCGGCCTGTGATTCTGAACCCCGGCGGCAGGTCCGCTGGCTCAGCAGCCACCCGGGCATCGGCGATGGTGCCGAGCAGACGCCGCCGGTCTTTGCCACCGATTCGCCGATCTGCCTGCTGGTTAACGGCTGGGCGCTGCGGCAACGCGATCTGGCCGCCATCCTGGACCGCGCGTTGTCGTTGCGGTTCGAGCCGAGCCTGGCCGAGGTCCACCGCGCGGCGTGGGAGTGGTTTTCCGATGCGGAGGTTTACCGCTTCATCGGCCGCCACTATGCGCTGGGCACCCGGCTCAGCTTCCGGACCTACGGCAAAGCGGCGGACCTCAAGGCCAGCCGGCCGGCCGATTGGCCGGAGAAGACGCTCGAACTGATGGGGGTCGATCAACGGACACGGGCGATGGTCCGGATCACGGACGACACGAACTTCCTGAGTGAAGAGCAGCGGGTCGAGGCGTTCCTGAGTTCCGGCCTGGGTAGCCGGGCGACCTACTACCGATGGAAGTCCCGGTTGTTGACGGCTCGCCAGACCCAATTACCCGCGGGGTCCTCGCCGGCCGTCTGGCCGCAGAACCCGGCAGAACCAGACGGCGGGCAAGGCCTGGCCGTGGACCTGCCCGACGCGGCGCTGGACGGGCCCGGCCCGGTCGGACCCTGAATCGGCCGGCCGTCACCGCAGAATGTCTCAAAGTCTCACCGTTTACCGAATGCGTGCCCCTCTCGCACCCCCCTCGGCCCCCTCTTCGCCTCCCGCCCCTCGTCTCGCCCGCGCGCCCTTCTATCTGGCTTTGTGACGCTACGATGGAGTTTCGGCCCCCGCCGGGGGGACAAGGAGCACACGATGAGCCATCTCGATGCCTTGGGGTTGTCCAGGTCCACCGGGGATGTTGCTCTGGTGGATCGGTTGGGGGATGTGTGTCGGTGGGTGACTCCTGAGGGGGCTATGCACAACATCGCTCGTGGTTCTGTGGGGGAGTGGGTGGTGGAGTGGAGGCTGGAGCACCTGCCGGATGTCTATCGCCCCCGGCCGTGCCGGTTCTGTGGGGGCGATATGGTGTACCGGACCGGCGAAGTGAGGACGGGGGGTGAGCTTCCGGGGGGTGGACACTGGGACGGGTTGTTGTTTGGTGTCCCAATGTTCTGGTGTGGGTGTGGCTGGCAGGAGCTGGACCTGGAGCGAGAGCCGGCGAAGTCGATGCTGGCCCGCTGATCGTGTGTGTCTTGTCTATATAGATGCACACACCGGCCCCCCTCCCCGCCTCCGCGGCTCAGCGGCGTTTTTGGGCGAAAAACGCGGTTTTTTCGGCGGCCGACCAAAAAAGCGGCAAAAATCCGGTTTCGGTTATGCTCGGAGCAGCGGATCGCCGATCCGCCGCCGCGCGGCTCCGCCCCGGCGCCGCAACAGCGGATTCCGGCATCCGGATAGAATCAGGATAGGTCGAAACTACCGACCCGATTCCCCACCACCGCGGCCCACCCCCGCTTCCGGATATTGATCCTGAGCATTGCTTCCGGAGATGACTTCCGAGGATTACGTCCGGGCATGACGTCCGGGCATGACGTCCGGGCATGACTTCCGGGGGGGGGGCAGAACCAATCAAACCAACTTCCGGCGCCCGGACCTGGACTCACCGCTGCGCGCCGGCTACTTCTCTAACGAGCCCACGGAGGATCGACATGATCAACCACCCCCAGAACCCAGACCCCCGGAACTCAGACCCCCGGAAGTCTGAACCCCGGAACCTTGCCTTCCAGGCTCCCGACTCCGGGAAGTCTGAACCCCGCAAGCCCAGGCCACGGAAGCTGCACGTCCACCTGGACGAGCCGACGTATGACGCCCTCTTCAGCGAGGCGCTGCGGCGTTCACAGGACCAGCGTCGATCGGTCAGCCTGGCCGAGGTTGCCCGAGAGCTGATCGAGAGGTGGGTCGACGAGACTCCGCCGCCGGCTGCCGACCACGAGCGTCCGGTTCAGGAAGAGAGAATGGCATGAAGAAGGAGAAGAAACCCCTCGAACCCTACTTCAACCTGCCGGCCGGGATGATCCACCGGCTGCCGCAGTTATCGCCGGCGGCGCTGCGGATCTACCTGGTGCTGCACAGCTGCCTCAACCGCAAGTCGGGCCGGCTCTATCCCGGCCGCAAGGCCCTTGGCCACTACACCGGCCTGTCGCGCGACCGCATCCGGGTCGGCGTGGCGGAGTTGCAGGAGGCCGGACTGATCGAGCGCCTGCGCCGGGACGGGACCGGCGGCAACACTTACTACCGGCTGATCCCGCTGGATCGTGAAGGGCGGCCGATCGAACTGCCCCTCGGCAAGGATCGGGTCCGGCCCGAGTACCTGGCCAACTGGCACTGGTTCGAGGAGCAGCGTGCGGCCTACGGCGAGCGCCGCGGGAACGCGCGGGGGGCTGATGGGCAAGCCGAACCACCGGCCGCGGCGGCAAGCACCCCGGGGGCTGATCCATGCTCCCCCGACGGGCTTGAGGACGAGCACCGGGGGGCTGGTGAGCCGGCACCCATTAAACCAGAAGAACTAAACCATAAACCGAATCGAGAACAAAAAGAAAAAACCCAACCCCCCAGACCCCCCCTCCGGGGGGCCGGGCCGGACGGGGTTCCTTTTTTTCTCTCTGCTCCTGAGAGGATCGACGACGCGGCAGGATCGACGCGGATCGACAGGTCCGTCACTGGTTCTCAGCCCGTAGAGATGTCCGTTGCTCAGGCCGCTAATCAGCCCGTTGATCATCCCGTTGCTCAGCCCGTTGAGGAAGATGCTTCGCAGGCGTCGTCTCCGGAACCTGAGCCGGCGAACCTCACATGGTTGACCACGCTACCGCTCACCGCGTCGGACTACATCGCCCTGCTGGAGTTTGATCCGTCTGACTGGGAGGAACGTGGCCGCCTCAGAGAGGAGGATGTGGTGGAGCTGGAAGACTGGGTAGGTCAGTACCTGACCATCGATCAGGTCGATCTGTTTCTGTCCCGGACGGAAGTGACAAGAGCCGTTCGCGTCGTCGAAAACCATGATCCCTTGAACGACTCCGGCAGGTCTCGGGAGTACTCCAAAAACGAAACCCGCGCCGTGTATCGCTTTCGTGACGAAGATTCGGTCCTGGATGATCCGTCGGCTGCTGCCATGCTCAACGGCCTCTTCGAGGCGCTGTCCTCAGACCGTCGCCGATTCTGCGGCCTGGTCCAGCATGCGCTTGCCTGCCGCTGGTATTTACCCAGCACGCTCGTTGGCGGCTCGATCGAGATGTCGCCGGAGCAGGAACGCGCCGACCTGGACAGCAAGTGGTTACGGGCCGATCAGGTGGTGGACCTGGCCGTGGCCGCCAGCCCCGCTTTGCGGCAGATGCTCGAGGAGATCAAGACGGAGCTGTGTCGCCGCGAGCTGAAGGCGGCGATGCTCAGCCGCCGTGATATCAAGGACCTGCTTCCGGGCGTCCTCGCCCGGGGGCTGACCAACCAGTACCTCTGCCTCCTACGCTTCGCGGTTCATCACGACCCCCCCGTTCGTGACAAGATCAAGGTTTACAAACACCGCTTGGCCCAGGGCTGGATCCACGGCCCCGCGATCGAACAGGTAGCGCTGAGTTAGGTTCCGGCGACCGCATAAGTGGCACGCGTGCCACTTTCAGGATCGGTCCTCCTTGAGCGCGGCGCCTGCCGAGCCCGCAGGACCAGGTGTCCTGCTCACCGGCCTGTCCTTCCTTATTGAGTTCACCACCGCTGCCGCCGATCAACCCACCTGGCAGCACCCCCAGCGCCGATGACGCGTTTCTCTTCAAACCTTCGTGCCTCGCAAACTCCCGTTGTGCGCGATCACGCGTACCCGACTTTTCCATCCGGGGTCTAAACCCATGCCGTGGAACATTCAACGAACCCGTCAACCCAACCGCTTCCACCTGCTGCCGCATGTGCTGGCGATCCTGCAGGAGCGGCATGGACCCTTCACCGCCGCCGAGTGTGCCTTCCTGCTCTACCTCGGGCACCAGGGGCTGGTCCACCACGAGCAGCTGCGCCGGGTCCGCCGCCGGCTGGATCAGCTGGTCCATGAGGGCGCCATGTCCTGCTTCGTGGACCCCCACGGCCAGACCCGGTACGCCTGGCGCCCCGAAGCGGTTGTGCCCACGCCGGCGCCGGCGCCACGGGCACCCGATCGGCGGGTGCTTGAGGACGTCCGTCGCAGGGCCCCCCTGTATCTGCCCGTGTTGATACCGCCGCGACGCGGAATCCAATCGTTTACCCCCCAAGCGCCAGAGGGCGATCGCCCCGACGCGAACCGGTCGTGAGTCACGGCCGACGGCTCCCCCGGTCGCCGCGCAGCGAGACGGAGAGGGCCTCATCAATGGAAAGATTGATCCTATGAAAAACCATACCCCCGGAAACAGGACCCCCGAAACCCAAACCCCGATAGCTCAGACCCCCACC
>CAZTLX010000183.1:0-8825 GCA_964614575.1 uncultured Phycisphaeraceae bacterium | reverse complement strand
TACAAGCGCTCGTGCCACGAGAGCTCGATCCGCGTGCCGACGATGTTCCACGGCCCGGGGTTCACCGGCGGCGGCGAAGTCCAGCAACTGGTCAGCCTCGTCGATCTGCCGCCGACGCTGCTCGACGCCTGCGGGATTGATGTTCCGGGGGGCATGCAGGGCCGCTCGCTGCTGCCGCTGCTACGGCGCGATCCGCAAGCCGTCGCGGATTGGCCCGAGGAAGCGTTCGTGCAGATCAGCGAGTCCCACACCGGCCGTGTGGTGCGCACGCACCGCTGGAAGTACGAGGTCGTCGGTGAAGACGACGACGGGCAGGGCGGCGCAAGCACCTACCGCGAGGCGATCCTCTACGACCTGAAGTACGACCCGCACGAACTGACACACCTGATCGACCGCGACAGCCACAGCGCCGTGCGTGCCGTGATGCGCGAGCGCTTGCTGCGCCGCATGCGCGAGATCGGCGAGGCCGAGCCCAAGATCATCGAGATCGAACCCCAGAAGTCGGGCCAGCGGTACGTCACGGAAGAAGAAACGCGGGCGTAAACCTGTCGCACGCCTACGTGCAGACTAACCCCCCTCACCCGCTCGTGGTTTCGCAAATCAGACATGTCACCCCCCCCCAAGACCAACGACGGGGGATCCGCGCCTAATCACCATGCACCGACTCCCGCGCCACCCCAAGAACCCCATCGCCAGTTCCACGCCCGCTCCCTTCTCCGAGCCTCGCCCTCCATCTTGCTGAACCCTCTGTTCTCCGCAGACGCCCCCGGCGGTACAATCCACCCATGACTTCCGCCCCTACCCCAACCGCGTCCCGCCCCTTCTCCCGGATAACTGGATATGATGCTGCAGCATATGAAGCTGCGTGAACACGTACATCCCGACAAGTTGCGAGGCGGCTTCTATACCGAACCCCATGTCGTCGACTTTTGCCTCGATCGAGTGAAGGAACTGCGAGGTGGATGGTCGGGACGGTGGCTCGAGCCATCTGCCGGGAGCGGTGCATTTTTAAGAGGAGTAAGCCGAGCAGTACCAACACGTCAGCGAAAAAGCGTTGAACTGATTGCGATCGAGTTGATCGAAGCTGAGGCTGCCGAGTGCGAAATGGTGCTGGATGACGCCGGTATCTCTGGCCGCGTGATACATGGCAGCTTCTTCGACTGGGCTTCGTACGGCGACGGCGACTTTGATGTCGTCGTAGGCAACCCACCCTTTGTACGGTATCAGTTCGTGGACGAGCATGACCGAGCACAGGCCGAGTCCTTGGTCGCGGAGTTCGGCATTTCTCTGCGGCGAGTTTCCAACTTGTGGATTCCCTTCGCACTTGTAGCACTAAGCAGGATCAAGTTCGGCGGGTGTTTCGCTCTGGTTTTACCGAGCGAGTTGTTTTGCACCGCGAGCGGAGGCCAGTTCCGTCAGTTCCTCGTTCATTTATTCACCGACTTATCGATCGACCTCTTCCCGCGTGGAACGTTTCCTGACATCTTGCAGGACGTGGTCGTGGTGAGTGGTAGGCGCGCTATCCGTCCCGCGGATGCGAGGCCTATGCGATTCAACGAACATCGACGAGAGGTCAAGATTAGTTGGCAGCATCGCGTTCTCGGTAATGAAGAACCATGGCTGCGGTATTTACTCACCGAGCGTGAGTATGAGGCCTATGTGGCCGCCTGTTCGCTGGACGGCTTTTACACCCTCGGGCAATTGGCCCGACTTGAGGTGGCGATCGTCACTGGGGCAAACACGTTCTTCACGGTTACCGAAAAGACGGCAGAAAAGTACGACCTGTGGCAGTGGACGATCCCACTGCTTGCTCGGACGGCTGATTCGCCAGGGGTGGTGTTCACCGACGCTGACCATCAGGCCTCGCGAGAACGAGGCAGTCGGGCGTGGCTGCTAGACTTCTCGGAGGGACGGCCAACCCCTAACGGACATGGGCGAGTCTCCAGGTACCTAATGCAGGGCAAGGCTCAGGGGTTGCCGCGTCGATACAAGTGCCGTATCCGCGAGCCTTGGTATCGGGTGCCACACATTCGGCGCGGCGACCTCATGATGACCAAGCGGGCGCATCATTACCACCGCCTCCTGCTCAATCAGGCACAGGCCTACACGACAGACACGATTTATCGTGGAAAGATGCGCGAGCTTTTTATCGGTCGAGAACGTGATCTCGTCGCTGCATTTCAAAATACACTGACACTGCTCTCGTCAGAGGTCGAGGGTAGGACCTACGGAGGCGGGGTACTTGAGCTTGTTCCGTCGGAAGTCGCCCGACTAATCGTGCCGCTGTCAGAGACCAACGGACTGATCGATGAGGTCGATACTCTCAGCCGAGGAGTGAACGGTCAGCGCGACCCAACGCACGCAGTAATGCAGATGACAGATGCGTTTTTGTCCAGTCGCTATCCGGAGTATGCAGATTTACTGCCGTTACTCGACGCTGCCAGGAGGCGTCTGCAAACAAAACGGCAGGAAACGGTTAGCTGATTCATGGTGCCCAGTCGGGCTTTTCGGCTCGGAACGACATCCAGTAACGGCCGTCAAGTCCCTTCTCCAAGACTACCCAATTGTCTGTCTGGTCATTATTGCGCAACCACTGCCCTATCTCGCGGCCCCAGCCCAGCACCGTCGGTACGTTGTCCTGGTCGGCTATTCGGTGCGGGGCGTGGTCGACACGAAGTGTAACTGTGGTCGCATCTTGGCCCAAACGCTCCACAATGAAACGCACGTGGACTTCCTCGTATGTAGTTCCTCTGCGGTCGACTTCGACCCATTCCTCGCCGCCAAAGAACTCCTCGCGGAAGTAACTTGTCTGTTCAATGTCGAACCGAGCCTTGGCCAGGCGCAGCTTACCTGTCGGGTTGGTACCCGGTTGCACCTGCTGGGCATCCGAACTCCGAAGACGCTTGCACCAGCGGGCGGCTATCGCGGCTCGCTCAAGTAAATCCACCCGTTCAATATCTACATCATCGTCGCCCTCTACCTCTGCCGGTTCCTCTTCCACCAGAATAAGCGGCGGACGCCAGCCCGCTGGACGCGCACCACGGCCGGTGATAGAGCCTCGTGTACGGTTGGCCCGCCGTAATCTTCGGCGTATTGAGGGTGGTACGATGAGACCCATTTCCGCTAGCCGCGAAATATCATCGATTCCTGTAATCGTATAAACACCGGCATCCTCGCATGCGACCCAGTAGTCAATAGCGGTAGCGATGCCAGCGAGCGCGTCACGATTCGCATCGCTCGACTCGATCACGACCCCAGCCTCCACGTTGTGGCCGAGGCCCTTCGCGGTCAGATTGGCTGACCCCACAACGCCAACCATCGATTCGTCGGCGCGGACCAGATGCAGCGTCTTTGGGTGAAATAGGGCATTCGAGAGGCCGACCAGCACAAGATTTGCATCACCTCCACCGGTCACGAGCGGCAGGAGCAGATTGACGTCGGCAGTACTCGCGGGGTCGCCGTTGTTCGCGCCAATGACAAGGCGAAACGTCCCCCCATCATCCACCATGCCTTGCAGCACCGGTAGATACTTTCGTAGCGCCGAGATGTCGAAGAAGCCAAACTGTCCCCGGAATGCTCTGATACCATCCACCAATTCGGTGTCGAGCCAGCGGCCAAGACAATCGTTGGCTCCGCCTATACCAGAATCAAAGTAACGAAGGCTCAGCGCTCGTCCTCCACATGTTTGAGCAGTATCGAGGCAGATAGGTCTAATGACTCAGCTATGCGTATAAAACTGGTCAAGGTGATGTTTCTTTCGCCTCGCTCAACACTCCCGATATATGTCCGGTGAAATCCGGCCTCTTCCGCGAAGCGCTCCTGAGACCAGCCGCGCTCTTCTCTCGTTCGGCGGATGACTAAGCCCAGCGTCATCGCCAAGTTATTTGCTTTTTTCATCTTGTATAAGCTAAGTCAATGACGCCTAGACATCGACAGACTAGTAGTAGCGTTGGCGTGGATGGGGTTCTCCGTTGGCGCTGAATGGCACACTTAAAGGTTTGGGGACTGGAAAAAGAGTGTGGGCGAGTAGTGGCCAGGTTTCGAGCTTCCTTTATGAATCTGTCCTGCCGCGGCTGTCTTCGGATCACCGCTATCGAAACGGCAGCGTTCCGTTCTATGCGTCGCCGCGAAGCCGGGGGGTCTTCTCCCCCTCGGCAAACCCATCACCCCCGCGCAACCCCCACAACAGCGGCAGCGCCAGCAGTGACAGGCCCGCCATCGCCAGCATGCCCGCGCCGAAGCCCAGCGACGCGGCGAGCGCGCCGCCCGCGGCGGCGGCCCAGGCTTCGCAGGCGTTGGTCGCGCCCATGAACGCGCTGAACTGCGTGCCGGCGATCCGCGGGTCGGTCAGGTCCATGAACAGCGCATAGCTGACCGCGATGAACACCCCGATCGCCACGTACACCACGCCGATCGCGCCGGCCAGTGCAAGCGCACTGACTTCCGCCGTGTGCAGGGCCGCGACGGCCGCGACCAGCGCTGCGATCAGCCCCAGCGCCGCGATCGTCGCGCGGCGGTGCCCGACGCGGTCGCCGAAGACCCCGCCCAGCCACGCGCCGATCAGCATCGCCGCGACCCACGCGGTGCGCACGGCCGCCATGTCGGCCGTGGTGTAGCCGGCCTGCACCATGACCGGCCCGGCGACCGCGCCCAGCGCCTCGAACGCCGCGCCGCTCAATACCGCGATACCGACGCCCAGCCACGTCGCCCGCCGCGCCAGCGCGCTGCGCAGCACCGCGCCAAACGTCGCCAGCCGCTCGCGCCACACGAGCGGCGCGACCGGTGACGGCGACGCGATCAGCACGAGCGCGCCCGTCACCCAGATGCACGCCACCAGCCCGCCGAAGATCACGCCGCGGCCAAGCCCGTCCCACACGAACAGCAGCCCCGCGCCGAACAGCCAGCGGCCGAGGTATTTGCCGACCGCCATCGCCGCGTTGAGTCGGCCGTGCTCGGGCTTGGGCGTGAGGCGGATGGCCCAGGCGTCGATCGCCACGTCCTGGATCGTCGCCGCCAGCGCGTGGCCCAGCAGCAGCGCAACGACCAACGGCCGATCCTCGCGCAGGCCGAGCACCGCCAGCGGCAGCAGCGTCAGGCCCATCACGAGCTGCGCGCTGAGCACCCACGCGCGGTCGCCCCACCACGACCCGCGCAGCGCATCGACCAGCGGCGCCCAGAGGAACTTGAGCGCCCAGGGCCAGACCAGCGCCGCGATCAGCGCGGTGATCGCGGCGAGGTCTTCCCCCTCGGCCGCGAGCACCACCGGCAGCGCCCACCAGATAAACCCGATCGGCGCGCCCTCGCTGAAGTAGAGCGCGCCGAACAGCGTCCGCCGCCCCGCGGGCGTGCCGGTCAGCCATTCGCGTCTGCGCGTTGCGTTCATGCCGCGTACCGTCGGAGAAGATTGCCCATGCGAAGCGCCGCGCCGGTGGCATTATTCGATGTTGAGCTGCAACCCGCGCGGCTGAACCGGCAGGCCCGCGGCAAACAGGTGGCCCGTGTCGCCGATGCACAGGCAGCGCGGCGTCGCGATGCCCCGCTTGCGGTGCTCCCAGCGAATCGTCGTCACGCTGCTGGGCGCCAGCCACATCCCCGCCCACAGCAGCGACACCGGCACCGCCATCAGGTGCGACAGCCACGCGAGGCCGAACCCGCCGTGACAGAACATCGCCACCCGCTGCTCGCTTGCCCGCGTCACGCGATAGACCCCGTCTTCCCGCGTGTAGCCCAGCCCCGCGAGGAAGCGGTCCGACGCCTCGCCGACGCGTTCGATCTCCGCGGCAAACTCGGGCAGCGCGATCCGCGGGTGCAGCCCCGCGTGCGACCAGGCTTGGCCGTCCCGAAACACGTGACCCGGCAGGTCCCACGCGATCAGGCCCGCTTGCGGGTCGGTCGGCGGCAGTTGCAGCATGCCCAACTCGGCCGCCCAATCCTCGATCTCGATCTCCAGCCCCAACCGCTGGGCGGTGTACTGAGCCGTGTGAATCGCCCGGCCCAGGGGTGAGCTGAAAACCCGGTCCACGCCCTCGTGTGCCAGACGTTCGGCCAACGCCTCGGCCTCGCGGTGGCCCCGCGGCGTGATGGTGTTGTTGGGATAGTCGGGGTCGGCGTGACGGATCAAATAAAGATGCATGAAAAGTCTCTTAACGCGTATCAACCAGAAAATCCCGCGGCATCGTTGTCAAAGATAACATGCCAGCCATGATCGATACGGATGACATGGCTCACACCGCACGGTGATATAGAATGCCTCAATGCTTCTATCCCGCACGATCGTCTCGAGCCTGCTCATTTTCACCTGCCTTGTCCCCGCCGCGTCGTGGGCCGCGGAGCACCCGTATGTGCTCTGGACCGCGGACGATCTGGCGGCGATGAAGCAACTCATCGAGACCGAAGACTGGGCCAAGGCGCAGTGGGAACGCAAGCCGAGCAATGATGCCGAGAAAACCCTGCGCGATCTGCTCGACTACCGGCTCTTCGGCAATGAGGAAGCCGGCCAACGCCAGAAGAAGCACCTGCTGAGCAAGCTGCGCACCGACCCGCCGCTGGGCGGTGCGCAGTGGCTCAATGTCCTGCGTTACGACCTGGCCCACGACCTGCTGAGCGAAGACGAGCGCACGCAGATCGAGGGCATCTTCCGCGATTACATCCGCACCGCGATCCACGAAAACGCGCTGACCGATCCCGAGGTGTTCAACGACGAGCGCAACTTCTCACGCTACGACGCGACGGCCTACACCCTCCGCAACTGGCTGCCCAACATCACCTGGCCCCGGAGGCTCTCGGCTAACCTCATGGCCGCGGCCCTCGGCGACGAGGAGCTGATCCGCGAGACGTGGGACCGGTACGGCTCGTTCCGCTGGTACATGGACCAGTACCTCACCGAGGCCGGGTTCTACGGCGAAGAATTCAGCAAGCAAGGCGCGACCGTCGGCGAGATGATCCTCTATTGCGAAGCGCTGGAGAACCTGGGGCTCAACGCCCTGGGCTACGGCTACACCGGCCGGCACGGCGCGACGATGAAAGGTCACCTCGCGTCGTTCATGACGCTGAGCTACCCCATCGTCGAGCTGCACTCATACACGCCGCACATCCCGATGATCACCATGGGCGACCTGCGGCAAAGCGGCTCGTCGCGGCGGGGCAACCTGCCGACGCGGGCCTTTCAACACTCGGCCGTGCAGGGCTACCTGCCCGGAGAAACCGCCGAAGAACGAACGATCCACCGCTGGCAGGGCCACGGCGCGTGGGGCGGCGAGGTGCGCGGCAAGCACCCGCAGTGGGACGGCTACACCGGGTTCGTGCCCAAGATGATGGTGCCGTTCTGGTTCGAGGTCGGCCACGCGCGCTGGCCCGATATGGGCTTCGACTGGTTCCTCTCCCAACTTCGCGAGCCGGGGCAGCAGCGCTATCAGCCGTCGCTGTACTTCGGCGTCGAACCGATCGCGCCCGATGATGCGGCACCGCCCCACGCGCAGAACTGGATCGCGCCGCGGCGGGGCATGGCCATGCTCCGCGCTACCGAAGGCCCGGACCACTGGGCTTCGCCCGACGCGGCGGTGAGCATGCGGCTGGCGACCGAGTACGCACACAGCGTGCACGACAGCTTCGCCATCATGGGCTACTACGCGCTGAATCGGCCGATGCTGCTTAACCGGCAGGCCACGCCCGGCTACGCCAAGGACTGGTCACGCAGCATCGCCAGCCACAACGCGGTGCGCGTCGATGGGCAGGAGCCGCGCACCACCGACGATGTCCAGACGCGCCACTGGTTCGAGGGGCCGATCAAAATGTTCAGCGCCACCAGCGATCAGGTGTACCCCGGCGTGAGCATGACGCGCATCCTCATGCTCGTCGGCCACGACCTGATCGACATCGTGGACCTGCGTGACCTGCCCGGCGGTAAAGAGACGCACGACTATGAATACCTTGTGCATGCGCTGGGCCATCACACGCCCGACCCCGATGTCGCCTGGCAGGATGCCGAACCGCTGGGAGGAACGCTCGCCGCCTTCGGGCCGATGCAACACATGGACGGGTTCAAGCTGTGGTCGGTGCGTCTCGATCAGCAATCGGCGCACGACGATGCGGCGCTCAACACGCTGCCCGCGGCGTGGTACGAGCGCAAGGTCGGTCTGCGGATCACCGGCAACGGCGGGCCGACGACCGCCATCTACCTCGGACCCACCCCGCTCCGCGATCAACCCGCAGACGCGCCGGGCATCGAGGAGTCGCCCGAAGCCTACGAAGTCGGCGGGACATCAATCATCGTCCGCCGACCCGGCCAGACACACACGACTTTTAAGACTTATTACCAGCCGTTCGACATAGACAACCCCGCGACCCGCCGCCTCGCCACCTACCGCACCGACTCCGACCGTGTGCTGGCGATGCAACTGCTGGATCGCGATTCACCGGTTGTGGTCTGGATGCTCGTGGAGATCGCGCCCGGCGAAGAGCCGGTGACCTTCGCCGCGCCCGATGGCGGCCCGACGGTGACCTTCCGCGGCCACGCGTTCATCCAGCTCAGCCCGCAGCGCATCGACGCGTGGGGGTTCGTGCAACGCCTGGAGGCAGCCGTGGACGGTGACGACACCCCGCTCCACCTCAACGGCCGCCTGACCCGCGGCGGCGTACGCATCTCCGACGGCCGACTGCTCTTTGCACCGTGAGCGGCCCCGCGGCCCCTCGGTCGCCGGCTCGACGCGCGCCCGCCGGCCCGTATAATCACCACCCTCCAGCCGGAGTGGCGGAATTGGCAGACGCGCCGGATTCAAAATCCGGTGCCCCTTAAAGGCGTGTGGGTTCGAGTCCCACCTCCGGCA
>CAZTLX010000182.1:0-8829 GCA_964614575.1 uncultured Phycisphaeraceae bacterium | reverse complement strand
ACCGCGAAGCTCATGCGGAATCGCCCGAGGATCCCTCGCCGGGCCCTGTGGAGCCTGAGTGAGAGTGGCCGTGGGCACCCCCCCCATGGGCACCCACCTTCGGAGGCGAGGGCCGCCGTCCGGAGGGCTGCACGATCGGCGCAGGTATACTGCCGCGCATGGATCTGGCGACCCTGCCCGACGAGGTGAAGGAACTGGTCCGCGCCCAGCTCGAGGCGGGGCGCTTCCAGTCGGTCGACGAGGTCGTGGTCGAGGCCCTGCGGCTTCTCCAGGAGCGCGAGGAGCTGTTCGCCTCTCATCGCGAGCAACTTCGCGCGCAAATCGCGGAGGGCGTCGCGGCGGAAGAGCGAGGCGAGCTGCGAGATGGCCGTGAGGCAGTTGCCGACGTGCGTCGTCGGATCGACGAGCGCCTGCGCAGCGGAGAGTGACGCCTCGCTACGAGCTCGCCGCTCCGGCTGAGCGGGATCTCGAAGAGATTTTCTTCGAGGTCCATGATTGACATGGTCGGGTCGTCGCCGAGCGCGTGTTAACAGCCTGCTCCGTACGTTCGACCTGCTGGCGAGGATGCCAGAGATGGGTCGCCATCGACCGGAGCTCTGGCCCCCGCCCTACCGATTCTGGGTCACGGGGCCTGCCTTCATTGCCTACCGCGCAGATGTCCGGCCAATTCGCATCGTTCGGATCGCGCGAGCTTCGCGGGACTGGAGCGGGTTCGCACCTCGTCGCTGAACGAGGAGGGCGAACAAGCGGTGGATCGAGAGCCGATAGCTACCCGTTATGGCAAGGCCCTCCGGGGAGTGGACTCCAGGCCGGCAGGGTGCCACCCATCCTGCGACCATGGAGAACTCGATGGCGCGCACCAGATGACCGGCAAGGGGGCGACCTCGTACCGCGAGCAGAACAACGTGCCGCTGATGGTGTCGCATCCCGCGTTCGCCGGCGGCAAGGGCTGCAAGGCCGTAACCACCCACCTCGACCTGGCGAAAACCCTGGTGTCCATGACGGCGGGTGACCCTGCGAAGAAGGCGGAGATCGCGGCATCCCTGCCCAGCAAGGATTTCTCCACCGTGTTGGCGGCGCCCGATGAGGCCGGCGTGGACGCGGTGCGTGATGCCCAGCTTTACTGCTTCAACATGTTCGCGACGATCGACGGCGACTTTCTGAAGAAGGCGAGCGCCCTGCTGGCCGAGGGTGGTCCGCCGAAGCTGAAGGCCTCCGGCCTGCATCCGAACATGATGAAGCGCGGCGCCATCCGCAGCGTTTTCGACGGCCGCTACCAGTTCACCCGCTACTTCTCGCCCAAGCAGCACAACATCCCCACGACGATCGACGAACTGTTCGAGCTCAATGACGTGGAGCTGTTCGACCACCAGAACGACCCGCACGAGCCGAACAATCTGGTGATGGACCGGCTCGCCAACGCCGAACCGCCAAGCTGAACCGGCTGATCCATGACGAGGTGGGCGAGGACGTCGGGCAGATGCTGCCCGGCGGCGTGGACGGCGGCTGGGTGGCCACGCCTGCGGTGTACGATCTGTGACTTCCATCGGTGACTTCAACAGGAGAGTTCGATGAACACCAAGCATGACGAAAAACGAGCTGGCCGCGATTTGCAAGAACCCGAGGGATTGGGGATCGAGGCTTCACGCCGGCAGTTTTTCCTGTTCTCAGCCGCCGCCACGGCCGCTGCGGCGGGCGCTCTGGCCCCGTCTGCAGCAGTCGCTGATGACACACTGGCGATGGCGGGACGCAGCAACAGGCCAGCCTGGGCGCCCACAAAGTACCTGATCGATTGCCACGCCCACCTCGGCTCCGGACCGACGGTCGCAGAACTGGCGCCGACCATCCACACCGCCGCGGACTGGGGCGCGCTTCGCACCAAGCAGCCGGAAAAGTTTGCCAAGGCCGTGAGCGAAGATGCCGTGGACGATTCCGCGATTCTGCTGGGGGCCATGGACAGGTATGGCGTCACGCACGCGATCCTCCAGACCGCGCCCGGCAAAGGCACCAACAACCAGATGGTGCTCGACGCCGCCAAGAAGAGCAACGGGCGATTCTTCCCCATCTACCGGCCCGAAGCTGTGTCGAATGCAGCCGCAAGAGGGACGCTGGGCGTGGACTATGGTGGCGAGGTCGGCAAGGTTGTGCGCCAAATCGCCGATGAACTGCAGAGCTCGGCCCTGAGCGCCACGCGCGGCGTGGGTGAGGTCGTGCCGATCACGACTGAAATCCATCCGGCCAAAATCACCCGCGACATGGCCCCGATCATGGAAGTGCTCAAGGCGCGGGGCGACTTGCCCATCATGTTCCCGACCGGATACACGGGCTGGAAAGGCGTGCACTACTACGTCTTTTCTCCTGTCTGGGTGGACGAGGTGGCAGCGACTTTCCCCACGGTGCCAATCGTCCTCACGAAGATGGGGCGGAGCATCCAGGCGTCCTTCGATGCCTGCCTGTCCGTGGCGATGCGCAATGCCAACGTCTACTTCGACATGACCGACACCTCGGCGGAGCACCTGCGTAAGGCGATCTCCATTATCGGCGCGCAACGGATCATGTTCGGCAGCGACCTCAGCGCGATCTCGTCGAATCATTCGATACTGGACAACCTCAGAACCGCCATCGAGACCCGGCTGTCCGCCGAGGAGCGTGAGCAAATTGCCTGGAAGACAGCAAACCAGATTTACAAACTCGGATTGGAGGGCTGATTGGTTGACGCGCGCGCAGGAGTACCCGGTTTCATGAGGTAATGCGCGTTCAATAGATAGGGCGAACAAGCGGGCGGTTCGTGTCCGATGACGCTCGAAGCGACAGCTCCCTCGGGGATATCGGAACCTTTAGGCGCGGTACAGGCCCTGCGGCGGGCACGAAGATCGGGCGGCCGACGCTCTCCCACTAGGCGCTGCCGCCGGGCGTCCCGACGATCGAAGCGAATCAGCGCAGGTACGCCTGGTAGGTGGACTCCTCGAGCTGGCCCGAGGCGTAGAGCGCGTACGAGTTCTGGAAGCACAGGGCCTCGTCGACCATGATCGTCCCGAACTGGGCCCGCGGCTCGAACGGCAGCTCCGGAAACGCCTCGAACGGGTAGGGCGAACAGAACCCGGCGTCCCAGGTGACGGTGAACGGCATCCGGATGTGGTTCCCGCTGACGGAGCTGCTCGTGCTGACGGGCCTGCGCTGGGGCGAGGGTGCGGGGCTCCGGTGGCCGGACGTGTCGGAGCGCGGCGGCTTGGTGCACGTGCAGCGGACCGTGGCGCGCGGCGGCCGAATCGAGCCGACGAAGACGGGCACGAGCTGGACGATCCCGCTGCGCGGACCGCTCGCCGATCTCCTCCGGCGCCAGCGCGCACTCTCCTACGTCGGCCGTACCGAGAGCTGGGTCTTTCCGAACCGAGGCGGCGGCCACAAACGGGCGAGCGGTGCTTCGCCCGTCGTCCCGTGCACGCGCACGTCGGCCACCTCGCGCGTCCAGTGTGCGAGGTGCGCCTCGAAGGCCTCCCAGCTCGCAAACTCTCGGCCGGCGATGGCGTTGCGCTTGACGTAGCCGACGCTCCGCTCGTCCTTGCCCTTGGTGCGCGCCCGGTACGGCGCGCAGGCCCGCGGCCGGAAGCCCCAGTAGGACGCGAAGGCCAGCAGCCGCTCGTGGAAGCGCACCTCGCGCGTCGCCGCATCGTGGTGCAGGACCAGCGCCCGCGGGTTGTCGAGCAGCACCTCCTCGGGCACCCCGCCGAAGTGGGCGAAGGCGCCCTCGATGCCTTCGAGCCAGCACGCCTGACGCTCGTGCCGGAACGCTCGCACGTAGCGTCGGCGCGAGTAGCCGAGCGTCGCGACGAATAGATGCACCCGCATCATCTCGCCCGCGATCGAGACCCGCCGCTCGCCGAAGTCGATCTGGAGCTGGCGGCCCGGCGGCGTCTCGAAGCGCACCGTGGCCCGCGCCCGCGCGGCGAGGTCTCGGCGAAAGGGCGCGACCGCCCGCTCCACCGTGCGCAGCGACACCGCGACCCCATGCTCGGCGACGAGCTCCTGGTGCACGACGTCGGCGTTGCCGCCGTGGCGGTGAAGGCGCTCCTCGAGCCACGCCCCAAGCCCGTCGAGCGCCCGCTGGCGCCGGGGCCGGCCGTAGGGCTGCCACCCCTCGAGCGCCAACCAGCGTTTCACCGTGTTCCGGCTGCAGCCGAGCTCCGCGGCGATCCGCTTCGTCCCCCAGCCGAGCCCCCGCAACCGCCGCATCGTCTCCACGTCCTCAGGCGTCTGCACCTCTCCCCACGGACCTCCTGCCCGCAGGGAACCGCTCTCCGCGGTCTCTCGCTCCATCGCTCCCCTCCTCTCCGGAGGGGGGTCAATTTTCATGTCGTCAGGGGGTCAGTTTTCGATGTCGCCCGATAGCCCCCGCCCTACCGCTTCTGGGTTACGGGCCCAGCCTTCATCGCCTACCGAGCGGACGTCCGACCCATCCGCATCGTTCGCATCGCGCGCGCTTCCCGCGACTGGAGCGGTTTCGCGCCTCGAGGCTGACGTGGCTCTGCGTCGCTCCGCGGGTGGTACGGCGTCGACGGGTAGGGCGAAAAAGTGGGCGGATCGGCGCCGAGAAGAGCCGTTATGGCAACAACCTCCGGGGAGTGGGCTACGAGCCGGTAGCGTGCCACCTATACTGGAAGACGACCATCGCCGGCGGATGTGGTCTG
Source organism: uncultured Phycisphaeraceae bacterium (assembly GCA_964614575.1). GTDB lineage: Bacteria > Planctomycetota > Phycisphaerae > Phycisphaerales > Phycisphaeraceae > JBGTLW01. Next base: position 4,141 of record CAZTLX010000182.1, on the reverse strand, counting down.
TACCTGATGCTGGCGGATCGTGAGAGGGGCGCCGAGGTGTACGCGGCGGCGACGAAGCGGGACCAGGCGAAGATCGTGTTCAACGACGCGGTGGCGATGATCGACAGTTCGCCGATGTTGAAACGGTATCTGAACGCCTTCACTCGAGAATATGAATGACAAGAACACAGAATTACCTTACTAAGCACACGGCTAGGGGGACTGGCAAACAGAGCCGGTTGCTGGGCGCTGCCGTATTGCTGTTTCTGCTGGCCGCTTTCATTTTGACTGACGCCAGTGCTGCCGACAGTCCACGCCGTCCCAATGTCCTGCTCATTGTGGCCGATGACATGGGCTACTCGGACATCGGTGCCTTTGGCGGCGAGATCAGGACTCCGAATCTCGATGCGCTTGCGGCGCGCGGCCTCAAAGCCACGAATTTTTACGCTGCTCCAACCTGCTCGCCGACCCGCTCAATGCTGCTGACGGGAACGGACAATCACGTGGCGGGCCTCGGCAACATGGCCGAGTTCCTTGGCCCCGACCAGAAGGGCAAACCCGGATACGAGGGGCACCTGAACGAGCGGGTCGTGAGCATCGCAAGCGTGCTGCGCGATGCTGGATATCACACGTACATGGCTGGCAAGTGGCACCTCGGCGAAGAATCGCCGAACTGGCCGGCGGAGCGCGGATTCGAGCGCGACTTCACGCTGATGCAGGGCGGCGGCAGCAATTGGGCAGACATGGGTTATCCGAATCCGGCGCATCCGCGCCTGACGTTTACGCGCAATGGCCGGATGGTCGACAAACTGCCGGAAGATCATTTTTCATCGGCGGCGTTCAGCGACTTCATCATCCAGTCGGTGGACGAGCAGAAAGGCGATGGCAAGCCGTTTTTCGCTTACCTGTCCTTCCAGGCCGTGCACAGCCCGTTCGCCGTACCGGACGACTGGTCGGACCGGTACAAGGGCCGATACGACAAGGGCTATGACGTGCTGCGCGCTGAACGGCTCGCGCGCATGAAGGACATGGGCCTCGTCAGCAAGGACGCCACGGATTTTCCGCGGCTGCCGACGACCCCTGCCTGGGACACGCTCACGCCGGAACAGCGCCGGGTCTCGGCGCGGAGAATGGAAGTGTATGCCGCGATGCTCTCCAACATGGACCATCACATCGGCCGCGTGCTCGATCACCTGCGCGCCAATGGCCAACTGGACAGCACGCTCGTGATCTTCATGTCCGACAATGGCGCCGAGCCGCTGGAACTGCTCGCATTGGCGGCAAAGGTCGACCCCGGGATGAAGACCTGGCTGGAAAAGAACTGGGACACCAGGCCGGAAAGCTGCGGGCGCAAACTGGCGGTCTGCGATTACGGCCCGGCCTGGGCGCAGGTCGGCTCGGCACCGTTTCGCGGGTACAAGGGCCAGGTGGCCGAGGGGGGCATCCGCGTGCCGCTGATTGTCGCGGGGCCCGGCGTCAAGCATCAGGGTGAAGTCAGCGACGCCGTGCTGCACGTAACGGATCTCATGCCGACCCTGCTGAAGGTGGCCGGCGCCACCCATCCGTCGCAGCAGGCGGGCAGCACGCTCGCGCCGATCACCGGGAAGTCATGGGTCCCTTTGCTGGGTGGCGATGTCAAGGCGGTACGTACGGAGCAGGACTGGATCGGCTGGGAATTGTTTGGCAATCGTGCTGTGCGCCAGGGGGACTGGAAGCTGCTGTACTTGCTGAAGGGCGCGGGCGGCCCGGGCGAATGGCAGCTGTTCAATCTGCGCAATGATCCGGCGGAGCTGCGCGACCTGTCGAAAGAGCAGCCGGAGCGCGTCAAGGCCATGCTCGCGCTGTGGGATGAGTACGTGAAAACCAACGGCGTGATTCTCACCGGCGATGGCCCGTTTGCCAGCGGACAGGCGACACCTGCCGTCAACGACTAGGCAACCAGGCGGCATCGACCCGGCGGCGTACCTGGCCGACGTCATCACGCGCATTCGGACGCATCCGAACTCGCGCATCGGCGAACTCACGCCCCGGGGCTGGAAAGGGCTTCGGGACGCTGCTTCCGCGGCGGCCTGATCCTTCAAATCAAGCCGAACCCAACCCGGCCCGAGAACCCGTCGTCAAGGTGGGGTGGTCGGACGCTTACCATCAATCGAACCGTTCAAGCCGCGATCAAGGAGCGATACCGATATCTAACTTCCCTTCTCCTTTTTCCGCTGGTCGGGGCGGACACGGCTCATGCGCAGCGCGTCAAACCAGTGATCTGGGACATTGGCTCCGGCGCGTAGCACGTCGCGTTTGCAATCCTCGACGTATGTGAAGAGAGCCCCGGTTCTCACAAGTTCGGTGAACTGCTCGCAGGTCACTGGCTCGAGGTCGTCATATTCGGGATGGCTCCATGCCCGCATGTGCAGGTAGATCTGCCAGAGTCGGTAGGGCGAGCTGTAGCGGACGACTGCGTCACTCATCGGCATGGTCCATCAGGAATGGTCAGCGATCGGCGGCGAGAACACCGTGCTAACGTTGAAGATCATTGCCAATTGAAATGAGATACTCATCGCCAACAGAATCGGCTCAGAACTTCAGTCCGAATCGCGAGCCCAGGATCACCGCCGTTTCAACATCCGGCTGCGGCGAGTCAAGGACCTGCACGTCAAGGGTCAGATTGGCGGCGGGCGTGATCGACACATTGTAGAAGGCTTCGAAGCCCTGGCTTTTGTCGTCGGCGCCCGTGAATTCGGTCAGTCTGTCTGGCTGAAACTTGAGATGGAAGTAGCCGACGCCGAAAGTGTCCCGCTCGCGGCCAGGAATGATCGCCTTGCCGCCGACTCCGCCGCTGGCGCTCAACTCGATCGGGTTCGTGTCTTGATCTGCGAAGCCGGCCCGGGCGAAGAGACCAAAACCCTGCCGATCAGGCTCGCCGTTGGTGAGGATGATGGGAGCATCGGATGGGTCTTTCACCCACAAGTACTGCCACCCGCTCCAGGTCACGGCCCAAGTGCTGTCCTTGGTGGTCGGAGCGAGCCCTTCGCCTGGCGTAAACACGAATCGTTCGCCGAGGTCCACAAAGTCGCTGTCAAAGGCGTAACCGAACGTCACGTTCTGTCCACCCGGTAACCCGCCCAGTTTGTACTGAAACTCCGCTGCGGTGACCCACGCCGACCCATCGTCAATGTTCTCAAAGCCCGTGGTCGTCGAAGAGTCTTTGATGTTGTACACCACGCTCGAAATGTGCACGGCGTGCGTCGGCTTCACGATGATGCCCGCGCCCAGCGTGCTGTAGGGTGCCATCAGGCTGATCGCCGGACTGAAAGTGAAGTTGGCGTTCATGAACTGGCTGGTGCCGCGGCCCGATGCGAACTCGTTGGGGTCGGCGTCAATGGTGTCGAACTTGCCGATCAGAAAGCCGATGTGCTCCGACAGGAACTGCGTGTACGCCAGGTTCGTGACCGTGAACGGGATGTCCTCGTCGGGCGTGTGGGTGAACGGGAAAAATCCGTCGGAGTTTGCCGACAAGATCTGGCCCGTGATGTGGTTCACCGATTCGCCGTAACGAGACTCGGCGCGGAACTTGACGATCGCTCCTGGCAACACGCCCATGCGGTGCAGGTCGAAAACGGCGTTGTAATCGAGCGTCCCGCCATAGCGTGTGTTCGTGTCCAGCCCGCCATCCACCACCGACTGCATGATCTGGGTGAAGTTGATGTCGAACTGGATGCCCTTGTTGGCCCAGTCGGTTCGGGTACCGTCCAAGTCGCCGAGCAGGCGTGGACGCGTCCAGAGGTCGCCGGTGTAATCGATCAGTGGCACCAAGCCCGCCGGCGCGTGCGGCTCAGCCGCAGCGGGAGGCTCCGCCGCGGCTTCGGCCTGAGCGGGCGTGGCGGGGGCGGGGTCCATGTCTTGCGCCAATGCCGATGGCACTGCGATAGTGCCGGCGATCACCGCGAGGACGATGTCCAGGGACTTGCTCGGTAGCATTAGAGGAATCTCCTGTGTACTTGACCCCGTGACGATCGTCGGGCCGCCGAACAATCATCGCGTAGTCGCAATAGATTCGGCTTTCATCCGGACTTGAAGCCTGTGCGCTCATCTTGCATAGGTGCCAAGTCGGATGATCGAGCACCCAAGTGACGTTGTACACCGAGAACGGGTTGCCGCCAGATTA
>CAZTLX010000181.1:1802-8853 GCA_964614575.1 uncultured Phycisphaeraceae bacterium | reverse complement strand
CCACGCCTACGACCTGCCGCCCCTGCTGCCCGATCATCCGCCCGAGACGCGCCTGGTGTTTGGTATCGGCGCGATCGAGCAGCTCGGCGACCTGGCGCACAGCCTCGGGGCGCACCGCGCGCTGCTGGTCAGCGACCCCGGCGTGACCGCGGCGGGGCACACCTCGCACGGCGCCGACGCGCTCGAAGCGGCGGGCATCCACGTCACGCTGTTCACCGAAGCCCACGAGAACCCGACCACCGACGACGTGGCCGCGTGCCTCCGCGTCGCGCGTGACGCGCAGCCGGACGTCATCATCGGGCTCGGCGGCGGGTCGGCGCTCGACACCGCCAAGGGCTGCAACTTCGTCTACACCAACGGCGGGGCGATGGCCGACTACGCCGGCATCGGCAAGGCCAAACGCGCGATGCTGCCGCTGATCGCCGTGCCCACGACGCACGGCACGGGCAGCGAGGCCCAGTCCTTCGCGCTGATCGCCGACGCGGTGACCCACCGCAAGATGGCCTGCGGCGACCGCAAGGCGCTGCCGAAGATCGCGCTGCTCGACCCCGCGCTCACGCGCACCCAGCCGCCGCGCGTCGCCGCGTGTACCGCGATCGACGCGATCACCCACGCCGTCGAGTCGTTCGTCTGCACGAAGCGCCACGACGTGTCCAACGCGTACGCCAAGGCGTCGCTGTCGCGCACGCTGCCGCACTTCGGGCGCATCTTCGAGGAGCCGCGCGACCTCGAGGCGCGGGGCGAGCTGCTGCTGGGCGCGGCGTACGCGGGGCTGGCGATCGAGCACAGCATGCTCGGCGCGGCCCACGCCGCGGCCAACCCGCTGACCGCGGCGTTCGGCGTGACGCACGGCCACGCGGTCGGGCTGATGCTGCCGCACGTCGTCGCCTTCAACGCCGAGCAACCCCAGACGCGCGCGTGGTACGACGAGCTGGCGCAGGCCGCGGGGCTGGCGGACGCCGACGCGTTGCTCGACGCGTTGCGTGGCCTGCTGACCAAAGCCGCTCTGCCAGCGACGCTGCGTGAAGCGGGGGTCGATGCGGGCGAGATCGACGCCCTCGCGGAGGACGCCGCCACGCAGTGGACCGGCACGTTCAACCCGCGCCCGGTGGATGCGGCGGCGTACCGCGCGTTGTATGAGCGGGCGTTGGGCGGCTGAGTCTGATCACGGAGTTCACCGAGGCACCGAGACGCTGAGGCTGAGGGCTATAATCGACCATGACGCGATGCGCGCTTCTCTTATCGATGCTGCTTTTCACCGGCCCCGCGTTCGCGGCGGATTGGCCGATGCATCGGGGGGACGCGGCGGGCACGGGGGTCAGCAGCGACACGCTGCCCGAGGGCCTGGAACGGCAATGGACCTACAAGACCGGCGCGGCGGTCAAGTCGTCGCCGATCGTGTCGGGCGGCGTGGTGTTCGTCGGCTCGGACGACAAGCACCTGCACGCGATCGACCTGAAGACCGGCGAGAAGCGCTGGGCGTTCGAAACCGGCGGCGTGGTCGAGGCCCCGCCGATGGCGCACCGCGGCACGGTGTATGTCGGGTCGGACGACGGCTTCATGTATGCGCTCGATGCGGCGGACGGCACGGTGCGGTGGAAGTTCCAGACCGACAACCGCATCGTCAGCAGCGCGTCCCCGGCGACGATCCCGGCCGAGGACGACCAGCCCGCGCGCGACGTCATCGTCTTCGGCAGCTACGACAACCACCTCTACTGCCTCGACGCGCGGAGCGGCGCGAAGGTCTGGGCGCTGGAGACCGACAGCTACCTCAACGCGACGCCGACCATCCACGACGGCATGGTCTACATCGGCGGGTGCGATCGGCAGTTCTACGCGGTCGGGCTGGCGAGCGGCGCGGTGGTGTACACCGTCGAGGTCCCCGGCGAGGTGCCCAAGGCCGCGGCCATCGCGGGCGGCAAGGCGTTCGTCAGCCACTACCAGAACGAACTGCTCGCGATCGATCTCGCCGAGGAGAAGATCGCCTGGACGTACCACGACAAAGACTTCCCCTTCGTCAGCGCCCCCGCGATCAAAGGCGACACGCTCATCGTCGGCAGCCGATCACGCCGCGTGTACGCGCTCAACACGGAGGACGGCAAGGCACGATGGACGTTCCGGGTCCGCGGCGGGTCCGACAGCAACCCCGTCATCGTCGGCGACCACGTGCTCTTCGGCGCCGATGACGGCCGGGTGTACCGCCTGACACTCGCGGAGGGCAAAGAGGTCTGGTCGGTCGAGGTCGGCGACAAGATCACCGCCGGCCTCGCGGTCGCCGACGGCATGCTGCTCGTGCCGAGCGAGGACGGGGCGGTGTATGCGTTTGGAAAGAAGCAATGAGTTTTGATCCACAGATGATCACCGATGAACACAGATGAAGCACATGTTTAACCACAGATTACGCAGATGACTCAGATTTCGAGACAGTTGGCCACAAAAAGGCACAATGAGCACAAAAGAGAAACCAACCAACGCCCCTTTTTGTGCATTTTGTGCATTCTTGTGGCCAAATCCAATCTGCGAAATCTGCGAAATCTGTGGTTAATAAGCTTGCCTTGAATCCGGGTTGATCGGTGCGACTCTGTGGAAAAATAAAAGGTTTGATATGAGTGACCAAGCATTGACATTACCGCAGTTGGAAACCGACGAGGCGACCACGGCGGGGAATTTTTTTGTGTCCAACTACCCGCCGTTCTCGCAGTGGTCTTCGGACCATGTGGGGGCGGTGCAGCAGCGGCTGGCGCGGCCGGGCGACCCGGCGCGGAAGATGGGGCTCTATGTCCACATCCCCTTCTGCCGCAAGCGTTGCCACTTCTGTTATTTCAAGGTCTACACCGATAAGAACAGCGACGAGATCCGCGATTACCTCGATGCGGTGATCGCCGAGACCGCCGCGGTCGCCCAGACGCCTTTCATCAACGGCCGCAAGCTCGACTTCATCTACTTCGGCGGAGGCACGCCGTCGTACTTATCCGACAAGCAGCTCACGTATCTGTTCGAGGGTCTGCAAAAAGCGCTGCCGTGGGACGCGGCCCGTGAGGTGGCGTTCGAGTGTGAGCCGGGCACCTTGAACGCGAAGAAGGTGCCGCGGCTGCGCGAGCTGGGGATCACCCGGCTGTCGCTGGGCATCGAGAACTTCAACGATGACATCCTGGAACTGAACAACCGCGCGCACCGCAGCAAGCAGGTGTACGCGGCGTACGAGTGGGTGAAGGACGCGGGGTTCCCGCAGGTGAACATCGACCTGATCGCCGGGATGCTCGGCGAGACGGAGGAGAACTGGCAGCGCAACATCGACACCACGCTGGCGCTGGAGCCGGAGGCGGTGACGATTTATCAGATGGAAGTGCCTTATAACACGACGATCTACAAGCGGATGAAGGAGGAGGGCAAGGCCGAGGCCCCGGTCGCCGACTGGGCGACCAAGCGGCGGTGGGTGACGCGGGCTTTCGAGGCGCTCGAGGCGCGGGGCTACGAGGTCGGCAGCGCGTACACCGCGGTGAAGCGGCGCGACGGGCGGGAGATGCCGTTTATTTATCGCGACGCGCTGTGGGGCGGCGCGGACATGCTCGCGGTCGGCGTCTCGTCGTTCGGGCACCTGGGCGGGGATATCACGCAAAGAAATAGCCCGGCGACAACGTCGCCGCGGTCGTCCGAGTCTGACGATAAAAAGGCACCGGGCGTGCGTAGCACGCCGGCTATTGATACCGCGCCCCCTGCCTTGACTTCCGGGGGCGGGGTGCATTTTCAGAATCAGGCGGACATTGTTGCGTATGTCAGCGCGGTGCTGGGGGGCGAGTCGCCGGTGTATCGCGCCCTGCCGATCACGCGCGAGGAGGCGATGATCCGCCAGTGGGTGCTGTCGCTCAAGCTCGGCCGCGTGTCGCGTCAACCTTTCATCGAGAAGTTCGGCGTCGACCCGTTCGAGCGCTGGGCGGACATCCTGAGGCAGTATGAGAGCCGGGGCTATCTGAAGATCGAAGGCGATGAATTAACCCTCGACCGCCAGGCGTTATTGCAGGTGGACCGCCTGCTGCACGCGTTCTTTTTGCCGCAGCACCGCGATGTGCGGTATGCGTGAGGATTACATATTGGTCATCGGATATTGAATAGTCGCTATCGATGAAAACCGAACTCCCAGGTGCCTTTCCGAAATAAGTTAATTCAAATATCCGCGCTCAAATCTCAAATTACCCATGACGACCCCCGCCACCGAAAACGACCTGTTGTTCCCGCTCTCGACGTTCGAGGGCGTGCGCGGGCAGCGGGGGACGTCGGCCACCGCGATCCCCCCGCAAGAGGTCCCCGAGCCGTACCACGAGCTGCTGGTACACGAGCGCGACATGACCGGGACGCTCGAGGCGTACTTCGATCAGCCGATGGTCTTGCGGGTGTTGCAGAAGCGCATCGAGGGCGACCTGTTGTTCCGGCAGGTGTTGCTGCAGGGCGAGCGCGACGGGCGCACGGCCGAGTTCGGCGCGATCCGCATCGACCTCGCCTGCTTCACCGGCGAGGCCCGGCAGCGCGTGGAAGACTCGCACCAGCCGTTGGGCGGCATCCTCCGCGAGTTCGAGATCGACTACACCTCCAAGCCCTCGGCCTACCTGAGCGTCGAGGCGGATGCGTTCGTCCGTGAAGCGCTGGGCGCGGGCAGCACCACCGCGCTCTTCGGCCGCCGCAACACCCTGACCGCCGCGGACGGCCGCACGATGGCGAGGATCATCGAGGTCCTGCCGCCGCTGGCACCGAAGCATTGACCCCCGCGCGCCTTGTGGGTGGGTTGGCGCACGTTGTCTTGATCTCCCTCCCTCAAGGGAGGGGGGTAAACAAGCCTCAGCCCGCGGCTCGGAGTGGGCTATCATTAGACCGATTGCTGTGTGGGGCTATCGAGGAACCGACCCGTGATCCGTAACGCGAACGCGACGACGAACAACCCCGACGTGATCATCATCGGCGGCGGGCCGGCCGGCGCGACCGCCGCGGCGCTGCTCGCCGAGCACGGCCGCGCGGTCACGCTCCTGGAACGCGACGACTTCCCGCGCTACCACGTCGGCGAGTCGCTCCTGCCGTTCTGCTACCACACGCTCGACCGCCTGGGCATGGTGGAACGGCTCAACGCGTCGCCCTTCGTCCGCAAGCACAGCGTGCAGTTCGCCTCGATCGACGGCCGCATGAGCCAGCCGTTCTACTTCACCGACCACCTCGACGGCCACCCCGCCGGGCAGACCTGGCAGGTCGAGCGGGCGCAGTTCGACCGCATGCTGCTCGACCTCGCCCGCGAGCGCGGCGTCCGCGTCCGCCTCGGCGTCAACGCCAAACAACTGCTCACCGACGAAGCCGGCGCGATCGTCGGCGTCGAGATCGAAACCAAAGACGGCTCACGCGAACAACTGCACGCGCCGCTCACCATCGACTGCTCCGGGCGCGACGGCTTCGCGATCAACCGCCTGGGCTGGCGCGTGCGCGACCCGCAGCTCTCGAAGATCGCGCTGTGGACCTACTACCGCGGCGGCAAGCGCGGGCAGGGCCGCGATGAGGGCGCGACCACCGTCGCCTACCTCCCCGAAAAGGGCTGGTTCTGGCACATCCCGCTGCACGACGACCGCATCAGCCTCGGCATCGTCGGCGAACGCGACTACCTCTACCGCGCCGGCAAAGACCTGCCCGCGATCTTCGCGCGCGAGATCGCGGTCAACCGCTGGGTCGCCGAGGTGATGGACGGGGCCGAGCAGTTCGGCGAATACTGGGCGACCGGCGATTACTCCTACCGCGCCAAGCACAGCGCCGCCGACGGGCTGGTGCTCGCGGGCGACGCGTTCGCGTTCCTCGACCCGGTCTTCTCCTCGGGCGTGTTCCTCGCGCTCAAGTCCGGCGAGATGGTCGCCGACGCGGCGGACGCGGCGTTAAGCAAAGGCGACGTGCGGGCCGCGGCGTTCGAGCAGTACAGCGAGGACCTGTGTGCCGCGATCGAGGCGATGCGCAAGCTCGTCTACGCCTTCTACCACGAGGGCTTCAACTTCGGCAAGCTGCTCAAGAAATATCCGCAGCTCCGCGGCGATTTGACCGACTGCCTCATCGGCCACCTGTTCAAGGACTTTGGCCCGCTGTTCGACGCGGTCGCCGAGTTCGTCGAGGTCCCGCCGGAGCTGCCCCACGGCCGGCCGTTGGTCAAGGCGTTGTCCACAGATTGACACAGATGAGCACAGATAAGAGAGATGGGTTAGCCACAAAAGGCACAATATCGTACATATCGCCACGCCTTGCTTTTGTGCCTTTTGTGCTTTCTTGTGGCCACTTCCTTGCCTTGAATCTGTGTCCATCTGTGCCCATCTGTGGATAAACTGACTTGTCATGCGTTTAGTGTTCCTCACGCCCGGGACCGGGAATTTTCATTGCGGGTCGTGCCTGCATGATGAGGCATTAGCGCGGGCGCTGCGTCGGCTCGGGCACGAGGCGCACATCGTCGGGCTGTACCTGCCGCTGATGATGGACCAGCCGGAGCGGGGCGGCGAAGCGGGGCGCGGGGGCGATGCGGAGCACGACCAGAAGTTGCAGATGGGCGGGGTGAATCTTTATCTGCAGGAGCGCTGGCCCTGGCTGCGGCACATGCCGGGGGTGCGGCGGCTGCTCGATGCGCCGGCGGTGCTGCGGCTGGCGGCCGACCGCGCGGACCTGACCAGCCCGAAGCAGCTCGGCCGCATGACCGTCGAGATGCTCCGCGGGATGCACGGCCGCACCGCCCACGAGCTGCGCCTGATGATCGAACACCTGCAGCACGCCGCCTATCTTCCGGGGGTGGTGATGCTCAACAACGCGCTGCTGCTGAGTCTGGCGCAGCCGATCAAGGCGGCGCTTCGGTGCAAGGTCGTGTGTACGCTGCACGGCGAGGACACGTTTCTCGATAGCCTGCCCGAGCCTTGGCGCGGCGAGGCGTGGGCGCAGCTCCGCGACGCGGCCAAGGCGTGCGACCTGTTCCTGCCCGTGAGCATGTACCACGCGAAGATCATGCGCGAAAGATTAGCGCTCGATGCGGCGCGCGTTCGCGTCGTGT
>CAZTLX010000181.1:0-1702 GCA_964614575.1 uncultured Phycisphaeraceae bacterium | reverse complement strand
GCCCCGCCGCGCACGATCGGTTACCTCGCGCGGCTCAGCGCGACCAAGGGCGTGTTCACGCTGATCGACGCGTTCGTCACGCTCGCGCGCGAGCCCGACCTGTCGGATGTGCGGCTATTGCTGGTCGGCGCCGCGACCCCGCACGACCGCAAACAGCTCGACGCCGCGCTCGCGAATCTGCCCCAACACCTCCGCCGGCGCATCGCGGTCCACCCCAACGTCGAGCGTCCGCGGAAGATCGCGCTGCTGCACGAGATGGACCTGCTCAGCGTGCCGACGACGTACGGCGAGTCGTTCGGGTTGTACGTGCTGGAGGCGAACGCGGCGGGCGTGCCGGTCGTGCAGCCGGAGCACGCGGCGTTCCCCGAGGTGATCGGCGCGACCGGCGGCGGTATGCTTTACCCCCCGGACGATGCCGGCGCCCTTCCGGGGGCGCTCGCGGCGATGCTGCGGGATGACACGGGGCGGCGTGCGCTCGGCGACGCCGGGCGCGTCGCGGTGCGTGCGAGGTTCACCGCCGATCACCTGGCCGCGAACACCCTCGCCGCGTTGGAGACGATATGCCCGCCAGCCGCTTTAGCCTGACCCGTCGCGTGGCGTTTTCCGAGACCGATGCCGCGGGCCTGGTCCACTTCGCCAACTTCTTCCGCTACATGGAAGATGCCGAGCACGCCTTCCTGCGCAGCCTCGGCCTGCGCGTCCACCACGACCACGAAGCGGGCACCGCCGGGTTCCCGCGCGTCAGCGCGGCGTGCGACTACCTCGCCCCGCTGCGCTTCGAGGATGAGTTTGTCATCGACCTGCGCGTCGCCGGCAAGACCGCCAAGGCCATCACCTACGCCTTCACCTTCACCCGCCCCGATGGCAACGACACCATCCGGGTCGCCACCGGCCGGCTCACCGTCGTCTACGTCACCCGCCCCCACGCCACCTCCCCTTACCGGGCGACCCAACTGCCGGGGGCCTACGACGAGCAGATCGTGATTGATGAACCGCCCGGTTCTTAATCACCCATTCCCCGTATTCACCGAGGTAGATACCCACCGCCAAGACGCGGAGAGCGCCAGGATGAACAAAAGAGCTTAAGTTGGGGCGCAGGACCCTGGTGTCATGGTGGGTGAAAGGGTTTTGCCGTGATTCGTCAAACGCCCTCTCGCATCTGGAAGGACCGCATCATGTTGATCATCAAACCCTGTCGCGGCCTGGTGTTGGTCTTGTGGCTGCTGGTGCTGGTCGGGTGCGATGGCGGGTCGCGGGCGGCGCTGCCGACGACGCTGGAGGGCGCGTGGCGGGGCGCGGGGCAGTTCACCGCGCGCGGGGGGAGCCTGGACGTGACCGCGCAGTTGGAGCTGCTCAGCGACGGGTCGTATCGGTTACTGATTCTGGAGCCGGGCGTGCTGGCGATGGCGGGCGCGGAGGGAGGCACGTGGTCGCGGCAAGGCCCGACGCTGACCCTCACGCCCGACCCGCCCCAAGGCCCGACGGCCACGCCCGACGACAGCGTGTTCGAGCAGTTGCGCCAGAGCAGCGCCGCCTCGCCCCGGCCGCCCAAGCGGCTGACGATCGCGTCGGACCTGGCCGACCTGCGTATGGACGACGGGAAGCTGGCGCTCACGTTCACCCCGGACCCCGACGCCACGGCGAAGCTGCAAGCCGCGGGAGACGTGGCGGGGCGGTGACATGCAAGGCGGGGGCAGGGGGG
>CAZTLX010000180.1:0-9142 GCA_964614575.1 uncultured Phycisphaeraceae bacterium | reverse complement strand
AGTCGTAGATCTCGGTGGTGGTCGCGACGGTGGAGCGGGGGTTGTGCGAACTGCCCCGCTGCTCGATCGCGATGGTCGGCGGCAGGCCCTCGATCGACTCGACGTCCGGCTTCTGCAACTGATCGAGGAACTGCCGGGCGTACGCGCTCAGCGACTCCATGTACTTGCGCTGGCCCTCGGCATAGATGGTGTCAAACGCCAGCGTCGATTTGCCGCTGCCCGAAAGCCCGGTGATCACCACGAGCTGGTCGCGCGGGATGTCCAGGTCGATGCGCTTGAGGTTGTGCTCCTTGGCGCCGCGGATGGAGATGTGGGTTAAAGCCATGACGGTGAGGGGTGGGCGGTGAGCGGATAGCTTTCAGCTATTAGCGGTTAGCCTTGAGCAGTGGAGCAACAGATGATAGCCGGGCGCATCGGGAATCAACGCGCCGGAGGAAGCATCTTTCGGGGGATGAAAGGCCGACGGGGTGCTTGGCGCGACAAGTCGGCGCGAGGGGCGCGCGAAGCCGCAAGCGGCCAAGCCTGCAAGGCTCACCGCTCATGGCTCAAAGCTCAAAGCTTCGTGCTTACAGCGTTGCGCTGGTGTACGGCAAAAGGCCCATGTAGCGCGAGCGCTTGATCGCCTGGGCGACGAGGCGCTGCTCACGGGCGGTGAGGCCGGTCTTCTTGCGGCCCTGGATCTTGCCGTTGGGCGTCATGAAGCGACGCAGGTCGTCGGCCCGCTTGTAGTCCACATAGATCGTGCCGTTGGACGACTGCACAACCACCTTGACCTGCGGGGGACCACCAAAATTCTGAAAGTGACTCATCGTTATAACTCCGTCTCGGGTTAGGCAGCCCGCGGTCACGGCCGGGGCGACGGTAAGCGGAGGATTGTACGGACCCCGCGCCCGCGTAGCAATCCGACCCGTCCACACGCCGCCCCGAATCGGCCGCGTGGGGGAGCGGCGGTTGCTTTTTTTTCATACGGAGGCTAATATTCTGAAGTCCGGGAACCGACATGAACCGATAGAGGCACAAGAACCAGCCGATCTTACGGCTAGGAACGTGCCGGATTTCATGATTGATCTTGCCGGATTCGGGGCCGGCTCCGGGGGCAGGACGGGGGTAAACCGAGATTTGGATCGCGATATCCCCGACCCCTGTCGGGCATCCGCAGATCGCTCGGAGGGATGATTGCCTTGATGCAACCTGACCGTGCCGTGGACCGGCGCCGGATCGCCTCGTCAGGCGAAGGCGTGGCCCCGGGCGGAGGCGTTAGAGGAAAACGGGCCGTCGGTGGCATTCGTTCACCGTTTGAACCCCGGCCCGCTCCACCAGATGACCCCCCGACCGACCGGCGGTTATCGCTTTGCGGCTGGCGACGCCGTGGCTCACGCCACCCGCCCCGAGTGGGGCATCGGGCGCGTCCGCAAAGCCGAAGTAACCACCCATAATGGGACTCAAGCCCAGCGTCTGACCGTTGATTTCCCGAACCGCGGCCGCGTCACCCTCGACGCCTCCGTCGCCCCGCTGCGACTGGCCGACCCTCAAGAAACCCCGCGGCAGGACGCCGCGTCTGACCCCGATTTTCTCACCCCACGGAAAAACAGCATGAGCTCTTCCGGCTTCGCCCTGTCCAACAACGCCGGCGGCTGGCTCGCCGAACTCGAATCGCGAGCCAACGGCGGCAAGCAATCCCACGAACTGTGGGACCTGCCCGACGAATTATCCGACCCGTTCCTTTCCGATGAGGCCCGGCTCAAGGCCACGCTCGAGACCTACAAGTACTCGACCGAGCCCCGCAGCCTCATCGAGTGGGCCCAGCGGCAGACCGGTCTCGACGACCCGCTCACCCGCTACACCCGCACCGACATGGAGCAGGCCTTCCCACGCTTCGCCCGCGACCGCGACAACCACCTCAAAGACCTGGTCCGCCAGCTCAAGCGTGCCGGCCGTCAGCAGGCGGTCGAGCAGGTCCGCAACAAGTGCCAGATCCCCGCGGCGGTGTCCGCGGTCGATCGCGCGCTGCGGGCGTGAGATCAAGCGGAAAAGCAGGAAAGCGCAAAAGCGAAAAATCGGAGAGCGGCTTCCATCGCCGACTTCCCGAATTTTCGCTTTTCTGCTTTTCTGCTTTACAATCCAGCATGCCCACCGACCGGGACCGCATCGAGCCCTTACCGCAGTTTCAACGCGAGTACGATCTCGCCATCATCAACTTCACCCGTCGGCTCGAACCCCAACCGCTCATAAAATGGCCCCGGCGTCCCTTCGCCGGGGACATAGGACGTGACCAGGCGCTGCGCATCGGGCAGCCCGCGCACGTGATCGATCAACGCCGCCATCGCAGCCCGGCCGTAGCCGCGGCCCTGGTTCTCCGCGCCGATCATCAGCCGCCACAGGAAGTACGACGCCCGGCCACCCGGGGCCTCCGGGTGATCCGGTCCGATCAGGTCCAGCATCGCAAACCCCACCGGTGTCCCCCCGTCGCAGATCGCCCGCGGCCACGCGCGGTCGCCATGAACATATGCCTCGGCCAGCGATCTCGCGTTGTTCGCGACGAACCGCTCCTGCGCCGGCTTGACCCGCAAGGCGAGCACCTGCCTGATGTTCTTAGCCGTCACTTCGTGTAGCTCTACCTGCCGGTGGTTCATGATGCGTGCCTTGTGTGGATGGGCCGAGCGCTGGGCGAAATACCCGAGCCAAGCCCAAGATACTAATGACTCAAACTGACCGACGCGACGGGTGCAGCGTGGAAAATGACCAATGACGAAACCAGAATGACGAATCGAGCCTATGAGTTGGGTGCATGCACAGTTCATCCGGCTCAAGTATTTTTCGTCATTCTGGTTTCGTCATTCGTCATTCTGCGACACATCGTGCGGTATCGTCGGTCAGGTTGAGTAATTACAATCCCGGCATGCCGGACGCCGCCGCTCGCATCGAACACCTCCGCGCCGAATTGCGTCGGCACAGTCAGCTGTATTTCGTCGAGGACTCGCCGCAGATCTCCGATCAGCAGTACGACAAGCTGCTCAAGGAACTCGAAGACCTCGAGGCGAAGCACCCCGACCTGATCACGCCCGACTCGCCCACGCAGCGCGTCGGCGGAGAACCGATCGAGGGCTTTCAGACCGTCGCGCACGCCGTGCCGATGCTCTCGATCGACAACACCTACAGCCGCGACGAGTTGCGGGCGTGGTACGACCGCACGCGCAAGGCGCTGCTCAAGAAGGCGGACGATGCGCCGGGGGACAACCTCTTCGGCGACGCGGATGAAGAGCCGCCGCTGCGGCTGGTCGTCGAGCCGAAGGTCGATGGCGTGGCGCTGTCGCTGCGTTACGAAGACGGTCAACTGCTGCGGGCCGTAACGCGGGGCGACGGGCAGAAGGGTGACGACATCACCCACAACATCCGCACCGTCCGCGCGATCCTGCTGCAACTGCACGCCGGGGCCGAGCATCGCAGCGAAGAGGCGACCGGCACGCCCTCGGTGATCGAGGTGCGGGGCGAGATCTACATGCCCGATGAGGTGTTCGCGCAGATCAACGCGAGGCGGGCCGAGCAAGGCCTCGATCTGTTCGCCAACCCGCGCAACTCCACCGCCGGCACGCTCAAGCAGAAAGACCCGAAGAACGTTGCCCAGGGCCTGCGGTTCTTCGCCCACGGCCGCGGCGTCGTCGAGCCCGACCCGTTTGAAACCCACAGCGGTTTCCTCGAAGCACTGCGGGCGATGGGCGTGCCGACCAACCCCCACACCCGCACCGTCGCCGGCTTCGACGATGTGTGGGCGTTTGTCGAAGACTTCGAGCAGCAGCGACGCACGCTCGGCTACGCGACCGACGGCGTGGTGATCAAGCTCGACCGCTACGACCAGCAGACCGCCCTGGGCCTGCGCAGCAAATCGCCGCGGTGGTGCATCGCTTACAAGTACGCCGCGGAACAGGCGACGACGAAGCTCAAGGAGGTGCAGTGGACGGTCGGCAAGACCGGCCGCGTCACGCCGCGCGCCATCATGGAGCCGGTGCTGCTCGCCGGCACGACCGTGCAGCACGCCTCGCTGCACAACGCCGATGAAATCGAACGGCTCGGCCTGCACGAGGGCGACGAGGTCGTGATCGAGAAAGCCGGCGAGATCATCCCCCATGTCATCCGCGTGCATGCCCAGTCGCGCGGCAAAGGCGCGAAACCGATCCAGCCGCCTGCCGACTGTCCGAGTTGCGGCACGACGCTGCAACGCCAGGAAGATGAGGTCGATTGGCGCTGCGTCAACCCCGAATGCCCCGCGCAACTGCGCGAACGGCTGATCTGGTTCGTCGCCCGCGACCAGATGGACATCGACGGGCTGGGGGAGAAGCTGGTCATCCAACTGCTTGACGCCGGGTTGTTGCATAACTTCGGCGACATCTACCGCCTGCACGAAAAACGTGAAGCGGTTCTCGCGTTGGAGCGTATGGCTCAGAAGAAGCTGGAGAACGTGCTGGCCGGCATCGAGGCGAGCAAGTCGCGTGGGCTGGCACGGGTGCTCGGCAGCTTGGGCATCCGCCACGTCGGCAGCACCGCGGGGCGGGCGCTGGCGCGGCACTTCGGCGACATCGATGCGCTGATGAAGGCGGATCAGGACGCGATCGCCGCGGTCGAAGAGATCGGGCCGATCACCGCCGACTCGGTCCACCGTTTCCTGCAAAGTGACGCGGGGCGACACGTGATCGACGAGCTGCGCGAGGCCGGGCTCGATCTGACCGAGCCGCAGCCTAAGCAGACACCGATTTCGGATGATTCACCCTTCGCCGGGAAGACGATCGTGCTCACCGGGACGCTGGCGAATTTTGACCGCAAGGCGTTGACTGAGAAGCTTGAGGGCCTGGGCGCGAAGGTCAGCGGGTCGGTGTCGAAGAAGACGGACCTGCTGATCGCGGGCGAAGAGGCGGGGTCGAAGCTGAGCAAGGCGCAGTCCCTGGGTGTTGAGGTGTGGGACGAAGCGCAACTGCTCGATGCCTTAGGAACAGAGGAGACATAGCCGGGCCGCTACGCGGCCCCGGACCTTCCAGGATCGCGTCGCGATCTGGATATTGCTGCTACGCCCAGCATTTTCAGCGATTCACCTTGCCGCGTCCGCTCAAGTCTCCGCGGCGACGAACCGATAAAGAGCAAGTGAGACGGACCCCGGCCCGCGCCCGAAGCGCGTCCGGGGCCGGGTAATCGGCCACCGCCCAGCCTGCGGGCGGCTTCCTCTCCGAATCGCCGACCCGGTCCCGGTGTCACCGTCTAAGCCTTGGGGTCGGTCTCCGACAACCGGAGACTTGCGATGCGACGACACCTCGACAGGCTGCCCCGACGCGCACTCACGTGCCCCCTCTGTCTTTGCCTCGCCTCCGCCGCCGTCGCCGTCGAACCGCCTCCCGACTCCGTCCCGCCCGCTGCGGCCGACCCCGCCATCGTCAATCATCAAGGCCAGCCCTGTTTCGAGACCCCGATGGTCCGCGACATCCGCATTGATGGGAGCGACGACGACTGGGGCCGACGAGGGCAGATCGGCGCGGTCCTCGCCCCCGGCCCGATGATCGAGTTGAGCGATGACGACCTGTCGGCCACGCTGCGGGCCGGGTGGGACGAGCGGGGCCTGCTGCTGTTGGTGTGCGTGATCGACGACATCGCCGACGAAGCGACCAACAAGGCCGAGCTGCACGAAAAGGATTCGATCGAGTTCACGGTGGGTAACGCCTCGGCCGATGGCGATCGCATCCGCTGCACCGCCGCGCCAGGCCGCGCCGACGGCAGCAACGAGCCACGCATTCGCGTCTGGGATCGCCGGCGTGACCCGGACTTGCGCCGCACGCCGGTCCGTATCGAACTGGCCTCCCAAAGCACGGCCGACGGCTACATGATCGAAGCCCGCATCCCTTGGGAGGCCCTGGGCGTGGAACCGCGTGCGGGGCTGGAGATCGGCTTCGACCTGATTATCCATGACGCGGACGGCACCCACCGCCGCGACCACCTGTTCATCAGCCCATACGATCGGCTCGACAACGACGACCAGCCCCTCCGCTGCCGGTTGCGGCTGACCCCGATGCGACACGAATTGGTGCATCAGCCCGACGGCTGCGACCCCCCGTCAACCGGAAAAAACGGATGGGTCCGGTCGGCAGCATGATATACTTGTGGCATGCAGGTGAGGTACCGGATCGCCATCGGGAGTTTCTGTGCGTTGTGCTGCGCGATAGGGCTCGCCGTGCCATTCGCCGCCGATGCCCCGGGTGCCGCGGCCGACGAAGCAGCGCCCACTTTCGAAGTGCCGTTTGCCGACGACATCACGATTGATGGCAAAGACACGGATTGGCGTCAGGTCGGCATCGATCAAGGCCGACTACCCGCGGCCCAGGGGCAGATCGATGGCGGGCCGGAAGACCTCGATGCCCGCCTCTTCCTCGCTTGGAGCTATGAGGGGCTGCTGGTGCTGGTCCGGGTGCGGGACGATGCCGCCTTCGAGTTGCCACAGAATGCCGAGTTGTACCTGCACGACTCGGTTGAGTTGTTCATGGTCAACGGCGCTGAGAAGGTGCAGTACATCATCGCGCCCGGGATCGCGGAGGGTGCGAACGGCCAGCGGGTGAGTCGTTTTGAGCACCGCCGCAACGCCGAACTACAACGCAATAACCCATTAAAGCTGACCGCCGTCTCGGCCAAGACGGATGACGGCTACCTCGTCGAAGCCCTGCTGCCCTGGGAAGTCTTGGCGATCGACCCGGTGATCGGCACCGAATTGCGGGTCCAGGTGATGGTCAACGACGCCGACTCACCCCAGGACAGCCGCACCATCTACGCCTGGCACCCGCAAACCAATACGCATCGCGATAATTCGAGCACCCAACGTATCCGCCTGGCCCCCACCCGGCACCACCTCGCCTTGCTCCAGAGCCGCTAGCCGATCACCGCACCCGCGGGCTCTGGGCCATCGACTTGCGTATCATGCCCTCATGATCCGCCGCGCCAACATCACGGATGTGCCCACGATGGGTCGCATCATCAACGACTGCGCCGAGTTCGGGCTGATGTTGCCGCGCTCGTTGGCGGCGCTGTACGAAAACGTGCGCGAGTTTCAGGTCGCCTTGGATGAACAGGGCAACGTCATCGGTGTGTGCGGCTTGTCGATCATCTGGGCCGATCTGGCCGAGGTCGTCGCGCTGGCGGTCGCGCCCGCAGCGCGGGGCAAAGGCATCGGCCGTCGGCTCGTCGCGGCGTGTCTGGACGAGGCCCGCGAGCTGGGCATCCGCCGGGTGATGTCGCTGACGTATGAGAAGGTGTTTTTCGAGAAGCTGGGCTTCGCGGTGGTGGACCGGCAGAACCTGCCGCACAAGGTGTGGGCCGACTGTGTGCGCTGCCCGAAAAACGACGCCTGCGACGAGATCGCGATGATCCGCGTGCTCGAGGATGTCCCCGTGACCGAGGCCCCCGCCCCGCCGACCTCAACGCGCTACGATGTGCCCGTCATGCTGACCACCAGCAGCCGGTCCGGCCCGCGGCACTCCGATTGACCGGGTTCGCCGCTTTCGACTTCGCGCGGATATCACGCCCCGGCAACAAGCAAACAGCACGCAACCTCGCGCGCGGCAGGCGCATCGCCCGCTCAATGGTCAAACGCGCGGATGGCCACGCGTTCACGGTAGAGCTGGGCGTAGGAGCCGCCGCCCTGCCGCAGACGCTTGAGCGCTTCGGCGGCCACCAGGTCCAGGTGCTTGGCCGACCGCCGCGATGCCTCCTCCAGTTCCCTGGTCTTCGGCGAGGCCAGGAACGGCCCCATCCATTTGCCTTCGACCTCGGCCACTTTCCGCTGCGCGGCGGGCAGCTCGGCTTTGATCTCGAGCAAGGCCCGGTCCACCCCTTCCAGTTCCGCGGTGATCGACGCCGCCACCGGCTCCGACTCGGCGATCTGCTTCTCGGCCGCGGCGATGATCGACTGACCCGCTTCGATCTGCGCCTCCAGCTCGTCGATCTGCTCCTGGAGATGGTTGAGCGAGTTGAGCCGGGTGCCGCTTCGGTTGGTCCCCGTGTCGTCTTCATCGCCCTCCTGCCAGCTCTTGAGCAACTGGTCATAGCGGCCCTGGTATTTGCGGCGGTTGCGGTCCAGCGTGGCGATGCCCGACCGCGCCTTGGCGATGTCGCGCTGCGCCGTGCGGATCGTATTGGTCGCACCTCGTCGCGTCCGCGAGATGTCCGACTTCTGCTGCTCCAGTTCGTACTGGCGCTGCTCCAGGTCGGCCAGCGACGACCGCGCGACCTGGAAGTCGGGGTCGGCGTCACGCTGGGCCTCAAACGTCGCTTGATGCGCCGCCCAGGCCTGCTGCGCTTCCTCCGCCGCCGCCTGCGCCTTCTGGTAAGCCGCATCACTCGCCAGCGCCTCAGCCTGCGCGGCCTGCAGTTGCTCGTCGAGCGTCATCAGCCGCATCGCGTCTTCGGCGGACAGCGGCTCCTGCGACGCCGCCGCCCCGCCGCACGCCAGCCCCAGCACCGCGCACAGACTC
The DNA here is from genome assembly GCA_964614575.1 of uncultured Phycisphaeraceae bacterium. GTDB lineage: Bacteria > Planctomycetota > Phycisphaerae > Phycisphaerales > Phycisphaeraceae > JBGTLW01. The sequence continues at coordinate 641 of CAZTLX010000180.1, read as the reverse complement.
ATCAGAATATCTCGCGCGCCCCAGACTCCGAACCGTTGCATGTCGTTACCCCGTGGTAGAAAGTTATCCCGTCAAAGTCCCGCGGCCGATGCCCGATTGGGCGTTGCAGACCCCCGCAAACTAATGGATTCGACGAAGCCGCACAAGGCCTGATCGTCAAGATCGCGTGTGGCCGTGTCCCGCATGCGGGAAATTGGCGACAAACAGCGACCAGCCCACGTCATCCGCCTCGTGCCGGGCGGCAAGGCCCGCATCGCGGCAGAACGCCGCCCAGTCGTCCGCGGCAAACAACCCGCACGTGTGCCGATCTTCGATCACCCGCACCTGGCGCGATGCGTGATCGCGAATCAGGTAGAGCAGGATCATCTCGAACTGATCGTCGGCCGGGTCGGGGTCGTGAACAAAGGTGAAATAGGTCAGTTCCTGCGTGTCGGTCGTGGTGCCATCATCCGCGACCTCGCCGTCGATAAAGGTCTCGCGGGTGTAGGTCGGCGCGATGAACGCCACGCCCTGAGGCGCCAGGTGTGTCGCGATGGTCACGCACGCCGCGCGGGCGTCTTCCGCGGTGGTCATGTAGTCGATCGCATCATGCACCAGCACGACGTCGAACGTCCGCCCCAGCCGCAGCGTCCGCATGTCCC
>CAZTLX010000179.1:0-9215 GCA_964614575.1 uncultured Phycisphaeraceae bacterium | reverse complement strand
AGGCTTTGGAATCTGCTGGTATCGTTACATACGCTCGACGCAGAATGTTAGTTTCTACGCAGGAGCGGGGTTTGTAACTGCGATCGCATCTGAGGCACCGCTACGTGCTAATCAATCGCCGGCTGAAGGTCGTATCGCATCGGGGACAGGCTGTGCAGGTGGATGATGCCTTGGGGGTCGGGGCGGTGGCGGCCCATCGGCCGGCCTTGCGGGGGATGTAATGTGATCGTGTGATCGGGCCAAGGGCTGAGTATGCGCAAGCTGCTGGTGTGGGCAGGTTCAATTGTTAGCCTGGTGACGGACCCGCTGTGCAATGTAGCGGACACCAGCACACCGCCGTGCGCTCGGAGGTTTTCGAATGCCGCATCGCGATGGTGTGGCCAGGCGGGGAAAAGGCGCAGGACCCCATTGCAGTTCTGCAGCAGCATTTCGTTGACGGCGAGCGTGGCTCCGCAGGTTTCAATGCCGCCGTAGGCCTGAGCCAGCGTGAGGTTGTCTCGGAGACCGCCCTGGCCGTTGAGCAGGTCGGCGAAGTGTTCGTAGGCATCGGGGTGTATGGTGCGGACCGCGGCGATCATGGCCCATGCAAAGCTGTTGCCCTGGTCCCAGCGGTCGATTGCATCGAGCGTGTCGCGCATCACGCGGGTCAGGTATGGGTCTGCTCCCGGGCCGATGTCGCCACACCCCGGCCAGGCTAGATTCATCAGCGTAATCGACCTTGAAAAACCCTCCGCGTTCTCCGACTGTTTGAAGACGGTGCGGTTCTGATGCGTGGTCGTTGGGTATGGCGCGAGGTTATCGACGATGCGTCGCCAGGTCTCGCGGTGTTCCGCGTCGGTGTTCAGCGCTTCGCTCATCTCGATGAGGCCGCGGAACAACCTGCGGACGAGCACGAGGTCGAGCGCGGTATTGGTATCCTCGCCGCCGTGCTCGTGGGCCGCGCTGCCGCGGATGACATACCGCTCGCCTTCACGCTCGAGGAATCCCTCCCAGAACCGTGCGGCCTCCCGAACGAACGGGTAGAGGTGGCTTCGGGCGTAGATCAGGTCATGCTGATAGTGGAAGTGATCGATGTGAGATACCGCCGCATAAGCGGCGGCACACTTCTGGCCCATGTAATCATCCTGTGCGACCACACCCCAAGGCCCCAGGCCGATGGGCATGTAGAGCCCGGCTTGGGGCGGCTGCAGGTCGGCTGCGGCACGTCTGAGGCCTTCGGGAATGAAGTCATTCATCGCGTCGATCAGCGGTTGGGCCAACCCGCCTCTGTTGCTTGAAAATACGCCGGCGAACGGCTGCTGAGCGTTGTAGTTGAGGTGGTAGTCGCCGTTCCAACGCGGGTGGTCGTCGGTGGCGAAACCGAAAATCCCGGGGCACGTGTGGCCGGCGCGCGTGCAGCATGCCAGCGCGTATTGCGAGCCGTACCAGAAGCGTTCGACCACGTCCCCCCCCAGATCGATCAGCGACTTGCTCCAGTAGCCGCGCCACCAGTCTTCGTGCTTGGAGCGTAACTCCTCGATCGCCTGCGGGCTAAGCAAAGCGATGCATTGCTGCGCATCTTCGAGGTGATGTCTTGCATCTTTCCCGCCAGACAGAGCGCACGCAATGATGACGCTTTGTCCGGGCTGGATGACGATGGCCTGGTATGCCCGCCGATCGTCGTGGGTCCACGGCCGTGAAGCAGTGCCCCATATCTTTGTCGCCAGCGCCGCCCTGCTGACCCACCTTCCCCGGTTCCATGTTTCGCGCGTGGCCCAGGCGGTGTCCTCGCCGTGGCCGGATGTGGTGGGCAGGACGGCCACGCGCGGGTCCGCATTGTCCTTCGCGAAGGTTTGCACCCGGATACCCAAGGGCATCGGGCCGTGGGCGGATAGCTCAATCACCATGACGTTGGTGGTTGCGGCACACCAGGCCCGGGTGCGCAGCGTGCTGCCTTGGCCTGAAAACGTACCCGTGACACAGGCATGCCGCAGATCGACTTCCTGTCGATAGGTGGCACACGCCATATCACGCACGCGCAGTCGCAACCCGCCGACGGTGATCGGCGAGACGGTGTATTGGTCATAGTGCTCATTCGTGAAGGACCATCCTTCACCATCGGTCCAGAAGTCGCTCTTGCCGATATGGAAGCACAAGTCATCACTGGGCCCGCTGCCGACGACGGTCATGTCGCCATTGCCCATCAGAGGCCCGTCGGGGAAGTGGTTGCATGGCGTGTGGGTGGGTGGGCGTTTGAATACAGCGGTGTGTCTGCTGAGGATGCGACCCGCATCGAGGCGATGGGGCTCGTTCGTCGTCACGGTGGATGCTAAGGTTGGAGCGGACTGAGTGTTCATGTCGCGGGCGGAGGTGTGGGGTTCGGATCGCCGAGCGCACTGCGATCGCACGTGTCTGGGCTGACCGCGCAACCGCGTGAGGTTGTTGACGGGTGCTTGATGTTTTCGCGGCCGGCTTTACCCGCGAGCGGCTTATGGGGGGCCTGGCGCGGGCTCGTGCTGCCACAGCCGTTCATCCCACACATACACCCGGGCGGGGGAATTCTGCGTGGGTCATCAGGGGAACGGCAGGGCGTTGATCGTGGTGATCATCTGGTAATGGCCGACCAGGGCCGCCAGCGCCAGTTGCATGATGAAATACGAGGGCAGGGCGATCGCCGCCAGCAGCAACACCCACTCGAGCATGGTGGCCCCGTCCTGGTCGCGGTGGAGGCGTCCGATAAGCGCCTTGGCCCGCCTTCGGGTCCGTCGCAACCGGCTTTGGATGGTGTGGATACGCATGCCTGTCGCCTTCTATCGGTATTTTACGGTGTACAAAGCACTTAATCCACTTCAAAGTGGCGACTGTTGGGGGCCCGCCCCGGGGCCCACCCTTCCCAGGGTGGGCTTTGTCGCAACTCGCAGCCCACCCTGGAAAGGGTGGGCCCAGGCCCCTCACTCATCCGCGAAGATCCCGGCCGTGCGATCCGTCATCAGGTCCTTCGCGTCGCCGCCCAGGTGACCGGCCATGGTCGAACGCTCGCCGGTCCAGACCAATTGCATCCGGCGGCCCAACTCCGGGGGACCTACGGCAGCCCACGCATCCATCAGCAACTCCAACGCGACGGCGAGGCCGTCAGCGAGAAGACGATCGCCAAGGTGATGAAAAGCATTGAATTGCAAGGCAAATCCCCCCGCCGCCGCAAGCCCCGAACCACCGACAGCGACCATGGACGACCCGTCGCGGAGAACGTGCTGGGCCGCGACTTCACCGCCACCGGGCCGAACCAGAAGTGGGTCAGCGACATCACGTACATCGACACGGCTGAGGGTTGGTTGTATCTGGCGGTGGTCATCGACCTGTTCAGCCGCCGGGTCGTGGGCTGGTCCACGGCCGACCACCTCAAGGCCGACCTGGTCTGCGAGGCGACGCGGCGTGCCTTGCAACAACGGCTCGGCGCCGGCCATCGGCTTGCGGGGCAACTTCCGGGGGCGGAGGGGGGATTGGTACACCACTCGGATCGCGGCAGCCAATATGCCAGCGGCGACTTCCAGCAGCTGCTCGGCGCGTATGGCGTCACGTGCAGCATGAGCCGCAAGGGCAACTGCTACGACAACGCGGTAAACGAGAGCTTCTTCGGCACGCTCAAAACTGAACTGGACGAGTCGCTGCCGACGCGGGCCATCGCCCACCAGAAACTGTTCGACTACATCGAGGTGTTTTACAATCGTCAGCGTCTGCACTCGACGCTAAACTACATGAGTCCTGCGGCCTACGAAGCAAAGCACCAGGCCGCTTAACCTTGTTGTTCCCCGCGCCCGTCACTTGGGGGGAAGCTCAATCGGGTTTCTCGAAGTCGGATTTGCTCAGGTCGGACGGGGAGACGACATGTTGATTGGAGCACCTGTCCGCGGTCGCGAACCTGCCCCCGGCGGGGCCTCACCTGTCTCACGCCGCCATCTTCAGAGCGGCTTCCTGTTTCTGATGCACCATGCACGCCGTGGGACACCCCACGCACCGGTGGGCCGGCGTACACGCACTCTTCCTCCCCACCAACTCCACCACCCGCTCCTGCGTGATCCGCTTCGTGATGCCCAGGTGCTGCATCTTGCCGTGGTGAGCGATGTAGAAGTCGGCGTCGACCTCCTCGATGTCCCGCTCATCCACCACCATCGCCGCGGTCACGACGTTGCCGTACTTCGCCTTGTACGCGTTGATGATGGCGTCGTCCGCTACCCAGCCGGGGCTGTCGAACCCCCACCTCGCCGAGTTGTCCCTGGAGATGACCACCCTCGCCGCCACCGGTGCCAACGCCTCCACGCAGGCCCGCGTCTTGGTGAACACGACCGTCGGCACCCCCGCCTGCTTCGCCATCCGACACACCTGCACCCAGAACGCCCGGTGCTCCTGCTTGTAGTCGCTCATGGCGAACAGCCTCAGGAAGTGGGGTCCGGCCACCCCCTTGTAGGCCCGCAGGAACGCCTTGAAGAGAGGCGTCCCACTGGGTGAGCGGGTCGTAGTAGTAGTCCTTGACGTTGAAGAAGTTGGGGAAGTGCTTGGCGTAGCAGTAGGTGCAGCGGTGGTGAAAGCTATATGCAGACCAGCGTGTACGCCTTGGGGGGGTAGCCCACGCGTTCGTCCCGAAAAATCAGATCGCTGAGACCTGTGACTCTGCGCTTATGTACAGAATCCGCTGTATTTTGAATAGTCGCACGCTCGCCTGCGAGCTGAACCCCGCCGGGGCGCCGCCTCTCGAAGGGGGCTGATTTGCCATTCTCCGGTCCGAAGACCTAGATTCCGGGAACTTAAGTCGGACCGATTTGAAGAGGGCAGGCCTGTCCGCAGATGCGCTTTGAACGATAATCCGACACCGATGTGTAGCGACAGCGGGTGGATGATCCGGGCGTGAGCCTAGCGTGGACGTTGTTCTCTGGAGGTGTAACAAACCGAGTATCAGTGGGGTTGCATGTGCAGCGCGGTGAAGCATTTAACCGGACAGTCCACCGCCAACGAGTTCCACGGGCGGCTGCGCGTCCTGGCCCTGCGGGAGCCCGACAAGCGCATCCGATTGGATGCCGATGAAAATACCCCGTTTGGACGCGTGGCGGAAGTCCTCGACATCTGCCAGTTTCGCGGGATGACCAACGTCGGCACCCGCACCAATGACTATCGGTACAACCGCCGATAATCGAAGGCGGCATTGAACCACCTTACCGGCAGCACCCGCCAGATAGTGATAGGCCGTGTAATCTCTCATTCGGCCACTTCACCGGCGGCCTGCGCCGCGAAGGTGAAGCGGTCGATGTTGACCAAGGAGTTCGAGGGGCCGGTCTGCCCGCGGTGGACCACGAACGTGATGCTGTGTTTGCCGGGTTCGGTGATCTCGACCGGCACCGTGACATCACGCCACTGCGTCCACCCGCCGGTGTCTTCGGTCAGCAGCGTCGCGAGGAGTTTGCCTCCCTCGGCAGAAGTTTGGTCACCTTCGCCCCGGATGTCCGCATCGAGATAGACCTCGATCCGGGTGCCGGCTCGGTTGCCATGGCAGCCGTATCGCAGCGTCAGGGTGTCGAAGGGCTTCTCGCGCCCCAGTTCCAAGTCGGCGTAATGCACCCATGTGCCATCGTGGAGATCACCGACATAATCACCGCGCGTCTTGACTTTGGGGTGTTTCCTGGACAGTTCGTTACCACGCACGGTGATCTGGGTCGGCGCGTGGGCGAGGGTTTGAGCCTTAAGGACAGCGGGCGATGACGCGTTGCCCGCGCGATCCAACGCTACGATGTGGTAGGCATACTCGTCCCCGGGCGTTACCGTCTTATCGACCCATTCGGTTGCCTGGACCTCGTAGGTATGTTTGTCATCGCCCGGCCCTTTGCGGATGACGCGATATCCCACCACGCCGATCTCATCATGTGCCGCTTTCCACAAGAGGTGGACCTGCCGGTCGGTGACACGCAGCGTTCGCAGCGCCTCGGGCGTGGTGGGCGGTACCTCGTCTTTCGGGGTCTGTGCGATAAAGGGCGTCGCGGGGCCGAGATTACCGAAGCGGTCATACGCCGCGACCTTGTAAGTCACCCGCGAATCGGGCTCCAGGCCACGCTCGGAATAGGCGGCGCGGTGCAGCCCAACGACCCGCCCGTCGCGGGTCACTTGGAAACCTGCCAGGTCATCGTCGGGGTCCGAGCCGCTGAAGGCGAGGGTGATCGACGCCGCGGTTTGCGCGGTTTGCTCCACGACGGGGGCACCGGGCGGCGTGCCTTGCACCTGCCCCGGGTACGCCGCGACCAGCGGGATCATGCTGCCACTTCCACGGTTGGGCAGCATGTGCCGGGTCAGTTCACGGGTCTCACCGCCGCGGGTTTCCTGCACCAGTTGTTCAGAGGCCCAGGACGGGGTCCACGCGTACTCGCCGCCACCCACCAGCGAGAACTTCGCATCCTTCACAAAGAAGTTGCCAGCGTCGTTGCCCCATTTCACACACTTGTAAAGGTGAGCGCCGATGATCTCGGTCGTGCCGCCATTGATGGTTTCGAGGATGGGGCCGGCGGGTTCGGTCTTCAGGCCATGAATCCACGCGACGCCCCCGTCGTTGGTCATCTTCATGGGCTTGCCTTCGAGGTTGAACTGCTCGGCATACAGCCGGCTGCCGGGGCCCAGGTACACCGCGTTGCCCACCACGTCTTCGAGGAAAAGCCGGCCCTTACCCGTGTGACGCAGCGGGCGGGCGCCGGTGAAGCTGCGCACGACCAGGTCACGATCCGCGACGTGTTCGATCATCGGACAATCAAAAAGCTGACCGAACGGGACGCGAAGACGCTCGAGCACCACGACCGGGTGCTCGCCGCTCTCGAACCGCCAGATCGGGCGGTCGGGGTCATCGGCCAGAGACTTGGTCGGCTGGATACAGGCCTCCAGCCCGATGATCCGCCGGACGTTGCCGCGGATGACGATGGTGTCGCTGATGTTGTACGTCCCGCGCCAGCCGGGCTGGTTCGCCCGCTCGCGCGGCGGGAGCTCCGCCTTGTACGGCAGGTACACCGTCGTCGCGCCGCTGTCGATCGCCCGTTGGATCGCCTCGGTGTCGTCCTTGTCGTCGTCGGGTATGCCCCCGAACTGCAACGGGCTGACCCACTGATCCAGCGGGTCGTGCGGCACCTCGGGGAACTGGGGCGCGGGCAGGTTGAGCGACTTCTGCGGGCCGGGGAACAACAGCCCCGGCGCATCGCTGATCCATTCCTCGATCTGCCCCGTCATCACCGGGCCCAGGTCCGCGTCGCGGATCGCCAGGTCGTAGCCATTGATCTTGACGTTGCGTGCGAACATTACGCTTCGCGGGTGCTCGTTGAGCATCGCCGCCTTCCCGGACGCGTCACCCGTTCCGATCAATTCGCTGTCGATGATTGTCGCCACACCGTCGGGGCCGCCGTTGATCAGCGCCGGCACGGCGTTGGTGCTCTTGAGATTGCGGAAGAACACCAGGTTGTTGTGGTTGTCGATCCCGGCCTTGCGCTGGCCTTGAAGGGTGATGTTCTCGAAGGTCACCGAGTTGACCGAGTGGCGGACCCGGATGCCCACGTCGAAGCCGATGATCGTCACGTTCTTGATCAGTTGCGGCCCGACCTCCGGGACGTCCATCCACATCCCAACCGCGCCGGCCTCCCGGCCGTCGGGTCCGCTCTGTATTCGCACATCACGGACGATGCCCTGGTTGTTGGCGCAGAAGCTCATCCCGGTAGCGCCGGGGTTCCCCTTGCCGACATCGATCGTCATGTCGCGGATCGCGTTGCGGAACCGCTGCGCGGGTGCGCCACCCGTGAAAAACATGTGCTTGGGCTTGTTCGGGTTATCAAAGCCCTGCGTATGGTCCACCAACTGAATCGTCGTGTGTTCGATCCCCGCCCCCTGCAGGATCGTATTGGAACGACGGCCCATCCAGTCGATCGTGTCGCTGATCAGGTATCGGCCGGGGCGCAGGTAGATCACCGCGCCGCTGCCGTTGTTTTCCTCGAACGCTTTTTGAATCGCGTCGGTGTCGTCGGTGTCGTCATCCGGCGTCGCGCCGTACTGCGCTACGACATCGATCACGCGGCTGTCGGCGGGGAAAGTGATCGGGTCAGTCGGATTCGCCAAGGCGGGGCCGGTGAGGCCCGCGAGCGTCAGGAGGCCGGCGAGAATGCGGGGGTTCATACTGATCTCCTTGTGGGGACAGCGTACGATGGATCGATGCGAAGGAGCGCCCACACGCCGGTTGGTCGGCGGTGCGGTTGAGGGGCGCATGCGGTGAACGTCGTGGCGGGCGGGGCTCAGCGGTCCGGGTCCCAGAGCCCCTCGGGGTCGGCGAGGTCGGCTACGAGGTCGAAGCTCTCGGTGGCCGCGTGCCCGTCGAGGAAGGCGAGATAGAGCGACTGGTTGCCATGCCGGCCCTCGAACGCGACCAGTGAGCCGCCGGCGAAAAAATTGGTGGTATTGCCATACTTAAACGGGAGCGGTGAGGTCGCGTTGCGGTCATTGATATCGATCTCGCCGCGTTTTTCCGCCAGCAGGATCGTGTGCGATGCGGCGGGGACATCCTCGGTCCGGACCCGCGGCGCGGGTTGGTTGGCGCCGAAGTTCGAGGGCGGCATCAGCAGACTGTTGCCGAGGTAGCTGATGCTTCGGCTCAGGTGATTGGTCTTGGTCCCCTCTGGCGTGTATTGGATGTCCGCCTGTGTCGAGTAGCTGTCCGATGGGCAGGTGAGGATGTTGCTGGCGTTGTTGGTCTTGTGCAGGTCAACCGGTTGGCCCTGCGGGTTGGTACCCGTCCAGTAGAGCCCACCGCCGGAGATGTAGTCGTTGCCCGGCCAGGCCAGCTCGCGGAACCACCGTGCCCACGGGCCGTTGTTGGTCTTGGGTCCGCAGTACATCAGCGCGCCGTTTTTATCCGCCGCGAAGCTGTGCGACGCGATGAGCAGTTGCCGGTTCTGGCTGCCGCAGGCGATCGCCCGCGCCGCCTCCCGCGCCCCCTGCAACGCCGGCAGCAGCAGGGCGATCAGCAGCGCGATGATGGAGATCACCACGAGAAGTTCGATGAGGGTGAATGCTTTTCTGGCCACGGCCAAGCCTTTCCAGTGCGAAACCGATGTGGGCAAAACCGACCGGGCCCGTCGGGGCCCGGCCGGCGTGAGGATCAAAAAGATCACGCGAGCCGACGACGGCCACCGAGCAGGCAGAGGCCTCCAAGCCCCAGCAACACAAGG
>CAZTLX010000178.1:0-9238 GCA_964614575.1 uncultured Phycisphaeraceae bacterium | reverse complement strand
CCCGCAGCGACTTGGTGATCTTCGCGATGCTGGTCGTCTTGCCCGCGCCGTTGATCCCGCAGACGAGGATCACGGTGGGCTTGTGCCCGTCGGGGGCGAAGCGCAGCCGGCGGTCTTCCTCGGGGAAGTAGGCGATGAGCTGGGCCTTGAGGAAGTCGAACGCCTCGTCGCCGGTGCTCATCTCGCCGCGGTCGTACGCGGCTTCGATGTCCTTGCGCAGCTCGATCGCGGTCTTGATGCCCACATCCGCCTGCACCAGCAGCCGCTCGATCTTGCGGATGAGTTCGGGCGACAGCGGCTGGCCGATCAGCAGGTTGCGCAGCGGCGACCCGGCCGAGGTGCTGGTCTTGGCCAGCGCGGACTTGAGCTTCGTGAAGGCGGATTTGAAGAGGGACATGGTGGGGGAGGTTGTAGGGTCAGGGCGTAGGGCGTAGGGCGTAGGGCGTAGGTCGTAGGGCGTAGGGCGTAGGGAGTAGGGAGTGGGGGGGCGATCGAAGTGCGTGTGAGGATTTTACTGCCTTCCCCTACGCCTAACGCCCAACGCCCTACGACCTATCTTCCAACGCATCATCGAGCCATCGATCGGCGCTCACGGGTGTCGCGGGTTCTTCGGGAGGCGCGGCCGGCGTCAGCCGTTTCGCGGCCTTGTCCAGCACGCCGTTGATAAAGGCGGGGGAGTGCTCGGCCCCGAACTGCTTGGCGAGTTCCACCGCCTCGTTGATCGCGACCTTCGGCGGGGTGACGCCGGACGTGATCTCGGCGCACGCCAGCCGGAGGATCGCGCGATCGACCGGCGGCTGGCGGTGCGTCGGCCAGTCGGGCGCGAGCCCGGTGAGCAACGCGTCATACTCGGCGTGATTCACCCACGCCTTCACTCCCGCCTCGGCCGCGGTCCTGCGGGCCTCGGGCGTGTCGTGCTCATCATCGAGCGCCTCGGCCAACTCGGCCGGATCGGTCTGCCCGGTGACGTCGATCTGATAGAGCACCTGCATCGTCAACCGACGAAGCACGCGGCGCTGATCCTTGCTGTCACGGGCGTGGGGCATGATGGTCATCATAGCTTGGTTTTTTCCACAGATTGCCACAGAAGGACACAGATAAAACGAAGCAGTTTTTAACCACAGATTTCTCAGATGGCGCAGATTATTCAGTTTTGCTGCACGCCTTGTCTCAAAATCTGAGACATCTGCGCAATCTGTGGTTAACCTGCCTTGACGACTTAATCGGTGTCCTTCTGTGTCAATCGGTGGACAACGGCTTGCGGATCTTCTTCGTGAGGTTGCCCATCTCGATCGCGGTGAGCATGGCGGAGCGGCCGGCGTTGCCCATCTTCGCGCCGGCGCGGTGGATGGCCTGTTCGAGGCTGTCGCCGGTCAGCACGCCGAATATGCAGGGCACGCCGGTGAGGACGCCCGCGTCCTTCACGCCCTGCGCCGCCTGGGCGACGACGTGGTCGTAGTGGTCGGTTTCGCCGCGGATCACGCAGCCGAGGCAGATGACCGCGCTGAAGTCGCCGGTCTCGGCGAGGTTGCGGGCGGTCACGCCCAGCTCGAAGCTGCCGGGCACGTGGGCGACGGTCAGCGCCTCGGGGTCGCCGCCGAGCTGTTGCCAGGTGTCGATCGCGGCGTCGAGCAGGTGCTTTGTGATGAACTCGTTGAAGCGGCCGACGACGATGGCGAGCTTCGCGTCGCCGAGGATCAGCTCGCCTTGCAGTTGGTTGGGCATGGGCGGGGTAGTTTAGCGTATCCGCCCGTCTCGGCCGCTCGCGGCTTCACGGGACGGTGCGGTTCAAGGGGCGCTTCAATCCATGCGGCAGACGGGCGGTTTCGCGAAGCCGCAAGCGGCGGGGCGGTCAGCGCCGCGCCTGCCGGGCGGCGAACGCGGCGTATTGGTCGGGGGTGTCGATGCCGGGGTGGACGGGGCCGGGCGCGGCGATGAGCTTGATCGTGTGGCCGTGCTCGAGGACGCGGAGCTGTTCGAGTTGCTCGGTCTGTTCGAGGGGCGTCGGGGCAAGGCTGGGGTAGCGCAGCAGGAACGCGCGGCGGTAGGCGTAGAGGCCGGGGTGTTTGAGGATTTTCGATTTTCGATTTTCGATTTTCGATTGGTCGGCCAGAGCGCGGTCATAGGGGATGGGGCTGCGGGAGAAGTAGAGGGCGTGGTCGTTGCGGTCCTTGATGACCTTGACAAGGTTGGGGTTGGTCGGGTCTTCGTCGGGGGCAAAGGGGGCGTAGAGGGTGGCCATGTCCGCGGCGGGGTCGGCGGCGAGGCCTTGCACGAGCGCGTCGATGATGGCGGGGTCGATCTCCGGCTCATCGCCCTGGACGTTGAGGATCAGCTCGTCCTGGGCGTCGAGTTTCGTCACCGCCTCGGCGAGGCGGGACGTGCCGTTGGGGTGATCGGCGCGGGTCATGACCGCTTCGCCGCCGAAGGCGTGGACGGCGTCGGCGATGCGGGCGTCATCGGTCGCGACGACAACGCGCGAAACCGTTGCCGCCCGCCGGGCGTTCTCGACCACGTGCTGGATTAAAGGCTTGCCCGTCTGATCCGCGAGCGGCTTGCCCGGCAGCCGCGTCGAAGCCATCCGCGCAGGTATCAGACACAGCGCCGAGGGAGATTTGATATTGGACATTGGATCGTTGAGATTGGATATTGAAATACAAAATCAGACCTGGATGTCTGGTCAGCAATCAGCCTCTACCTGACACCCTGCAGATGTTCGGCGTGCAATATTCAATATCAACTATCAAATATCAAATGTCCAATATCCAATATCAATTCCTCACTCCCCGTCCGCGAGCTTGTCCATCAGGGCTCGGATCTGATCGACGCGCTGCTTGATGTCGCGGAAGTTGATGTTGGCCTGCAGGATGTACGACGCGAGCTTGCGGGCTTCTTCGGCGTGCTCGGCCGAGTTGTTCTTCTCCGCGGCACGGATGTGGGCGTCCATCTTCAGGTAGCGCAGGTCCAGCGCGACGGTGTCGTCGTTGAGCGGGTGGGCGGCGACGCCCTCGCCCAGCGTATCCAGCGCCTCGTCGAGCCAGCCCTTGTTGACGTAGCAGCGGCCGAGGTAGATGTGCGAGGAGGCGCGGGCCTTGGGGTCCTGCTTCGCCTGCTGGAACATGCCGATCGCGTCGTCGAACTTGCCTGCCTGGAACAGCCGCTTGCCCAGCTCGTGCTTCAAGGACAAATCCGTCGGGTAATTCTTCACCCGGTCGGTGTATTCCTGCAGCTCGAACGCCAGCTTCTTGAGCAGGGTGTCGTGGTAACGCTTCTTGTATTCCTCGTCCTCGGGCGCCGCGTCCACCATCTGCTTGAGCTGGCGCACGTAGCGGTTGATCTGCTTCATCGTGATGTCGCCGGCCCGCACCTTGAAGCGGTACTGCCCGCTCGACTCCCACGCTTTGTTGAGCAGGTCGATCGCCTGCTTCTCCTCGGCGTTGGACTCCTTGCGGATCAGCACATCGACCAGCTTCTGCAGCTTGTCCAGGTCGTCGGGGTCTTCCTCGAACTCGGCCTTGCGTCGGGCGATCAACTCGTCGATCTGCGATCCGCCGGCCGACTTCGCGTCGCCCAGCTCGAGGTCGCGCTGCTTCTCGGCGTCGCGGATGTTGGCGCGGAAGTCGCCCTCCTGCCCCCCGCCGTAACGCCCCTCCTGCATGGTGCGTTCGGCTTCGAGGTCCTTGAGCTGGGCCAGCAGCGTGTCGTCGTTGGGCGCGAGGCGGATGGCGCGCTTCATCGCCTCGACCGCCTTGTCGAAGCGGCCGATGGACTTGAAGTGCTCGCAGGTCGCGAGGTAGTCCTTCTTCTTGCCGGGCTTGGCGGTTTGACCACCGAGGATCGTCTCGCCGACCCAGAATGCGACCTCGCCGATGCTCAGGTCCGGGTAGGCGCGGTCGGCGTCGACCGCGGCCCCCATCGTGTCGAGCATCAGCGAGAGGTTCAGCGGGTCCATCGACCAGAGCTTCTCGGCGTGGAGCAGCTTGGCGATGGGGTCCGAGCCCATCTTGTTGAGCCGATCCTTCAGGCCCGCCGGCTTGCCGCCCTTGACCTTGCGCTTGAGGGCGACATCGCGCAGCGCCTCGTGCTCGGCGAGGTTGTCGGGGTTGTGGCGCAGGCCCTGGAGGTAGCACTCGATGGCGTACTCGTGGTTGCCGGTGTCGGCGACGGTGTGCGCCCGATCAAGCCAGGCCCGAGCCTTGCGCGGGTCGGGCTGGAATTCGGGCGACTCGCCGCCGCCGGCCTCAGTGTTACCATTGCCACCGTTGCCGTTGGCCTCGTTGCCCTGATCCCCGGCGTCGGAGGGCTTGGACGAGCTTTTCTTTCCCAGACCGAATAACGCCACTGATACACCCTTTTGGATCGTTGATATCTGCCTCTGATTGTAACCGGGAATCCTCGCGGGCGCGCGGCGGAGATGCCGCCGCGGGAATAACGCCCGCGCCTCCGACCCGCCGAGTCCCGGCCGCGGCGGCCCCGCCGTGCGCCCGCCGCTTGACCATCGCGGTGCGGTCGCGGATAACTGCCGCAGGAGCCGTCTATGACCACGACGATCGCGATCCACGGGGCGGCGGGGCGGATGGGGCGGCGGCTGGTCGCCTTGGCCGCGGACGCCGGCCTGACCGTCACCGCCGCCGCAGACGCCCCCGGCCACCCCGACCTGGGCAAGGACGCGGGCGAGCTGGCGGGGATCGGCCGCCTCGGCATCCCGCTGGCCGACGCCCTGATCCAGCCGCAATCAGCCGTCATCGACTTCTCCCTGCCCGAGGGCACCCGCCGCGTCCTGCCGTGGTGCGTTGAGCACCAGGTCCCCCTCGTGGTGGGAACGACGGGGCTGACCGACGCCGACGACGCCGCCCTGACCGCCGCGGCCAAGACCATCCCCGTCCTGCGGGCGACCAACTTCAGCCTCGTGGTCAACGTGCTGCACGAGCTGATCAAGCGGGCGGCCCCGATCCTCGGCGACGACTACGACATCGAGATCATGGAGGCGCACCACCGCTTCAAGAAAGATGCGCCCTCCGGCACCGCGCTGTCGCTGGCGCAGACGGTGTGCGAGGCGACCGGCCGCGACTTCGCAAAGGACGTGCTCACCACCCGCAGCGGCGACGACGTGCCCCGGCATCGCCACGAGGTGACGGTGCAGGCGATCCGCATCGGCGACCACCCCGGCGAGCACACGGTCTATTTCGCCGCGCCGGGGGAACGGCTGGAGCTGCGGCATGTGAGCACCAGCCGCGACAGTTATGTGCTGGGCGCGTTAAGAGCCGCGAAATGGCTGGCCGGCGACGGCGGCAAGGCCCCGGGACGGTACGACATGAAGGACGTGCTGGGCTTATGAGATTTTCGATTTTTGATTTTCGAATTTCGATTCTTTCTCCTTCCGTTAAAATGCGAGAGAGAGCGTTAGATCAGCCGCCCGGCAATCGAAAATCGAAAATCCCCAAATCGAAAATCCCATGACCACCACCCAGACCATCACCGCTCCCGCTTCGTCGTTCGCCACCGGCACCGGCGCGATCCGCTCGTTCATGGAGCGGCACTACACGAACTTTAACAGCCGGGAGATGCTCGCCGCGGCCAAGGCCTACGAGGCCCACCTCGACGCGGGGGGCAGGATGATGGTCACGCTCTCGGGCGCGATGAGCACCGCCGGCATCGGCCGCAGCCTCGCCCGCATGATCCGCGAGGACAAGTGCCACGCGATCACCTGCACCGGGGCCAACCTCGAAGAAGACATCTTCCTGCTGCTGGCGGGCAAGGAATACCAGTGGTGCCCGGACTGGCGGGCGCTCTCCGCCGAGGAAGAGCAGAAACTCTACGACCGCGGCATGAACCGCGTGACCGACACCTGCATCCCCGAAGACGTCATGCGCCACGTCGAGCAGCGGCTCTACGACCTCTACGACAAGGCGGTGAAGGAAGGCACCCGCCAATTCCCCTACGAGTATTACTGGGACGTGCTGCGGCAAAGCGACCTGGCCCAGCACTACCAGATGCCCGCGGAAGATTCGTGGATGCTCGCGGCGATGGAAAAAGACATCCCCATCTTCACGCCCGGCTGGGAAGACTCCACCCAGGGCAACATGTTCACCGGCTGGGCGATCAAGCGCGGCATAGAGAACCACGGCAACGTCGTGAAGCTCGGCACCGAGGCGATGGTCAAGCTCGCCCACTGGTACAAGGACCACTGCAACAAGGGCACGGGCAAGCCGTCGATCGGCTTCTTCCAGGTCGGCGGCGGGATCGCGGGCGACTTCCCGATCTGTGCCGTGCCCATGATGATCCAGGACCTGGAGTGGGACGACACCCCGTTCTGGGGCTACTTCTGCCAGACCTGCGACGCCCCGACCAGCTACGGCGGGTACAGCGGCGCGGTGCCCAACGAAAAAATCACCTGGGGCAAGCTCGAAGTCGATACCCCCAAGTTCATGATCCAGTCGGATGCGACCATCGTCGCCCCGCTGATCTTCAGCTACGTGCTGGGAGACTAAACGCGTTGCCCGCGGTGGATGTGCGAAGGTTAAGGTGCGCGCAGAGTTCGCGGAGAGCGCGGGGACAAGACACAGGTCACGCCGAGGCCGCCAAGCCACGTCAAGCATCAATACGACACAGCCAACCTTTGACGACCCGCGGTGTCGCACCAGTTTCGCGAAGCCGCAAGCGGCTGATCCGGCATGGCCACCCGATCTTGAGGTGGCCCTGTAGGTTTGGTAACAACTCGGGTCACCCCTTCCTTGGCGTCGATTGGCGGCCTTGGCGTGACAACCCGTCTTCCAGTCTTGCTCCCGCGCTCTCGGCGTACTCTGCGCGCAACCCTTTGGAACCCATGCCCTGCGCGTTAAAATGGGTGGGTGGAATCCTGTTTCGTTTGAAAGCGAGGGACACAATGCCCTACGCCCTGACCCAACACCCGTGGTGGATCGCCCTGATCATCGGGCTGCTGACCCTGCTGTTTAGCACCTCCGTCGCCAGCCAGGTGGCGTGTGGTTGACCCGGTTTGCGGTTTGGCGCGCCCGGCCGTTCAATAGCGGGCATGATCTGGTTCTGCCTCGGTCTTATGATCCCGGCGTTTGTGATCGCGGGGGCGGGGTGCGCGGTGATGCTGCGGGTCAGCGCGAAGCGGGGGCTTTACGATTTTTCCGGGACCGAGGCGCACAAGAAGCACGACGGGCCGACGCCGAACACCGGCGGGGTGGGGATCGCGTTGGCGGTGGTGCTGCCGATGGCGGTGCTGCTCGCGCTGGCGTGGTGGATCGAGCCGGCGCGTCCCGGCGACGCCGAGGTGGTCGAGGGGGTGCGGGCGGTGACGCGTGGCGCGGCGGTGCTGATCGCGGCGCTGCTCGCGCTGCACTTTACCGGATTGATTGATGATCGCCGACCGCTGCCCGCGGGCGTGAAGCTGGTTGTGCAGACGCTCGCCGCACTGGCCGTGGTGCTGTTTGCCGACACGCGCGTGCTGGAACTGCTCGACGAGGCGCTGCCCGGCGGCTACCTGCTCAGCGTCGTGCTCAGCGTGTTGTGGCTGGTGGTGATCACTAACGCGTTCAACATGCTCGACAACATGGACGGGTTGAGCGCGGGCGTGGGCGCGATCGCGGCGGCGATCTTCCTCGCCGCGGCGTTGCTGGCGGGGCAGTGGTTCGTTGCCGGGGCCGCGGCCTTGCTGCTCGGGGCGCTGCTCGCGTTCCTGTGTTTCAACTTCCCCCCGGCCCGCCTGTTCATGGGCGACGGCGGGTCGCTCGTGCTGGGCCTGCTGATGGCGGTGATCGCGGTGCAGACGACCTATGCGCCGCAAGGCGTGGAAGGCCGGGCCCACGCGCTGCTCACGCCGCTGGTCGTGCTCGCGGTGCCGTTGTATGACTTCGTGTCGGTGGTGTGGATCCGGTTGCGTCAGGGCAAGCGGCCGTGGGTGGGGGATACCCAGCACTTCTCGCATCGGCTGGTGATGCTGGGCCTGAGCCGACGCCGAGCGGTGGGGGTGATTTACCTGGCGACGGCGGCGACGGGGCTGGGCGGCGTGACGCTGGGCCGTGGGGAGCCGTGGCAGGCGGTGCTGATCGCGGGGGCGTCCGCGGCGGTGCTGGCGATGATCGGGCTGTTGGAACACGGGGCGCTGCGTGCTACTCGTTGAAAGGCATATCGCGCGGCTCCGGGGTCTTGTTTATCATGCAGCCTATGTCAATCGAACCGGGACCGATTCAATCCGCTTCTATTTCTTGTGTGCAGTGTGGTTACGACCTGAGCGGCTCGGCGGTCGGTGGGTCTTGCCCGGAGTGTGGGGTCTCCGTAACCCAATCAATCCGTCGCCATGAGTCCAGCAACCTAGGGACAGGTAGCGCGGTAACAAGCATGGTGCTGGGGATTTTGTCGTTAGTGTTTTGTGCGTTGCTTGGACCTTTCGCGATTGCTGCGTATTGCAGCTACGAAAGGCAGGTGCGGTTTGGTGATGCATGTGCTTCAGGTATAGGTATGGCGAAAGCGGGGTTAGTTACAGGATGGATCGGCACCATCCTGCTTTTTGCGCAGTGCATCATTTTCGGCATAATGATTTTGATTTCAAATGCCTGAAATGCAAATGCAGATTCGTCGGCCCACGTATAAAGCGATTACTAACGTAAGCTATTTATGTTAAGCATATGAAATCTGCATGCCTTTTAATTTCGTTCTTATGTAGTTCCGCCTTGGCGCAGGAACAACCCATCGACCTGATCGCCTTTGGCTCGTGCGCGAAGCAGGGTCGGCCGCAGCCGGTGTGGGAGCACGTGCTCGCGCATGAGCCGGACGTGTTTCTGATGATCGGCGACAACGTCTATGCCGACACGGAGGACGAGGCGGCGATGCGGCGGGCCTATGCGCAACTCGGTGCGCAGCCCGGCTTCGCGAAGCTGCGTCAAGCGGTGCCGGTGCTCGCGACATGGGACGACCACGACTATGGCGCCAACGATGCGGGGGAAGACTACCCGCAGCGCGTCATGAGCCAGCGCGTGTTCTGCGACTTCTTCGGCATCGCGCCCGACGATCCGCGGCGGCAGCAGCAGGGTGTCTATCACGCGCAGACCTTTGGCCCGGAAGGCAAACGCGTGCAGATCATCCTGCTCGACACACGCTACCACCGCTCGCCGCTCAAGCCCGGCACGCAGGACGGCCGCAAGGCCTGGGTGCCCGACGACGACCCGGCCAAGACGATGCTCGGTGAAGCGCAATGGCGGTGGTTGGAAGAACAACTCAAGCAGCCGGC
>CAZTLX010000177.1:0-9374 GCA_964614575.1 uncultured Phycisphaeraceae bacterium | reverse complement strand
GCCTTCCAAGCTGAATGTTGTGAGTTCGAGTCTCATCGCCCGCTTTCAGATACGCTCAAAATCAAGGGTTTAACGCGAATCGCCGAGCCGGCCCGGCCCGCTCGGCGGCTTTCGTTTGGGGTAATCGCGATCTCGGCCACATCATCCGGGGGCATGTCAGTGGGCAAGCGCGGCCGGATTGGGTCGGGTCCGGCTTCAAGCTCGGATCGCCACGCTGGCGGCGCGGGGTCAGACCACGACATGGTGCCCGGGCGTGACGGAATCGATCGTTACGCGTGGTGATGGTGAAGGCGGGTCATGCGGCGATGGAGGTGGACGGTGCCGACGACGGAGGTGGTCTGCAGCATCGGGCCGATCAGCGGCAGGAAGTTGAGCGCGAAGACGACAACGCCCAGGCCGATGACGACACCGCGATGCTGACGCCCGAAGGCGCGGCGCTGCGCGCGGCGTTGGCCGCGCAGCTTCAGGGGGTGGTCCATCACGTCACGGCCGAGGATGTAGCCGTTGGCATAGACCCAGCCCACGAGCCCGATCACCGTGCCGATCAGCGGGATCAACTGCAGCACAAGAAACGCGCCGAGCACCAGCAGCAGCAGCGCGGTGTCGATCGCCGAATCCACCACCTGAAAACACAGCGAGACCTCCTGCAGTTCACCGGGCGCCACGCCCAGTTGCTCTTCCACCTTCGCCGCGAGCTTGCTGTAGAAGTGGCCCATCAGGATGCCTTGCGCGAACCACCACACCGCCAGGGTTGCGCCCACAGCCAGCACGAGCAGTCCCAGCCCGATGAGCACCTCGCGCGTGATCGTCCAGGTGGTGTGCGCGTCCACACCGGCCGACCGCCACACGATAATCATGATCACCACCGCGATCAGCCACACCAGCACCGCCAGGCTCAGCACCGCGTTGATCAGCGTCGGCCACAGCGCATAACGCCACAGGTCCGGGTGCTCATTCATGTAGGCGAAGCCGTCGACCGACGCGCGCAGGCCGTCGGTAAATCCCGGCGAATCGGCGCCTTGGGTTGCGGAAGCCCCGGCCGCGTTCATCGCTTGCTCCACACGCGCTCGAACAGGTCCGGATCAAACCCGACGGTAAAGGTCCGGCCGTCGCTGACGATCGGCCGCTTGACCATCATGCCGTTGCCGGCAAGCAGATCGAGTTGCTCCTCCTCGCTCATCTGCTTGCGCTGGGTGGCGATATTTTGCCCGCGGTATTCCTGGCCGGAGGTGTTGAAGAGGTGCTTGAGCTGGTACGCGACGGGCTTTTTCTGCTTGATGATCTTCTGGAGCGTCGCCTTGCCCGGCGGCTCGGTGGTGATGTCGATAAACCGGTATGCGAAGCCGTGATCGTCCAGCCACTTCATGGCGTTGCGGCAGGTCTGGCACTTCATGTAGCCGTGGAGCGTGAGCATGGGCGAGAGTTTAGCGTGTCGCCGCGGCCCACACCGGCGGCCGGGCGGCCGCCCTCCCCGACGGATGCGCCCTCCGCGGGACCGCGGACATCTCTAACGCGAGAATGAACGTGAGACTTGTCTTGAGCAACCGAGCAACCCCAAGCCGCGTGCCCGGCTTTACGCCGTGGCGGCAAGGCCTTACATTACCCGGCTCGCTCCAATTTTTTTCCCGAGGACCCCGCAATCATGGCGATCGAAACGCTCTACGACAAGGACGGCTCGCTCGACGGGCTCAACGGCAAGACCGTGGCGGTCATCGGCTACGGCAGCCAGGGCCACGCCCACGCCCAGAACCTCCGTGACTCCGGCGTCAAGGTCATCGTCGCCAACCGCAAAGACTCGGCCAACGGCAAGCTCGCGGTTGAGCACGGCTTCGACCCGCTGCCCGTCGATGAAGCGGTCAGGCAGGCCGACCTCGTGATCATCACCCTGCCCGACGAGGTCCAGCCGGACGTCTGGGAAAAGTCGATCGCGCCGAACCTGAAAGCCGGCATGTGCGTCGGCTTCACGCACGGCTTCAACGTCCACTTCCAGACCATCACGCCCCCGGATGACGTGGACGTGGTCATGGTCGCCCCCAAGGGACCCGGCCACACCGTCCGCTGGGAATACGAACGCGGCGGGGGCGTGCCGACGCTGATGGCGATCCATCAGGACGCGACCGGCAAAGCACGCGATGTCGCGATGGCCTGGGCGATCGGCAACGGCGGCGGCAAGGGCGGCATCCTCGTCACCACCTTCAAGGACGAGTGCGAGACCGACCTCTTCGGCGAGCAGGTCGTGCTCTGCGGCGGGCTCTGCGAGCTGATCAAGAAGGGCTTTGAGACGCTGATCGAGGCCGGCTATCCGCCCGAGCTCGCATACTTCGAGACCTGTCACGAGGTGAAGTTGATCGTGGACCTGATCGTCCGCGGCGGCCTCAAGTACATGCGCTACTCCATCTCCAACACCGCCGAGTTCGGCGACTACCACACCGGCCCGAAGATCATCACCGACAAGACCAAGGCCCGCATGAAGGAAGCGCTGCAGCGCATCCAGTCCGGCGAGTTCGCCCAGACCTTCCGCGATGACTACGCCAACGGCTTCAAGTGGTTTAAGGAGCAGCGGGCGACCAACAACGAGCACGGCGTCGAAACGGTCGGCCGCGAGCTGCGGGCGATGATGCCCTGGCTCAAGCCCGTGGAGATGTAAACCCACCGGCCCGGTCGGCCGCCCCACCGACGGGCAAGGACCGGATAAATGGCGGCGGTTCAATACCGACCCGCAAAAAAGTGGCAGATCGGGGCCGGGACGGCCGAATGAAGGATCAGGCCGCGATTAGGCCTTGCATTCGCCACCGATTATCCTTACGCTGATAACGGTTTGCGAATGCGGCGAGGCGATGCCGCTTGGGACTTTGGTCCGAATCCGGGGCGCAGCCACGATCAGTGGGGCGTTCGGAAACTGGACTCGGGGCGTCGCAGCGGACTGGTCAGCGGATCAGCGACCGCGATACATTTTGCTTCCTCCTCCGGGGTCCGGTGGCTTCTCGCTGCCGGGCCCTTTTTTTATGCGCCGATTCAGAGCGGTTTCCCGTCTCCTCGAAATAAATCCGCGGCCGGCAACCTTTACCGTGGGGGACATGACCCGGGAAGGGCGAGGCTATCATGACCCGCCCGTCCGCCAGACCCGCCTCTCATCGGAGCGTTGTGTTGACTTCCCGAACCCAACCGCTGGACGTGGAATCTGCCGTGCAAGCGCGTTACGGCCAAGGTGCCAATCAAGCCGAAGCGGCGCTCTGCTGCCCCACCGACTACGACCCGCGTTACCTCAAGGTCATCCCCGCCGAGATCCTCGAGCGGGACTACGGCTGCGGCGACCCGTCGCGCCATGTCGCCGAAGCGGAAACCGTGCTCGACCTGGGCAGCGGGGGCGGCAAGGTCTGCTACATCCTCGCGCAGGTCGTCGGGCCTCGGGGCCGGGTGATCGGCGTGGATATCAACGACCAGATGCTCGCCCTCGCGCGTCGGCATCAGCCACAGGTCGCGGAAACGATCGGCCACGACAACGTCCGCTTCCTCAAAGGACGCATCCAGGATTTGAAGCTGGACGTGGAGGCGGCCGACCGCTGGCTGGCTCAGCACCCGATCACCGACACCGCCGCGCTGGCCGCCTACGAAGCCGAGGCGGATCGCCTGCGGCAGATGTCCCCGCTGATCGCCGATGACGCGATCGACGTGATCGTCTCCAACTGTGTGCTGAACCTGGTACGAACCGACCTCAAGGCGCAGCTCTTTGGTGAGATGTTCCGCGTGCTGCGCAAAGGCGGGCGGTGTGTGATCAGCGACATCGTCTGCGATGAGGACCCGACACCGCAGATGATCAACGACCCCGATCTGTGGTCCGGCTGCATCAGCGGCGCGTTTCGTGAGGATCAATTTCTTAAGATGTTTGAGGACGCGGGCTTCCACGGCATCGAGGTCCTTTCGCGGCAGGATAGGCCTTGGCGCGTGGTCAACGGGATCGAGTTCCGCTCGGTGACGGTGCGGGCTTACAAGGGCAAGCAAGGCCCCTGCCTCGAACGCCATCAGGCGGTGATCTACACCGGGCCGTGGAAACAGGTGGTCGATGACGACGGCCACGTGCTGCGGCGTGGGCAGCGGATGGCGGTGTGCGACAAGACGTACCAACTCTATACGCAGGTCGATGGGCCTTACACCCGGCAGATCATCGGCGTCGAGCCGCGCGAGCCGATCGCGCTTCAAGACGCCGCCCAGTTCAACTGCAAGGCCCGGGCGCTGCGCCACCCGCGCGTCACCAAGGGGCTGGATTACCACGAAACCACCGAGCCCGCGGACGACTGCGGCTGCGGCCCCGAAGGCTGCTGCTGATCCTCCCCACCACCGCCGATGTCCCAGACCATCCCCCTGCCGATCGCCGAAGCCCACGACCCGTTCGCGAAGCGCATGACCGCGGACGGGCAGACGCTGCGCCGCCGCGAGCTGACGACGCTGCAACTGAACCTCGGCAAGATGTGTAACCTCGCGTGCCACCACTGCCACGTCGAGGCCGGGCCGCATCGCACCGAGATCATGGACGGTCTCACGATCGAGCGCATCCTCCGCTGGTTCGACGAGCACCGCGAAAGCCACGGCATCCGCGTGACCGACCTCACCGGCGGGGCCCCGGAGATGAACCCGCGCTTCCGCGAAGTGGTCGAAGCCTTCACGTCCCGCGGCGTCCACGTGATCGATCGCTGCAACCTCACCATCCTGCTCGATAATGACTACGACGACCTGCCCGGCTTCCTGGCCGAACACCGCGTCGAGGTCAGCGCGTCGCTGCCCTGCTACCTCGAAGACAACGTCGATAAGCAGCGCGGCAAGGGGGTGTATGACGAGTCCATCGAGGCGTTGCGGCGGCTCAACGCCGTGGGCTACGGCCGTCCCGGCACCGGCCTCAAGCTGGACCTGGTGTACAACCCCGTGGGCTACGGCCTGCCACCCGCACAAGCCTCGCTGGAAAAAGACTACAAGGCTTACCTGTCCGAACACTTCGGCATCGCGTTCAACACGCTCTGGACGATCACCAATATGCCGATCAAACGCTTCGAGCACGCGCTGCGGCGTGACGGGCAGCACGACGTCTACATGAACAAACTCATCGCGGCGCACAACCCCGCGAACGTCGAATCGGTGATGTGCCGCGGTCTGATCTCGGTCGGCTGGCAAGGCTCGGTCTATGACTGCGACTTCAACCAGATGATGCAGATGCCGCTGGACCCCGAGGCGTTTGGCCCGGGCGATGATGAACACACCGTCGAGGCCAACAGCCGCAAGCTCTGGCAGTTCACGCCGCGCGAGCTGCTCGACCGCCCGATCCGCACCGCGGCGCATTGCTTCGGATGCACCGCGGGTGCCGGCTCGTCCTGCACCGGGGCGTTGGGCGATTAAGCCAAAGCATGTTTAAGGAATTCGCCATGCGCTTCCCGCCCGTCCTCGCGCTCATCTTCACGCTTGTCCTGTTCCCGGCCGCGCTGCGGGGGGAGGACAAGGCGATTGAATTCGATCACCATGCCTTCGACGCGGTGCTTCGGGCCGCGGTCAGCGACGAAGGTTTGGTCCATTACGACGCCCTGCGCCGGCAGCCCGAGCAACTCGACGCCTATCTGGATCAGTTGGCGGCGGTCGATCTCGCAGCGTTGCCCGAGCCCGCGAAGCTCGCCCTGCTGATCAATGCCTACAACGCGTTCACGCTCAAGCTGATCGTGGAGTACCGGGCGATCGATTCGATCATGGACATCCCGGAGGAGCGGCGCTGGGACGCGGTGCGCTGGGACCTGGGCGGCAAGCAGGTCTCGCTCAACCAGATCGAGCACGAGATGATCCGCAAGCAGTTCGATGAGCCACGGATCCACTGGGCGCTGGTGTGTGCCGCGCTGGACTGCCCGCCCCTGCGGGCCGAGGCCTACACCCTGGCGAAGCTCGAAGCGCAGCTCACCGACCAAACCCGCCGCGTCCACGCCTCGCCGAAGTTCGTCGAATTCGACGCGAAGACCGGCACGCTCAAGCTCACCCCGCTCTACAAGTGGTACGGCCAGGATTTCGGTGAGGGTGAGTTGACCGACGTCGTGCTCGCCGAGGTCGCACGGCATCACGACGGGGTCGCGGCCGCACGGCAGCGTGGGCAGAGCATCCAGATTCAATGGAAAGACTACGACTGGTCGCTCAACGCCGCGGCCGATTGACGGGCACCGCCGAGGCTGATCAGCCAGGGCAGGAGCACCAGGACCGCCGCCAGCGCCGCGAGCAGGGCCACGCAGGCCAGCACGCCGAACGCCTGCACCGGCGGGAACGACGAGAGCGCGAACAAGCCCAGCATGCTGCCGAGGATCGCGGAGGTGCAGATGATCGGCCGGCGCTTGGCCCGCAACGCCGCGTGGACCGCCTCGCGCCGGGTCATGCCTTCGCCCCGGCGGCGCAGCGCCCCATCGACCAGGTGGGCCGCGTCATCCACCGCCAGGCCCAGCACCACCGACGCGGTCATCATCGTGATCGAGTTGATGCTGATGTCGGTGTAGCCCGCGAGCCCGAGCATCGCCAGCACCGGCAGGCCCGAGACCAGCGTGACCGACAGCGCCAGCGGCAGGCTGCGCCACACCAAAAGCGTCATCACCAGCACGAAGCCCAGCGTCAGCGCAGTGCTGCCCGCCTGCTCGTACACCAGCCGACGATCCTGCTCCAGCACGGTGTGCAACCCCGTGCGAGGACGCACGCTCACGCCCGACGGCAGATCGGCCTCGGCCACCGCCATCACCCGTTCCAGCAGCGCCAGGTAGTCGCGTGAGGGCATGCTCGCGGTGCGCACGAGGATGAACGCGGCATCACCCTCCGCCGTGCGCAGCTTCTCGATGAACGGCAAGCTGGTCGAACTCAGCAGCCCACCGACCAGCGTGTGCATCAGCGGGCTCTCGGGCAGGCGGTCGTGATCGGGGTCGTCGCCGTGCCAGACCCGGTTGATCATCGAGTAGGCCTGCGAGTAGTCGTAGGCCGAGCCCACGCCCTCAAGCTGCGCGATCTGTTCCCGGCGTTCACGCAACAGCCGCAGGAACGCCGGATCATTGACCGTGGGTGTCCCGGCGGCATTCGCCGCGGACCCAACGACGCCGTACTCGATCATGAAGAGGTTGATCCCGCCGAAACGCTCGTCGATCACCTCCGCGGCGTGTCGCGTGGGGCTTTGCGGGCTGAGGAATTCGATGGCCCGCACATCGGTCCGGATCATCGCCACCCCCGGCAACAGGGCGAAGAGGACCAAGGCGATCGGCCCCGCCCAGTGGCGGAAGTGGTGCGGCGGGCCGTCGGGGATGCGGTCATGCGCGGCCGCGCCTGAGGCTGCTGGCCGCGGGGCGGGCAGGCCCCACGCGATCAGCGCCAGGCCCGGCCCCAGCGTGTACGCCGCGGCAAACCCGACCATCACCCCGCCCACGATCGCGAAGCGCGCGACCGGGCCGATCCCCGAAAACGCCAGCGACGCCAGGCCCCCCACCGTGGTCAACGCGGCGATCAACGTCGCCCGCCGCACCCGCCTGACCCCGGTCGCGATCCGCTGCTGGTTGTCTTGCTCCGTCGCCTGCAGGCAGGCCGAAACGACATGGACCTGCAGCGCGAGGTGGATCGCCGCGGTCAGCGGCAGCAGCATGTTGGTATACAGGTCGAAGCCGGACACGACCTCGCGGCCCAGCACCCGGCCCGCCAGCACGGCATAAACCTGCAGCAGCGGCGGCAGCGCCAGCAGCACCAGCGCGTGGTTGAGCAGCATCGCGAGGACCAGCTTCACCCGCCGAAACGTCAGCAGCAGGATGCCCACCATCAGCACCCCGGCCGCGGGGATAAAGACCATCGCATCAGCTTTCACCGTCTCGCGCACCTCGCCATCGACCACCGAATACGCCACCAGATGCACGCCCGGAAACGGCGCGAGCGCTTGGAGCAAGTCCTCGCGAAGCGCGGCGTGATCCGCATCCTCATCAAGCTGCCGGTCGCAGATCGCCAGCACCATCGCCGCCCGCCCGTCCCCGGCCACCAGCACGTTCCGCGCGATCAGGTGCGACATCACGCGCTGCCGGATCGCGCCCCAATCCGGCTCCGCCTCCGACGCGGACGCTTGACCCGGCGGCGGGATGTATGGCCGCATCGCGATGCCCATGCCCTCACGCACCGGCCTATCATCCGTCGTCAGGCTGGTCACATGCTCCACGCCCGGCACCGTCGCCAGGGCCTGCGACACCGCGTCGATCCTGGCCGCGCCCTCCTCGGAGAAGACATCGATCTCATCAAAGACCGCGCCGACGACCTCCATGCCGTTGAGCGAGTCGCGCAGCTCGCTGTACGTCGCGAGGTTGCGCTGGTCGCCCTGCATCAGCACCCAGGCCGAGCTGTTGAACGTCGGCGGGCCGGCCCAAACCCACGCGATCACCAAAACGCTGATGACCAGCGCGACGGTGGTGCGGGGGGATTGGATAAACACCCGTAACAAGCGGGACATGTTAGCCGCGATCACCGAAGCGTCGTGACGCATCGCCTATGATCCGATTGAAGCACCGCACCCCACAATTGATTGATCAGCCATGGCCGTCGCAACCGACCACCCCCACCCGCACCACGCCGCGCTCAAGCACCCCGACGGGCGCTGGAAATACGTGAACCGCCTCAAGGACCAGACCAGCCCGTACCTGCTGCAGCACGCGCATAACCCCGTCGATTGGTACCCGTGGGGCGACGAGGCCTTTGCGCTCGCCCGGCAACTCGACAAGCCCATCTTCCTGAGCATCGGCTACGCCACCTGCTACTGGTGCCACGTGATGGAGCGGCAGGTGTTCGAGAATCCGGCCATCGCGGGCAAGATGAATGAGCTTTTTGTCAACATCAAGGTCGATCGCGAAGAACGGCCGGACCTCGACGACCTTTACATGACCGCCACGCAGCTCATGACCCAGGCCGGCGGCTGGCCGATGAGCGTCTTCCTCACCCCCCCACCCCCGCCCCCGGAAGTTTCCGCGATCTCTCAGGGGGGCGCAGGCATCGCCGAAACTCCTTCCGGGAGCGGGGGCGGGACCGGTGGTGGCCTCAAGCCGTTCTGGTGCGGGACGTATCTGCCGCCCGAGCCGATGCACGGCCGGCCGTCGTTCCCGCAGGTGCTCGAGGCGTTGCACCAGGCCTGGCAGACGCGGCGGGACGAGGTGCTCGAGCAGGCCGACCATCTGGCCGACGCGGTGCAGCAGACGCTCGCCTCCGATGAGCAGCCGCCGGGTGAACTCGATGCCGAACCCGTCACCGCCACGGCCCGCGCGCTGCTGGGGACTTACGACGCGGAGCACGGCGGGTTCGGCGGCCGGCCCGGCCAGGGGCCGAAGTTCCCCCAGCCCAGCAACCTCGCG
>CAZTLX010000176.1:0-9394 GCA_964614575.1 uncultured Phycisphaeraceae bacterium | reverse complement strand
CGACCGAGGTCCTCAACGCTTTACCCGGTGTTGCGCTTCGGAATTGAATCTGCCGGGATATTGCCGTCCCTTGCGAATCGCACTGTTAGTGATTCCGTAGCCAATGATACCTGTAGGACTCTTGCGGACACGTCTGAAAAAAACAAGCGTACCGATAGGCGCAGTCTTGCGGGCACCTGTTGTCCAATTGAGCGTAAGTTTCTTGCCCTTGGCTACACGTTCAACATCATCGGATAAAGACTCCCATGCATACTTTGTTGGATTCCATAGTAGTATCAGCGCGCCGATTTCTGTCATTGCTTTATCCTTTTGTATGCGATTCGTCCATAACCAAGATGTGCCTGGGAAAGGATCAGAACGCACGCTGTTTCAATATGTGACAACGCTCACCCTGGCCCCAACACCAGCGCCGACCGCGCCGGCAAATACACCTGCACGCTCTGGTCCCGACCGTACATCGGCACGTCCTGCTTGGGATACTTCGTCGGGGGCTCGGCGTGGCCGTGACCGCCGAAGGCTTTGGCATCCGTGCTCAGCAGCAGCTTGTAATCGCACGCGTCCGGCACGGGGATCCTTAACCCCTCGTACGACTCGTGCGGGTGGAGGTTGAACGCGAAGACCAACGGCCCACGCCGGTAAACCAACTGCCGGGTGTCCTCGTGCAGCGCGAGCTGTTCGACCAGCTTGTCCTGCAGCAGGTGGTGCTCCACGTCCAGCCGCTGCATCGCGATGTCAAACTGCTCCAGGCCCTGATACCGCAGGTGGTCCTGCTGCGGCAGCGACCACTGCCGGCGGGCGTAGTGGTAGGAGTAGTTGTTGCCCGGCCGTGGGAAGTCGATCCACTCGGGGTGGCCGAACTCGTTGCCCATGAAGTTGAGGTAGCCCTCGCCGGCGAGCGAAAAGGTGAGCAGGCGGATCATCTTGTGCAGCGCGACGCCGCGCTCCACGACCAGGTTCTGCTTCGTCGCCGACATGCCGTCGTAGATCTCCGCGCCGATCAGCCACATCGCCAGCGTCTTATCGCCGACCAGCGCCTGGTCGTGGCTCTCCGCGTAGCCGATGTGCTGCTCGGTCCACCGACGATTCAGCAGCGTCGCGTAGATGTCGGCCAGCTTCCAGTCCTCTTCCCGCTTCTCCTTGATCAGCTTGATCCAGTAGTCGGGCACGCCCATCGCCAGGCGGTAGTCGAACCCGACGCCGCCTTCCTCGATCGCTCGGGCGAGCCCCGGCATGCCCGACACGTCCTCCGCCACCGTGATCGCGTCGGGCTTGACGATATGCGCAACGTGGTTGGCCAGCGTGAGGTACGCCAGCGCATCGCCATCGACGTTGCCGTCGAAGTAGCGGTCGTAGTGGTCAAACGAAGCGCCCAGGCCGTGGTCGCGGTAGAGCATGGACGTGACGCCGTCGAACCGGAACCCGTCGAAGCGGTACGCTTCCAGCCAGAAGCGCACGTTCGAGAGCAGCAGCCGCAGCACTTCCCACTTGCTGTAGTCGTAGCACATCGAGTCCCACGCGCTGTGCTCGCCGCGGGCCCCGGCGTGGAAGTATTGATGGTCGGTGCCGTCGAAGTTGCGCAGGCCCTCGGCGGTGTTCTTGACCATGTGCGAATGCACGATGTCCATGATCACGCGCAGGCCCAGGCCGTGCGCCGCGTCGATGAGTGATTTGAGGTCTTCCGGCGTGCCGAAGCGCGACGAGACCGCGAAGAGGTTGGAGACGTGGTACCCGAAGCTGCCGTAGAAAGGGTGCTCCTGCACCGCCATGAGCTGCACCGCGTTATAGCCGAGCTTCGCGATGCGCGGCAGCACATCGCGCGTGAACTCGGCAAACGTCGCGACCTTGCCCTCTTCGCTCGCCATGCCGACGTGCGCCTCGTAGATGCGCAGGCCCTCGCGGCCAAGATCTCCCGGCGCTTCATGTTGCCATTGAAAAACCTCT
Source organism: uncultured Phycisphaeraceae bacterium (assembly GCA_964614575.1). Taxonomy (GTDB): domain Bacteria; phylum Planctomycetota; class Phycisphaerae; order Phycisphaerales; family Phycisphaeraceae; genus JBGTLW01. The sequence continues at coordinate 7,453 of CAZTLX010000176.1, read as the reverse complement.
GCGGGCGGGGGTGACCAGTAGAGGCCGTTGAACGAGGTGTCGGCTTCCTGCACGACACGTTGGATGTAGGCGGGGATGCGGTCCATCGCGTACCCGGCATTGTTCGCCACGTGGACCTTCACGCGTGAGCCGTGGGTCAGTCGTTGGGCAAAGGGGTCATCGGGCAGGAACAGCGACCACTCGCCGTGCTCCCCGCGGGCGCAGGGGTGGGCACCGCGGTCCCAGTTGTTGAAGTCGCCGATGAGCGCGACGTAATCGGCGCCGGGGGCCCACTCGCGATACCACACGCCGGGCTGGCCCCCGTGTTCGCCGCGGTTGAGCCCGAAGAAGCGATGGCCCTGGGTGATCGGCCCGAGCAGGCTGCCGTCGCGGGTGAGTCGGCGGATCAGCTCGTGCAGGTGGCGGTAGCGCGCCTGCATGATGGGCCGGTAGGCTTCGAGGTAGGGGTCGTGGGCGATGAGCCCGGTGCCGTCGGCGAGGGGGGGAGGGGATTTTCGATTTTCGATTTTTGATTTTCGATGGGTGGACACGGTTGATCCTCCATGTGGCTGCGGTGTTGATGGGTTCTGCAATCGAAAATCGAAAATCTCAAAATCGAAAATCCCTTCACCCCCTCCCGCTACCATATCCGCCCGATGCGCATTTTGCTCGCCACCTCCAACCCGCACAAGCGCGACGAGATCGCCGCGGTCATCGACGACCCGCGGGTGTCGTTCACGCTGCTGGGCGAGGTCGACCCGGCCGGGGCCATAGCCGAGCCGATCGAGGACCAGCCGACCTTCGAGGGCAATGCCGCGCTCAAGGCCCGTTATTACGCGGCGAAGACCGGCCTGCTCTGCCTCGCGGACGACAGCGGGCTGCAGGTCGATGCCCTGGGCGGCGCGCCCGGCGTCATCTCCGCGCGGTACTCGGGCGTCGTCGGCGGCCGCGACGTGGTGGACCCGGCCAACAACCGCAAGCTGTTGGCGGAGTTGGGCGACACGCCGATCGCGCAGCGCACGGCAAGGTTCGTGTGCGTGCTGTGTCTCGCGGCCCCGCCCCCGGAAGCAGAAAAGACGGGGCACACTTGCGGGGGTGGGCCGACCGCTAAACAGTGGGGGTTGCCGATCGTGGTGCGGGGCACGGTGGAGGGGCGCATCCTCTTGCCGCAGGAATGCGCCGATCCCGCGCGTCCCGAGCGCGGGCGCGGCACGAACGGCTTCGGGTACGACCCGCTGTTCCAACTGCCCGACGACCACCCGCGCTTCCCCGGCCAAACCACCGCCGAGCTTACCCCCGCCGAGAAAAACAGCCTCTCCCACCGCGGCCAGGCGGCACGCCTGCTCTGGGAAAAACTGCAGACAAATATGCCTTAATCCCCCTCCCCCCAGCCGGGACGCTACGCGTCCCCGGTCTTTTCTTTGGCTTCGAGAACCGGGGACGCGTAGCGTCCCGGCTATCGCGCATCATCGTCATCATGACGCACCGCGAGCGCGTCGAGCGCTTCATTCATCGCCGCGCGCAGCGCTTCGTGGTCCTGCTCGTAGTGATCCTTGCGGCGGTTGTTGAAGAGGGCCGCGACGTCGTAGCCGTCCTCGCGTTGCTCGACGTAAGCGGTGGTGCCCGGCAGGGAGCCGAAGAAATGCCAGTTGCCCCACTGCGTCGGCTTGCGGGGCTGGCCGCTGAGCCAGTAGTGGGTCATGAAACGGCAAAGGTCGGGCGCGGTGGACACCCAGCCCGCGGCCGCGTCCATCGCTTCGAGCTGCATGCCGTACGCCTCGGGCGGGTAGCGCACCTCGTCGGGGTATCGGCCGCGCTCGCCCGACCGGCCGGGCACGATCGCGTCACAACCGATCGGCCGCAGCACCTGCCGCATCACGTAGCGGTCGTAAGGCTGCCGACCCGCACGCTCGATCACGCGCCCGAGCACGACGTAGCCGACGTTGGAGTAAGCCTCCTGCTCGCCCGGCTCATAGTCCAGCGGCCGCGCCATCATGTAGCGCACCAGGTCCGTCGCGTTCGGCGGCCGACGCAGGCCCATCCCTTCGGAAATGCAGTCGAGTCGGAACACCGGGTCGAACGTCGCGTCGCGGTCCCACCCGGCCTTGTGTTCGAGCAGGTGGGTGATGGTGATCTGGTGGAGCCGCGGGTCGGGCTCGGCATCGTCGAGCGTCGCGGGGCGCAGGGTCAGCAGCTCGAAGGCGCGCGTCTCGGCGTGCAGCCGATCATCCGCGATGAGCTTGCGCACGGCCGCGGCGGTCAGCGGCTTGGAGACCGAGGCGATGCGGAACTGCGCCTCGGGCGGCGTGGGCTCGTCGTGCTCAGCGCCCATCGTGCCGAACCCGCGCGCGTAAAGCAGCACCCCCGCGCGTGACACCGCCAGCGTCGCGGCCGAGGCATCGGCCTTGTCCATGTAGTCGGTGACGACCGCGTCGAGTGGGGCGAAAGTTTCCTTGGCCTCGCCGGTGACGGGCCGATCCGCCGCGCCCGCGATGACGAGCAACCCCAGCCACCACCACAGGCGCAGGCACCGCTCAACCCGCCGGCACATCACGCGCTCCTGCTTGCGTGGCCGCCAGGCGGTGCGGCGCGTAATACTCGACGAGGTATCCCTGCGGCGGTACGCGCTGCGCCGGCGGATCATTCATCTTGTCGTTCCACCGGCCGTTGGGAAGCATCTCGCCGTAGTGCTCGTTGTCGTCGGCGTTGTTCGGCTCGCCGGGCGACCAGTTGGTGTATCCCGGGCGCGTGCCATCAACCCAGCGGAAGTCGCCCTCCTCCGCCTCGTCGGTCAGCCCGATCCAGGCGCGCTGGTCCTCGCCGCCGATCAGGCCGTGGACAAACGCGTTCTGCGTTGCCGAGGTGATGACCACCAGCCGGCCGGGCACCCCGCGGTGACGCCGCGCGGCCGCGGCCTCCCGCGCGTCGGTCCAGGTCAGCGCCTCCGTGACGTATTCGTAATACCGCCCGTCCCCGCCCTCGGCCTCGTCCCACAGCACGGGCTCGGCCCACGCGGGTAGCGCCGGCAGCACCAGACTAAGGCTCAGCAAAAGGCCACGCATCGACACACCTTAACCTACCCCGCGCTCGAGGCCAGCGGGGTCTCCATGCCCGGTGCGGGCAGGTCGCTTTCGCCCATCAGGTATTCGTCGATGCAGCGGGCGGCGCCGCGGCCCTCGGCGATGGCCCAGACGATCAGCGACTGGCCCCGCCGGCAGTCGCCCGCGGCGAAGACGCCCTCGCTGCTGGTGGCGAACCGGCCGTAGTCCGCCTTGAAGTTCGACCGCGCGTCGCGTTCCAGGCCCAGCTTCTCGCCCAGCGTTTCTTCCGGGCCGAGGAACCCCAGCGCGAGGAAGACCAGGTCGGCCTTGAAGGTGCGGGCGGAGTTGGGGATCTCTTCGAAGGTGGGTCGGCCGCCCTCGCCGATGCTCCAGGCGACATCGACGGTCTCGATGCCCGCGACGCGGCTCTGGCCGTCGTCGAGGAAGCGCTTGGAGAGAACGCCGTATTCCCGCGGGTCTTTGCCGAACTTCGCGGAGGCCTCTTCGTGGCCGTAGTCCACGCGGAAGATGCGGGGCCACTGCGGCCAGGGATTATCCGCGGCACGCGCTTCGGGCGGCTGGGCGAGCAGCTCGAAGTTCACCAGGCTCGCGCAGCCGTGACGCAGGGAGGTGCCTAAACAGTCGTTGCCCGTGTCCCCGCCGCCGATGACCACGACGTGGCGGTCCTTGGCGCTGATGTATTGGCGGTCGTCGTGGTGCGAGTCGAGCAGCGACTTGGTGTTGGGGCGCAGGAAGTCCATCGCGAAATGCACGCCCTGCAACTCGCGGCCGGGGATGGGCAGGTCGCGCGGCTTGGTCGCGCCGGTCGCCAGCAGCACCGCGTCGTGTGTTTCGCGGAGCCGATGGATGTCGGTGTTCACGCCGACGTGCGCGTTGGTGACAAAGCTGATGCCCTCGGCCCGCAGCAGCGCGACGCGGCGCTCGACGATCTGCTTGTCGAGCTTCATGTTCGGGATGCCGTACATCAGAAGGCCGCCGATACGGTCGTCGCGTTCGTAGACGGTGACGGTGTGCCCGGCCTTGTTGAGCTGGTCGGCCGCGGCCAGCCCTGCGGGCCCGCTGCCGATGATCGCGATGGACTTGCCCGTGCGCGTCGTCGGCGGGTTCGGGACGATCCAGCCCTCGGCGAAGCCCTTATCGACGATGGTGACTTCGTTGTCCTTGATCGTGACGGGCGGCTCGATCACGCCGAGGCAGCACGCGCCCTCGCACGGCGCGGGGCACACGCGGCCGGTGAACTCGGGGAAGTTGTTGGTGCGGTGCAGGCGGTCGAGCGCTTCGCGCCATCGGCCGCGGAACACCAGGTCGTTCCACTCGGGGATGAGGTTGTCGATCGGGCAGCCGGCCTCGGATTGGCAGAACGGGATGCCGCAGTCCATGCAGCGGGCGCCCTGCTGTCGGCGTTCATCCTCCATCAGCGGCAGGTGGAACTCGTTGAAATCGTTGAGGCGCTCGAGCGGGTCACGATCACGGACCGTGTCGCGCACAAACTCCATAAATCCGGTGGGCTTACCCATCAGTTTTCTCCCAAGAGCCGCGGCCGCGGGCGGCGACCGGGCGGGTGAAACGAGCCACATAGTTTAACGCATCTTGCGATCGGACTGGTAGGCAGAATCGGACGAATCAATCGGCCGCGAGAGCGTTGCCCAGCCCCGGCGCGGGCAGGTCGGAATAGCCCATCAGGTACTCGTCGATCTGCCGGGCGGCGCCGCGGCCCTCGGCGATGGCCCAGACGATCAGCGACGCGCCGCGGCGCATGTCCCCGGCGACGAAGACCTTCTCCACGCGGGTGCCGAAGTCGCCGGCGGTCGCGGCGACGGTCTGGTCCTGCACGGTGTCCACGCCGAAGGCCTCGACGAGCCTGGGGGTGTCGTAGCCGGTGAACCCGACCGAGAGCAGCACGAGCTGGGCGGGCAGCTCCTCGAGCTTGCCGGTGCGGCGGGCGGTGAGTTGGCCGTTGTGGCGTTGCCAGTGCAGGCGTTCGACCTGCACCGCGCGGACGCGGCCGTCGTCGTCGCCGAGGAACGCGACGGGGGCGACTTCATACTCGCGCGGGTCGCGGTCGAAGCGGGCCATGCCCTCGGCGTGGCCGTAGTCGATGTAGTAGGTGCCGGTCGGCCCGGGCCAGGGGTGCTCGTCGTCGCGGTGGTCGGGCTCGCGTTGACGGCGGGTGATGTTGAGCAGGCTTCGGCAGCCCTGGCGCAGCGCGGTGCCGATGCAATCGGTGCCGGTGTCGCCGCCGCCGATGACGATGACATCCTTGCCCTTGGCGTCGATGAAGTTGCCATCGGCCAACTGCGAGTCGAGCAGCGACTGGGTGGATTTCCAGAGGTATTGCATCGCGAGGTGGACGCCTTGCAACCCGCGGCCGGGCAGGTCGAGGTCGCGGCCGCGCAGCGCACCGCAGGCGAGGAGCACCGCGTCAAAATCGCGCAGCAGGTCCTGCGGCTCGACGACGGTGGCGTCGGCGGCGCTGCCGTGGGCGCTGGGGCCGCCGCCGACGTTGTGATTGGTTTTGAAGGTGATGCCGCCCGCGGCCAGCAGATCGACGCGGCGTTGCACGACGCCCTTGTCGAGCTTCATGTTCGGCACGCCGTAGGTCAGCAGCCCGCCGACGCGGTCGTCGCGCTCGAAGACGGTGACGGTGTGCCCGGCCTTGTTGAGCTGATCGGCCGCGGCCAGGCCCGCCGGCCCGCTGCCGATGATCGCGACCTTTTTACCCGTGCGCGTGGCGGGGATGTTCGGCTTGACCCAGCCCTCCTCGAAGGCCTTGTCGATGATCGCGCACTCGATGCTCTTGATCGTCACCGGCGGCTCGTTGATGCCCAGGACGCACGCGCTCTCGCAGGGCGCGGGGCAGATGCGCCCGGTGAACTCGGAGAAATTGCTGGTCTTGGCCAGCCGCTCGTAGGCTTCCTTCCAGCGGTTGTGATAGACCAGATCGTTCCACTCGGGGATGAGGTTGTCGATGGGGCAGCCGGGGTCGGCCTGACAGAACGGCACGCCGCAGTCCATGCAGCGCGCGCCCTGATCGCGCAGCGTCTGCACGTCCGCGCGCTCGTAGATCTCATAGAAATCGTTGAGACGTACACGCGGGTCACGCGACGGCATCGGCGAGCGCTCGAATTCCAAAAAGCCCGTGGGCTTACCCATCTACCAACACTCCGTGTTGAAATCGGAAAAGCGGAAAAACGAAAAAGCGGAAAATCAATCCTCCGGCCCAAATGACTTATCCGAATTCTCCGCTTTTCCGTTTTCCTGTTTTTCCGCTTTATTCACCCCGCCTCGATCGCGTCCTCTTCCAGCGCTTTGCGCTTCTGCGCTTCAAGCACGCGGCGGTAGTCGATCGGCATGACCTTCACGAACTGGCCGACCAGCTTGTCCCAGTCGGCCAGCACGCGGGCGGCGACGGTCGAGCCGGTGTACGCCAGGTGTTTGTTGAGCATCGCCTTGATTTCCTCGGCGTCCTCGTCGGCCACCTTCTCCAGATCGACCATGCCGACGTTGCAGTGCTGGAGGAAGTCGTTGTCGCGGTCCCAGACGTAGGCGATCCCGCCGGACATGCCCGCGGCGAAGTTGCGGCCGGTCTTGCCCAGCACGACCACGCGCCCGCCGGTCATGTACTCGCAGCCGTGGTCGCCCAGCCCCTCGACCACCGCGCGCACGCCGGAGTTGCGGACGCAGAAGCGCTCGGCCACCACGCCGCGGATATACGCCTCGCCGGAGGTCGCGCCGTAGAAGCACACGTTGCCGGCGATGATGTTTTCCTCGGGCACGAAGGGCGAATCGCCCGGCGGGGTGAGGATGATCTTGCCGCCCGAGCAGCCCTTGCCCAGGTAGTCGTTGGTGTCGCCCTCGAGGCGGAGGGTGATGCCCGGCGCGAGGAACGCGCCCAGCGACTGCCCGGCCGAGCCGGTGAGGTTGAGGGTGATCGTGTCATCGGGCAGGCCCACGCCCCGCGTCACCTGCGACACGCGGTTGGAGAGCATGGTGCCCAGCGCGCGGTCGGTGTTGCGTACATCGCGGGTGATGGTCACCTTCTGGCGGTTCTGCAGCGCGGGTTGGGCGAGCTCGATGAGTTGGTTGTCGGCCACGGCGTCGAGGCCGTGGTCCTGCGCCTGCAGCTTGCGGACGCCGACGTTCTCGCGGTGGGGGGGCTTGCGCGCGGGGGCGAGGATGGGCGTCAGGTCCAGGCCGTCGGCCTTCCAGTGCTTGATCGCGGCGTCGGCTTCGAGCAGATCGACCCGGCCGATCAGTTCGTCGATCGACCGCACGCCGACGCCGGCCATATACCGCCGGCATTCCTCGGCGACGAGGAAGAGGAAGTTGACCACGTGCTCGGGCTGGCCGGCAAACTTCTTGCGCAGCTCCGGGTCCTGCGTACACACGCCTACGGGGCAGGTGTTGAGGTG
>CAZTLX010000175.1:0-9508 GCA_964614575.1 uncultured Phycisphaeraceae bacterium | reverse complement strand
ACAAGGTGGACACATGGACCGCCACGCCCCCTCCCGGAAGGCGCGAGCGCGGCCACTTCCCCGCGCCTCGGCCGCTCGCGTTCATCTCCCTCGTCTTCTTCACCCTCAACCGCATGCGCACGCCCCGCCTCCCCCGCCTCGGCCGGGCGCTGCTGCGCCCGATCTCCGACCACCGCTTCGTCAACCTCCGAACCTACGTCCGACACCGCGGCGAGCCGGGCATCTACTTCATCCGCGAATGGCTCGATAACCGCCTCGCGGTCCTGCTCGGCCCCGCGACCTTCGGCCTGCCCTACCACCACGGCACGTTCTGCGACCACGCCCTGCACGCCCCGCAAGGCCAGCTCACCTGGCGCATCGATGAGCCCCCCGCCGACACGCCTTTCGTCCCCGCAAAGCCGCGCAGCCTCGACCACTTCCTCCTCGAACGCTACACCGCCTTCACCACCCTCCGCGGCAAGCCGGCCTGCTTCCGCATCCGCCACGACCCCTGGCCCATCCGCCGCGCCCACGCCGCCGTGAGCGACGACACCCTCCTGCGCACCACCACCGGCGACTGGCTCGATGACACGGCTTACACCCTCGCCCACCAGAGCCCCGGCGTCCGAAGCGTCCAAGTCAGCCGCCCGTATCGCTTGCGACCCAGTCGCGTACTGCACCCTCGCGCGCAGCGGCGGTTTCTGCTTCCTGGAAGGATCATGCCATGAGGACCAACCTTTGGAACTGGCGCGGTCGCATCGGACCCGAGCCCTACACCGCGTGGGCACTCACCCTCGCCGCGCTCAAAATCACGCTGGATTGGACGATCGCGAGCACGCTCTTTGATCGGCCATGGTCACCGCTGGATTACATGCAGGCAGGCACCTGGTCGGCCTTGCTCTCATATGACTGGGACACGCGCGTATATCTCGGCACGCTGCTGATCTTCTCGCTACCGTTCGCTTGGGTCGGCGTGATGCTCACGATCCGCCGGCTGCGCTCGGCGGCGCTGCCGCTATGGCTGGCGATATTCTTCTTCCTGCCTGTCATCAACTTGATCCTCTTTATTGCGCTTTGCGTGCTGCCCGAGCAACCGAACCCGCAATGGAATGCACCGACGCCGCGCCGGTGGTGGTCGCCGACCGCGCTGGTGCCCGACAACCCCTATGGTTCCGCTGCTTTCGCGGTATTCGTAACCGCACTGCTCGGATGGGGATTCACCGTTATGGGTGCGGAAGGCTTTGAACTCTACGGCGTCGGGCTGTTCGTCGGCCTTCCGTTCTGCCTCGGCGTGATCGCATCGCTGATCCACGGCGTGCATGCGCCAAGAGCATTCCAGAGTTGCCTTGCGGTGAGCCTCGGCGCACTCGGGGGCGTGTTCACACTGATGCTGGTTTTCGCCTTGGAAGGCGTCATCTGTCTGATCATGGCCGCACCGATCTGGGTCGGATGCACGACCGTGGGAGCCGCTGCCGGCTATGTCATCCAGGCGCAGCGATCGGAAGCGAATTGGAAACGGATGTTGTTGATCGCACTTTTTGCCTCGCCGGCGATGATGGGGATGGAGCGCGTGTTCCAACCGACACCCCCGCTGCGTTACGTGGTCACGGAAGTGGTGATTGATAGGCCGCCCGAGGAGGTTTGGCCCAACGTCGTGGCGTTCCCCCCACTCGATGAGCCGGACGACTGGCTGTTCCGCGCCGGCGTGGCGTATCCGATGCTTGCGCGGATCGAGGGCACCGGGGTCGGCGCGGTGCGTTACTGTGAGTTCTCCACCGGGCCTTTCGTGGAGCCGATCACGATTTGGGACCCGCCGCACAAGCTGGCCTTCGATGTGACGCACAACCCTTCGCCGATGCGCGAGCTTAGTTTCTACGACCACGTCGAGCCGCCGCACTTACACGGCTTCATGGTTTCGCAGCGCGGGCAGTTCGAGCTGATCGCGCTGCCGGACGGCCGCACGCGACTGGTCGGCACCACGTGGTACCGCAACCACATGTCGCCGCAGGTGTACTGGACGCTCTGGTCCGATCACATCATCCACCGGATCCACGGCAACGTGCTCGACCATATCGCGGCCGTGACCAATGCGGAGGACCGGCGGTGACGACAAGCACCATCACGACGCAAACACCGGTCTCGCGGCCCACACCGCTGCCGCGGCCAGATGCCCCGGCGTTCCCGCCCGACCCGCTGAGCCGGGGGCGGCGGCCGTGCTGCAAAGGCTGTGGCCGATTGCTCGCAGACGCGGCGGGCAAGCGCTGCGGCGGCTGTGGCCGGCAGTTCCTGCCGTGTTGGCCGCAGACCTTCCGCTGGGGCGAGCCGACCCCGGGGCAAACCAAATGATCCTTCGATGCCTGATGATCGGGCTTGGCATGCGCCAGATCAGGATTTTCACGGAAATTACCCCACGCGGCTCATGCCACTTGCTCCGGGGCTGCGGTCAGACTAAGCTTAATGCAGGTCAGTGAGCCAAAGGCTCCGACCCGATCACCCTTGCCCCCGGAAGCCGCCTCAGGTGCAGCAATGCCCTGGGGCGGTTTTTTTGCCCCGCCGCTCGGGCTTCGTGAAACGTTGACGCGCATCGCACGCCTTCAAGTCGTGCGGGAACCGACCCTCGCGCGAAGCCGCGTGCGACGAGACTGCTATCCTTGAGGCGACCTGCGAGACACGGGGTACAAGGAATCCGAAGCATGCATCAGCCTCATGTGCGGCGAACAAACCTGATCACGCTCATCCTCGCCGCGGTGCTGACGGCCGCGCCCGCGCAGGCCGATCAACGCGATGACCTGATCGCCGAGCTCAACGCCAAGATCGCGGCCCTGCAGGAAGAAAACGCGGAGCTTCGCGCCCGACTCGCCGGCGAAACCGGGGCCGAGCAAACCCCCGCCCCGCCATCCCCCGCCTCGGCCGACCTCACCATGATGCAGCGCGAGCTGGATGCCGCCCGCGAAAAGACCCAACGCCTCGAAGCGGAGATGGTCGAGCTGGAAAAGCTTGCCGGGGTCTCGGCCAAGGGCGAGCTCATCGAGTCCGCCATCAGCCTCTTTGAAACCACGCACGATGAGCAGGCCGATACCACCACCGTGCGGGCCAGACCCAAACGCGTGATCAGCACCAACGTCGCCGGCTTCTCCGAGTACCGCCTCGGCGGCTCATTCACCATCCCCGCCCCCGCGCGTCAAGCCAACCCCGGCGATCGTGCATCGTTGCCGGGGGCTTACCAACTCGAGCTCTACACCTACGGCAATCCGAACCGCTGGCTCAAGAGCGCCAAGTCCGCCACGCTGCGCATCGACGGGCAGGACTTCGACGCGCCGGTGGCCGAGTACGCGGTGATCGATGAACTCAAGGCCCCGCCGAGCGCCGGCCGCACCAAGACCACCGCCGGCGTGCTCGCGCGCGATGAGCGTGTGGCGTTCACGCTCAGCCCCGAGCTGGCCGAACGCCTCGGCCGGGCGCAGACGCTTGCGTTGCTCCTCCCCAAAGCCGAGTTCGAGCTCGGCCGCGAACACATCGCGATGGTCGAAGCGATGCGCATCCGCGCGCAGAAGCTCGCGGATGACGCGGGGGCGGCGGCGGAATAGCGTGGTGCCGTTTACGGCCTCGTGAACGTCTCAACCGTGGGGGATAAGCAGGCGCGGCGTTTGCGCGAAGCCGCGAGCGGCCCACGGGGGCGGCTTATGCTTCCGTCTCCCCCAGCACAGTCGCAGGGGGCAGGTCGGCTTCGAGCCGGGCGCGTGCGGCCCGCCACAGCTCCGCGTACCGGAAGGTCGGCTCCACCGAGGCGACGTCGTAGATCGCCTCCAGCGCCTGGGCCGAGGCCAGCGTCGCTTTGAGTTCGAGCTCGCGCTCGCCGCGCTGGACGCTGAGCGTGATGGTGTCGCCCGGCGCGTAGCCCCGGATGATCGCGGCAAAGCGGTCGCGTGAAAGGTTGGGGGGGAACGGCTTGCCATCGATCGCGGTGATCAGGTCGCCGCTGCGCAGCACCGCGTGGCCCGGGAAGCCGGGCAGCGTGAGGATGATCTGCACCGCCCCCGTCGGGTTGCCCGCCGGATCGACCCGGTTCACCGCGTCGTGCGACACACCGAGCGAGGCGTTTTCGCCCTGCCCGAAATCCGTCTGCCGCGCGGCCCGCAGCACGTGGTGCCGCGCCGCGGCCAGCAGCCGATGACGCTGCTCCGCGGTGTCGCTGCGTTGGAGCAGCGCCGTGATTTTTTCCTCATCCATCGCCTCGTCGGCGAGCAGTTCCGACAACGCGTCCTCCCGCACGTCATACGCCGGGTCGTTGAGCCGCGCCAGGATGTCGGCGGGGGGCTGGGCCTGCGCAAAAGCGGGGGAGGATAAAGCGCAAGAGCGCAAGAGCGGAAAATAAAGACAGGGTGATCGCGAGCAGCCAGGCGCGGCGTGCGGCGTGTGGCACCCGCTCAGGATGGATGTTGGTCGCTTGTGTTTGCATGGTTTGATTTTCCGCTTTTCAGGGCACGTGGGCACTGAAGTGCCCCCGCCGCCCCCGGGAGTGTTTTTATGCGTCCACCGCGGCGACGAGGGACTCGGCGTGCTGCTGGAGCCAGCGGACCTTGCGTTCGACCATCTTGAGGAAGCCCATGCCGTCGAGCCGGGCGAAGCTGCCGGTCGCGGCGATGGGGATGACGCTCTCGGCGATCAGGGCCTCGATCATCAGCCAGGGGATGCAGCGGACCTCGGCCTTGGAGAGCACCTGGTCGGGCACCGAATCGTAGCCGCGGAGGAAGCGTTTGTAGCGTGATTCGTCGATGTAATCGGGCCACTGGGCCGGGTCGTCGCCCCCGCCGAGGATGGAGAACTGCAGCGCCCCGTTGGCCGCGTCGATGATGCGTTGCTGGATGCGGGCGGCGTCGTAGTCGATCACGGCGACGACGCGGTGGCCGCGGAAGAGCATGTTGCCCGGGTGCCAGTCGGAGTGGACGATCTGGGTCGGCCAGTCGCCGAGGCCGATCTCGTTGACGCGTTGTGCCGCTTCGTTGTAGGCGCTATGCAGGAAGCGGACGACCTCAAGCATGCGGTCGCCCTCGCGCTGGATGGAGTCGGGGTCGGTCTTCTGCAGCGTCTTGGGGATCGCCGACATCGATGAGGCGACGTGGCGCGAGGCGTGGTAGCTGCCGCGCGGCGGTTCGTACTCCGGCTCGTATTCCTTGAGCAGCTTGTGGAACAGCGAGAGGATCTTGCCCGAGTCGGTGGTGGCTTCGAGCGAGTTGTCGTAGCTGGTGCCCTTGATGTACTCGAACAGCTCGTAGATCGCGCCCTTCCACTGGAGCATCGAGTTGTTGTCTTTGCGCGTGCCGATCAGGTGCGGCAGGGGGAACTGTCGTTCGGCCAGGTGCATCTGCAGGGCGTGGCAGAAGGCGACCTTGAACGGGTCGTCCTTGCCCCGCGCGCGGCGTTTGAGGAGGTAGAGCCCCGAGTCGGCGCGGATGATGAGCTTGGGGGCTTTGCGGCTGCCGCGGGGGTAGGCCTGGATCGCCTCGATGGCGCCGATCTCGAAATGGGACAGGACGATCGCCAGTTCATCGGCGGCAAAGGAGGAGCGGCCGCCCCCGCCGCCGATCGTGCTGATGCCCGACTGCCCGGTCTGCCCCGTCATGGCCGAGCCGATCGCCGACCCGGCGGAGGCGGCGGCGAGGGTGGCGGCCGCGGCGGCGTCGCTCGCGGCGGTGCCGCCGGGGTTCGCCGCGCCCGACGAGACCGCCGCCTGTGTGGGCTTCGCCTGGTCCATGCGACGCATTCTAAATCACATCCCCCCGCCGTGCCGACCCCGCGTGAAGGCCCCGCGGGCCGACTCGATTCGCGGTCCCCACACCGCGCCCCGCCTTACAAGACGCGCCCCGCCATCCGTGTAAAATGCCCGGCTCGATCCGCCCCCAACCCTCACCCCCGGAGACCCCACCCCATGGCCGGTCACAGCAAATGGGCCAACATCCGACACCGCAAGGGCCGCCAGGACGCCAAGCGCTCGAAGCTCTGGAGCAAGTGCAGCCGGGCCATCATCGTCGCCGCCCGCAGCGGCGGGGGCGACCCCGCGGCGAACCTCGCCCTGCGCTACGCCATCGACGAGGCCAAGGCCCAGAACATGCCCAAGGACACCATCGCCAACGCCATCAAGAAAGGCACCGGGGACATCGAGGGCGTCAACTACGAGTCGGTCATCTACGAGGGCTACGGCCCGGGCGGCGTCGCGGTCATGCTCGACTGCCTCACCGACAACCGCAACCGCACCGTGCCCGAGCTGCGCAAGGTCTTCGAGAAGCACGGCGGGAACCTGGGCGAATCGGGCTGCGTGGCCTACAACTTCGAACAAAAAGGTCAGATCTATCTGGCGGGCGACGGTGCCGACGAAGAAGCGGTCATGACCGCCGCGCTCGAGGCCGGTGCCGATGACATCCATGAGGATGAGGGCAGTTGGCTGGTGCTCTGCCCGCCGAACCAGTTCATCGCCGTGCGCGATGCGCTCGAAGCCGGCGGGTTCACGGTCGAGTCGTCGCAGATCACGATGATCCCGCAGACCACGATCGCCGTCACCGGCCGCGATGCGGAGAAAACCATGAACCTCATGGAAGCGCTCGAAGACCACGACGATGTGCAGAAGGTCCACGCGAACTTCGACATCGATGAGAAAGAACTGGCCGCGATCGAGGGGTGAATCGGCCTGCTTGATTCTTGTTGGGCGCACCACCGGGCGGTAACATGCGGTCGACTCAGGGCATCGGTGTTCTGCCGGCACCCTTGAGCCGCCCGACGCCTCGCGCCGGGCAAGACACGCCCGATCGCACCGCGCCGACGGGCGCGGATCGCCCGTGTCCCGTCGCGCTGCCGGCACCGCCACGTTTCATCTTCTGGAGATTCCGATGCACGATGCCCTGCGATCGACCGATCTGCTGCCCCTGCTGGCGGCCGGCTCCAATCTGACCGCGATCGACTGGGCGGTGATCGCGGCGTACTTCGCCGTGCTCATCGGCATCGTCTGGTGGTCGAGCAAGAAGCAGGACACCACCGCCGACTACTTCCTCGCCGGACGCAACGTCGGCTGGTTCGTCATCGGCGCGTCGCTGTTCGCCTCGAACATCGGCTCGGAGCACGTGGTCGGGCTCGCGGGCCAAGGCGCGGTCTCGGGCATGGCGATGGCGCACTACGAGCTGCACGCGTGGATCATGATCATGCTCGCGTGGGTCTTCGTGCCTTTCTACTACCGCACGGGCGTGTACACCGTGCCCGAGTTCCTCGAAAAACGCTTCGGGCCGACCGCCCGGTGGATCCTCTCGCTCGTCTCGCTGGTCGCCTACATCTTCACGAAAGTCTCGGTCACGGTGTACGCCGGCGCGGTGGTCTTCTCGACGCTGCTGCCGGACACTTTCGGATCGCCGCAGAACGCGTTCTGGATCGGCGCGATCCTCACCGTCATCCTCACCGGCATCTACACCGTGTTCGGCGGGCTGCGGGCGGTGCTCTACACCGACACCGCGCAGGCCCTGCTGCTGCTGATCGGCTCGGCGTGCATCACCGCGATCGGGCTCTCCCAGCTCGGCGGGTGGGGCGAGCTGCAATCCATGGCCAAGGCGAACTCCGACGCGTTTGCGCTGTGGCGGCCGTGGGACGACGCGAACTTCCCCTGGCTGGGCATCGTCATCGGCAGCCCGATCGTCGGCATCTGGTACTGGTGTACCGACCAATACATCGTGCAGCGCACGCTCTCGGCCAAGGACCTCAAGAACGCCCGCCGCGGCGCGCTGTGGGGCGGCGTGCTCAAGGTCTGGCCCGTCTTCATCTTCCTGATCCCCGGGCTCATCGGCTGGGCGCTGCACGAAAAAGGCCTGATCGCGATCCCCCTCAAGACCGACGGCACGCTCGACGGCGACAAGGTCTTCCCCACGCTGGTCACCACCCTGCTGCCCGTGGGCCTGCGCGGCCTGGTCATCGCCGGGCTGCTCGCGGCACTGATGAGCTCGCTCTCCTCGCTGTTCAACTCCTCCGCATCGCTGTTCACCATCGACGTTTACGAGAAGCTGCGGCCGGGCATGGACGAGAAGCACCTGGTCCGCGTCGGGCGGATCGCGACCGTCGTGGTCGTCATCGCCGGGCTGGTGTGGATCCCCGTGATGGCGGAGATCTCCGACGGCGGGCTTTACCAGTACCTGCAATCGGTACAGGGCTACCTCGCGCCGCCGATCACCGCGGTGTTCCTGCTGGGCCTGTTCTGGAAGCGCACCACCAACGCCGCGGCCGTCACCGGGCTGATCGTCGGCTTCACGCTCGGGCTGGGCAAGACCTTGATCCAGGCCATCTTCGGCGCGGCCGTGGACAAGGTCAATGACCCCGTGTTCCTCGCCGCGCTCGGCGACTTCAACTTCCTCTACTTCTCCTCGATCCTGTTCGTGATCTGCATCGTGGTGATCGCCGCGACGAGCCTGCTGACCGCGCGGCCGGACCCGGCGCAGATCGAAGGCCTGACCTGGGGCAGCGGCAGCGCGCAGGACCGCCGCGAGATCCGCGAGAGCTGGGGTAAGTTCGATATCTTCCTCACCATCACCGTGATCGGCCTGGTCCTCGGCGTCTACCTCTACTTCACCTTCTGGCTGATGTGAGTTAAATTCCAAGCGTGCCCCGACTCACCGCCCACTTCACCGGCCGCGTCCAGGGTGTCGGCTTCCGCGCGACGACCACGCACATCGCCCAGCGCTTCGCCGTCACCGGCACGGTCGAAAACCTGCCCGACGGCCGCGTCCGCCTCGTCGCCGAGGGCGAAGCAAAAGAACTCGACGCCTTCCTGCGCGACCTCCAGCACGCCATGTCCCGTTACCTCCGGCACACAGACACCGCAACCGGCCCCGCGACCGGCGCGTTCGACGGCTTTCGGATTCGTTACTGAAACGCGCCCTGAAGCGCGATCACGCGACCGCCTGGTAGATCGCCGGGCGGTAGCGTGGCTCGGGGATCGGATCGCCATGCTCTCTCGCCACCTCCAGCCACAACCGCTTGGCCACCACCACCTCGCGCACGGCGGCTTCCGGAGAATCGCCGAACGCGGAGCAGCCCTCCAAGTCGGGGATGTGCGCGACGTAACAGTCATCCTCGTCGCTGAAGAAGATATTGATGTGGTAGTCTTTCATGAGCCTTTGTCCTGCAACTGCAGATTATACCGCTCAACCTGCCTGAGCAGGTCCCGAACCTGATAGGGCTTGGCGTCCTTGCCTTGCGGCTGTAGGTTCAATTTCGTTTTCGCCTGCGGGTGCCGGTAAATATGATGGCTTCCCGCAACCCGCTCCTCGACAAAGCCGAAGGCCAAAACCAACCGTACCAGTTCGGCGAACGTCACGTTGCGCTGATGGTTGGACACGCGTCGCTATAGCTTTTCAATCGACGCCATACGCTCACACCCGCGGCTTGTGCTTCACCCCGCGCACCTGCATCGGCAGCCCGAACAGGTCGATGAAGCCCCTCGCCGCGGCCACGTCGTAGCCCGCCATCGCGAAGCTCGCCAGCTTCGTGTCGTAAA